>JASHPJ010000073.1 GCA_030038195.1 Acidobacteriaceae bacterium
GGGAAAAGCGCAAAGTTCTGGAATACGATCGAAACGTTGATCTCGGCCTCAGAGATGGGCTTCTCATGCCAGTAGACGCGGCCGGTCGACGGGGTGGAAAGACCGGTGAGCATGCGCAGCATGGTGGATTTGCCCGAACCGGAGGGGCCGAGCAAGGCAAGAATCTCGCCGGGAACGATGCTTAAATCTGTCGCGGAGATGACCTGGATGCGGTTTTCGCTGGGCTGGGCGTAATATTTCTCGATCCGCTCGGCGCGGATGATGGCTTCAGCGGCCGTGGCCGGAGTCTGGGTGGGGATAACCGTTTCCTGCATGCATGGTTCTCCGCTTGAAATTCAAAGTGAACGCCGCGCAGCCAGCCTGCGGCTCGCCGCTTCAGGGCGCGCAAAACGACGGGATTTCGAGGCCTCCGCGGGCAAAAGCTGCCTGCCGGTTTGCACATAAGAAAAAAGCTGATGCGTCTTTTGCAATTGTATGGCTGGCACTTTGATTTCCGATGAATCGGCGCCCTGCAGCGGTCCGGCTGCGCCAACGACCGGAAGATTCCGGCACCGCAACTCCTTTCAAGAACCGGGGTTAACCGCAATAAGGCGTAATTTGCCCTGGCTCAGCGTATCATTGTAAAAAGTCTGCAGTCATGGCAGCGAACCGCAAACAGGTTGTGTAAAATACATGCCTGCCAGACAAGAAACCCATTCATGCAAGCACCCAGGAGAGTATGCCCGAGACCAATGCGAAACCTAAAGTTCTGGTAGCCGATGACGAGCGCGTCATTGCCGACACGCTCACCATGATCCTGAACCAGAGCGGCTTTGACGCGCGCGCAGTTTACTCCGGAGAACGGGCACTCGAACTGGCCTCGACCTTCGAGCCGGATATGCTCATTTCCGACGTAATCATGGCTGACCTGAACGGTATCGACGCGGCCATTCGGATCCGTGCCCTGCTGCCGTCCATCAAGATTCTGCTCTTTTCCGGCCAGGCGGCCACCGCCGACCTGCTGGAAAAAGCCCGCACCCAGGGCTACGAGTTCGAAATCCTGGCCAAGCCGGTCCATCCGCAGGACTTGTTGAGCCGGCTGCGCAGCTGAAAAATCTTCGCGCAGAGAGCGGCTGCCGGCCAGCGTCACGGAAGCGCGCCGGAGCGCCCATGGCGCTCTTGCCCTGGGCTGCCCCAACCGGCGAAAGTAAGTAAAAGATGGAACAGGCCTTCCGCTCGAAACGCGTGCTGGCTCCCGATGGCCTTTGCGCCGCAACGGTGGTGGTCCGGGATGGGCGCATCTGCGATGTGTGCGGTTGGGGCGACGCGCCGGCCGGAGCCATACTGCACGATTATGGCGACCTGGTTCTGTTGCCCGGCCTGGTGGACACCCACGTGCATATCAACGAGCCGGGCCGCACCGAGTGGGAGGGCTTTGCGACGGCTACGCAGGCGGCAGCCGCGGGCGGTGTGACCATGCTCGTGGACATGCCTTTGAACTGCGTGCCGGAGATCATTAACGTAGAGGCCCTCGCAGCCAAGCGCAAGGCGGCCCAAGGCAAGACGTGGGTAGACTGGGCCGCGTGGGGCGGGGTGGTCCGCGGTAACGCCGATTCCCTGCCCGGATTGGCGCGGGCCGGCGTTCCGGGCTTCAAATGCTTCCTGATCCACTCCGGCATTGACGGCTTTGCGTGGGTCGATGAGGCCGATCTGCGGCTGGCTCTTAAAAAGCTGCGCGGCACGGGGCTGCCCCTGCTGGCGCACGCCGAACTGGCTGGCCCGGTGGACGAGGCTACGAAAGCGCTATCGGCTTCTGACGCCGGCTGGCGCAGGTACGTAAAGTACCTGGCCTCGCGGCCAGGATTGGCGGAGAGCGACGCGATTGCGCTGCTCGTCCGGCTGGCGGATGAGTTTCAGACCCCGATTCACATCGTTCATCTGTCCAGCGCAGGCGCCGCTTTGAAGCTCCTGGAGCTGGCGCGCAAGCGCGGCACGCCGGTCACCGCGGAAACCTGCGCCCACTACCTCTGGTTCGCCGCCGAAGACATCCCCGACGGCGCGACAGAATACAAGTGCGCCCCGCCCATTCGCGAGGCGAAAAACCGCGATGCGCTCTGGCGGGGACTTGAATCCGGCCTCATCGATATGATCACAACCGACCACTCCCCCTGCCCGCCGGCGATGAAGCGCAAGGACGAAGGCCGCTTCGACCAGGCCTGGGGCGGCATCGCTTCGCTGGGGCTGGCGCTGCCTGTTGTGTGGACCGCGATGCGCCGCCGTGGAATCGGCATCGAGAGCATTGCCGAGTGGATGGCCGCTGCTCCTGCGCGGCTGGCCGGACTGGCCGGCCGCAAAGGCGCACTGGCGGCAGGCGCAGATGCGGATTTTGCCGTCTTTGATCCGGATGCAGCGTGGACGGTGACGCGGGACGATCTGCGCTTTCGACACAAGCTCTCGCCTTACCTGGGCGCGCAGTTGCGTGGACGCGTGCGTGAGACGTGGCTGCGCGGAGAGCAGATTTTTGTGCAGGAAAGATTCGCCGGCGAGCCGCGCGGCAGAGAATGGACGCGAGCATGAGAGAACGCGCGCAAAGAGCGATGGAAGAGTGCCGCCGGATCGCGGCCATGAGCGAGGAGCCGGGCCGCATTACGCGCCGCTTTCTTACCCCGCCCATGCGCGACGTGCATGCGCTGCTCGCCACGCGCATGAAGGCGCTGGGCATGACTGTGCATGTGGATGCCGTGGGCAACCTGCGCGGCCTGTGGCAGCCGGCAAAGGGCGCATCGCGACGCATCCTCCTCGGCTCGCACGTGGATACGGTGCCCGATGCGGGCGCGTTTGACGGCGTGCTAGGCGTCACACTTGCGCTCGAATGGGTTGCACTGGCGCAGGAGATCGATTTCCCGCTGGCTATCGAAGTGATCGCATTTTCTGAAGAAGAGGGCGTGCGCTTTGGCATGCCGTTCCTCGGCAGCCGCGCCGTGGCGGGACGTTTCGATGCGTCTTTGCTGGCTATCAGGGATGCGGAAGGGATCACGGTCGAGGAAGCCATCCGCGCCTTCGGGCTCGATTCGGCACGAATCGAAGAAGCCACAGCCGATGCGGATGCATGCGCATTCGTTGAAGTCCACATCGAGCAAGGCCCGGTTCTGGAGGCGGAAGGTCTCAGCGTTGCCGCGGTTACGGCCATCGTGGGCCAGACGCGCCTGAGCCTCATTTTCACCGGCCACGCCAATCACGCGGGCACCACGCCCATGCATCTGCGCCGCGATGCGCTGGCCGCGGCCGCCGAGTGGATCGTGGCCGTCGAAACGCTGGCAAAAAATACAGACGGTCTTGTGGCTACGGTTGGAAAAATCGAGGCCGCGCCCAACGCCGGCAACGTGGTTGCCGGCTCCGCAACGGTGGGCCTCGACCTGCGCCATGCGCAGGACAGCACGCGCACTGCAGCGGTAAATGCGCTGCTGGAGCGCGCCGAAGCAATCGCGGAACGGCGCGGACTCACGCTCACGTGCAGGCGCCAGATGGATCAGCCCGCTGTGCCCATGGAGGAACGGCTCACCGCGTTTCTTGCCGAGGCCATGGAAGCTGCGGGCTTTGCAGCCAGGCGCATGACCAGCGGCGCAGGCCATGACGCGATGGTGATGGCCGCGCGCATGCCCACGGCGATGCTGTTTCTGCGCAGTCCGGGCGGGGTGAGCCATCATCCTGACGAAGCCGCGCGCGAGGAGGACGTGGAGGCCTCGCTGCATGTGGCGCGCAGGTTTCTTGAGCGATTGGCGACCGAGGCGCATTAAAGTCGGTTAAAATCGAACAACGCATTTGGGGATTCCTCCTCAATCGAGGTCGCATTTGCATCCTCTGGGAGCAACTCGAAGCAGTTTGAAGGCCGATCACCTGCTGCAAACGCCGGATACCTTCGTCCGCGCACCGCTGCCCGGCGCAGAAAACGTCGATTTCATCCTGCACGCGACGCCACGGCTGGGTGCGGCTTTCACGCAGATGACCGCGGAGTTTGCCGCGGGCGGAATGCTCGGGCCCACTCCTGCGCAGCGGTTTGTTTATGTCCTCGAAGGCGGGTTGATCGTGGAGGCCGGTGATTCGGCGGTCACGCTCACGCGCGGCGGATATGCATATCTGCCGCAGGGCGCGGAGCACAAGGTTCGAGCAACAAGCGCATCCCGCGCTGCGGTGATCGAGAAAATTTATCAGCCGCAGCCGGGCGCTGATGCGCCGGAGATTGCGATCGGCGACGAGTCGAAGATTACCGGCGTTCCGCTGATGGGCGACGACGGGCTGCGCGTGCGCGCGCTGATGCCCGACGGGCCGCCTTACGACTTTGCCGTGAATACCATGACCTACGATCCGGGCGCCGCGCTGAGCATGGTGGAGATTCACGCGATGGAGCACGGGCTGTTGATGCTCGAGGGCGGGGGCATCTACCGGCTCGGCGACGCGTGGTATCCGGTCGAGGCGGGCGACTTCATCTGGATGAGACCGTACTGTCCGCAGTGGTTTGGCGCGCTGGGCAAGAAGCCGGCGAAGTACCTCATCTACAAAGACTGGCGCAGGCATCCTTTGGGAGCATGAATCGCATGACGACGGCTCATCCGGCACTCAGCATTGACAGGCTCGTCTCGGAGTTGCAGACGCTGGCGCAAATCTCCGAGGCCGCGCCGCCGGTGGTGACGCGCGTGGTGTTCGGTGAAGCCGACAGGCGGGCGCGCGCCTACGTGAAGAAACTGTGCGCCGACGCCGGGCTTACCGTGACGGAAGATGCAATTGGCAACACCTTCGCGCGCTGGCAGGGCAGCGACCGCACGCTTGCGCCGGTGGGCACCGGCTCGCACATCGATGCCATTCCCAATGCCGGCCTGTACGACGGATGCGCGGGCGTGCTGGGCGGGCTGGAGGCGATTCGCGTGCTGCAGCAGCTTGGATTCGAGCCGCGGCGGTCGATCGAGCTGGTGATCTTTACGTCAGAAGAACCAACGCGCTTCGGCATTGGCTGCCTAGGCAGCCGCATGATGGCCAACGTGCTCACGCCGTCTCAGGCGCTCGAGCTGCGCGACAAGGATGGCCGCGGACTGGAAGAGTGGCGCGCACAGGCCGGCTTCAAGGGATCGCTTGAATCGGTTGCGCTACCCTCCGGACACTGGCACCAGTTTGTCGAGCTGCACATTGAACAGGGCCCGTTGCTCGAGCAGGAGGGCGTCGATCTCGGATTGGTGACGCACATCGCCGCGCCGGCGAGCCAGAAGATCGTGATCGAAGGCGAGGGCGGACACGCCGGCGGACGGCTGATGCCGGGGCGCAAGGACGCGCTGGCCGCCGCGGCGGAGTTGATCCTGGCGCTTGAGTCCGCCGCCAAGTCCACCGGCGCTATCGACACCGTGGCCACGGTTGGCGTGTGCGAGGTGTTTCCCGGCGCGGTGAACAGCATTCCTTCACGCGTGACGATTACGACGGACGTGCGCGACATCGACGGCACGCGCCGCGATGGCGTGCTCAAGGCGCTGGCGGCGGCCTGCGACGCCGTTGCGTCGCGCCGTGGCGTAGAGATCACGACAGAACTGGTGAACGCCGACCCGCCGGCCACGTGCGACGCGGCGATTCTCAACAAGCTGGAAGAGTCAGCCAAAGCAGCGGGCAAGAGCTACAAGAAGATGGTGAGCCGCGCCTATCACGACTCGCTCTTTATGGCGCGCATTGCACCGGTGGCCATGCTGTTTATCCCCTGCCGCGGCGGAGTAAGCCACAGGCCGGACGAGTACGCATCGCCGGAGTGGATCGGCAGCGGCGTGCACGTGCTGGCACGCACTCTTGCCGAACTGGCGTCGTAGGCGCTTTCAATCTTCCGCGCGCCGAGGTATGCTATGCCTCAACCCGCGCGGAACTCTGGGTATCCCCAACCATGAGCACGACTGCGACAACCCGCATCGTTGGCGCCACCGTACCCAGAAAAGAGGGCGTGGACAAGCTGGTGGGCCGCGCCGTGTACGTGGACGACGTGGCGCGCGAAGGCATGTGGCACGGAGCCACGGTGCGCAGCACCATTCCGCGCGGCATCATCCGCTCCATCGCCTTCGATCCGCGCATCGACTGGAGCGCGTTCACCGTTGTCACCGCAGCCGATGTGCCGGGCAAAAATCGCATCCAGCTCGTCGTGGCCGATCAGCCCTGCCTAGCCGAAGGACAGGTGAATCATTGTGACGAACCGATCCTGCTGCTTGCGCATCCTGACAAGCACAAGCTGCTCGACGCCGTTGGCGCAGTGAAGATCGAGTACGATCTGCTGCCTGCGGTGCTCTCGATTGAAGAAAGCGAGAAACAGAACCCGATCATCCTGGGCGAAGACAACATCATCAAAAGCTTCCTGCTGGAAAAAGGCGACGCGGATGCGGCGTGGGCCGCGGCGGCACATATCGTAGAGGGTGAATACCGCACCGGCGCGCAGGAGCATCTGTACATCGAAAACAATGGCATGATCGCAGAGTGGAGCGTGGAGAACGGCATTACCGTATGGGGCTCGTTGCAGTGCCCGTATTACGTGCACAAGACGCTGCGCTCGGTCTTCGATCTGCCTGACGAGAAAGTGCGCGTGATCCAGACCGAGACCGGCGGCGCATTCGGCGGCAAGGAAGATTATCCGTCTACGCTCGCTTCGCACGCGGGGCTGCTGGCCATGAAGAGCGGCCACGTGGTGAAGATGGTCTACGACCGCATGGAGGACCTGGCCGCGACGACCAAGCGGCATCCTTCGCGCGTGCGCCATCGCACCGCGCTCGACAAGGAGGGCCGGCTGCTGGCCATGGAGATCGACCTGGCCACGGACGGAGGCGCGTATTCCACGCTTTCGGCCACGGTGCTGTCGCGGGCCACGCTTCACTCCTGCGGACCTTACGTGTGCCCGAATATTCGCGTGCACGCGCGGGCATGGGCAACGAATACCGTTCCCTACGGAGCGTTTCGCGGCTTCGGCGCGCCGCAGGCCATCTTTGCCATCGAGCGGCACATGGACGAGATTGCCGCATCGCTGGGCATCGATCCCATCGAACTGCGGCGCAGCAATTTTCTTCACGACGGCGACAGGAACGCCACCGACCAGTTGATGCGCGAGCCGGTCATTCTCGACCAGTTGCTCGACCGCGCGCTGGCCGAAAGCGGCTACTACGTCCGGCGCGAGCGCTATGCGCACGAGAACGCGACCAGCGCGGTGAAGCGCGGCATGGGCATCGCGGCATTTTATCACGGCTCAGGATTTACGGGCTCGGGCGAGCTTTATCTCAACTCGCTCGCCGGCGTGGATGTTCCAGCGGATCACAAGGCGCGCGTGCTGGTTTCAAACACGGAGTTCGGCCAGGGCACCAACACGATTCTCACGCAGATTGCGGCCGAGGCGCTCGGCGTCGAGTTCAGCGACGTGATCATGGCGCCGGCAGACACGGCGCACATCCCCAACAGCGGGCCTACCGTGGCTTCGCGCACGTCAATGGTGGTGGGCCGGCTTATCGAGCGCGCCAGCCTGCAGTTGCTGGCGATGCTGCGCCAGGATGCGGGACTTGGCGAGCGCGCGTCGCGCGATGCATTCTTCGCCGCATGCGACCGCTATCGCGCGGCGCATGGCAAAGTGGAGTCGCTGTGCCGCTATGAAGCGCCGCCAGGCATCCACTGGGACGACAAGACATATCACGGCGAAGCCTATGGGGCCTATGCGTGGGCAATCTACGCGGCGCAGGTTGCCGTGGACACCGTCACTTATTCGGCCGAAGTGGAAGAGTTCTGGACCGTACAGGAGGTGGGCCGCGTGCTGCATCCAGTACTGGCCAAGGGGCAGATCGAGGGCGGCGTAGCACAAGGCATTGGCTACGCGCTCTATGAAAAGGTGGTCTGGCAGAACGGGCACATGGCTAACAACCAGATGACCAACTACATCATGCCCACGGCCGAGGACGTTCCGCCCATTCACGTGATCTTCGAGGAGATTCCCTTCCGCTATGGGGGATATGGCGCCAAGGGCATCGGCGAGCTGCCCCACGACGGGCCTGCGCCGGCCATTCTGAATGCAATCCGCGATGCGACGGGCGTTGCATTCAACGCGATTCCGCTGCTGCCTGAGGACCTGTTCGAGCGGCTCGGCGCGCGCCAGCCCGTCGAGGAGCCGGCTCTGCCATGAGCGCGCAGTGGCCCGCCATCCGCATGACGGTGAACGGTGAAAGCCGCACCGTGCAGGCGCCGGCGATGAAGCGTCTTCTCGACGTGCTGCGCGAGGACCTGCATTTGACCGGTGCCAAGGAGGGATGCGGCGAAGGCGAGTGCGGCTCCTGCTCGGTGCGTATGAACGGCGAGCTGGTGAACAGTTGCTTGGTGCCCGTGCTGCAGGCCGCGGGCGCGACGATTCAGACCGTGGAAGGACTGGCGCGCAACGGCGTGCTGCATCCGCTGCAGGAGGCGTTCTTGCAGTGCGGCGGCGCGCAGTGCGGCATCTGCACACCGGGCATGCTGATGGCTGCGGCGCAGTTGATCGAGCGCAATCCGCATCCAAGCATGGCGCAGATTCGCGAAGGACTTGCCGGCAATCTCTGCCGGTGCACGGGATTCATGCGCATCTTCGCGTCAGTCATTGCAGCCACGACACAGCAGCCCGAATCCGCAGGGGAGGGCGCCTCCGATGCGCGGTAATGCCGAGTCGCACGCGCTCGTCGCACCGGGCAGCCTCGCCGCGGTGCTCGACCTGCTCGCGGCCGAGCAGGGGGCGTGGATGCCGATTGCGGGCGGCACGGAGATCATGGTGGCGCATGCGGCGGGGCGGCTGAAAGCGACGAAGCTGGTAAGCCTGTGGGGCATCGCCGATCTGCGCTTCATTCAAGCGAGTGCCGACGGCGTTGCGATTGGCGCGGGCACGACGTTTATCGATCTGCGCTGCCATGCGATCGTTGCCGAAGAGTTTCCGCTGCTGGCGAAAGCGTCGGCCTGGATTGGCTCTATCGCCAACCAGAGCCGCGCCACGCTGGGCGGTAACCTGGTGAACGGATCGCCCGCCGCGGACTCGTCGCCGGCGCTGCTCGCCTACGATGCGGAGATCGAGATGATCTCTGTGCGCGGCAGGCGGCGCGTTCCCTACTCTGCGTTTCACACCGGCTACAAGAGCAATGTTCTTGCTCCTGACGAACTGCTCTACGCGGTGCATCTGCCGCGGCGGTTTGCGCGGCACCGGCAGTATCTGCGCAAGGTGGGAACGCGGCGCGCCATGGCCATCTCGAAGGTGGCGCTGGCGGCAACGGCGCTCCTGGAATACGGCGTCATCCGCGAGGTTCGCCTGGGCGCGGCGAGTCTGGCGGCTTATCCGGCGCGGATGCCGCAGACGGAAAATGCGCTGCTGGGCCAATGCATCACGAAGGAGACGATCATTGCCGCGCGGGAAACGATCCTGGCCGAGGCGCAGCCTATCGACGACATCCGCTCGACGGCCGAATACAGGCAGCGCGTGGCCGCCAACCTGCTCGAGGAGTTTCTGCTGGAATGGAGCCGGGAGGAGCAGCGTACATGAACGTGACGCTCGCGGCCTGGAACGCGGCGGACGAGGCCATCGCCTTCAACGCGATGATGGCCTGCTGCGGATCGAAGCGCTGGGCGCGAGCGATGGTTGCCCTGCGGCCGGTGACGAGCGTGCAGGAGCTGAGCGCGGTGGCAGACCGCGTGTGGGCCGCGATGCAGGAGCCGGACTGGATGGAGGCTTTCGCTTGCCATCCGCGGATCGGCAGGAAAAATGCCGCTCATGCCGCGGCCCAATCGGCCGCGTGGTCGGCGCAGGAGCAATCATCGACGGCACGCGCAACCGGGCGGACGCTGGCCGAGCTGGCGGTGGGCAATGCGCTTTACGAAGAGCGCTACGGCTTCACCTATATTGTCTGCGCCACGGGCAAGAGCGCGGATGAGATGCTGGCGATCCTGAACCGGCGGCTTGCCAGCAGCCGCGAAGCGGAGCTGCGCGAGGCAGCCGAACAGCAGAGACAGATTACGCAGATACGTCTGGGAAAGTGGCTGGTGGAATGAGCAGAATTACGACACACGTGCTGGACGCGGTGACGGGCAGACCGGCGGCGGGAATCGCGGTGAAACTGGAACGGCGCGAGCTGGACCGGCGCAAGACCGGGCGCTGGGCTCCGGTTGCCGCGAGCGAGACAGATGCGGATGGGCGCTGCCGCGATCTGGCGCAGGATGCGCCTGCGGGCGTCTATCGCCTGACCTTCGAGACAGGCGCATACCTCAAGCTCCAGGGCCGCGCCAGCATCTATCCGGAGATTCCGATCACCTTTACCTGCAGCGGCGAAGGGCATTATCACCTACCGCTGCTGTTGAGCGACAACAGCTACACAACCTATCGAGGAAGTTAAAACACGGGGAAGTTAAGACGGAGGAAGCCGGGAGATGGCGAGACTGGGTGAGAATCGCTACGGAAAATCGCGGGTGCGGCTGTCGCGGATCACGCGGCATGGCGACCGGCACGAGTTCGACGAGTGGACTGTGCGCGTGCTGCTGCAGGGCGACTTCGAGATCAGCTTCACGCAGGCGGACAATCGCTGCATTCTGCCCACAGACACGATGAAGAACACCGTCTACTCGATTGCGTGCGGCTCAAAGGCCGTCACGCTCGAAGAGTTTGCCATGGAGCTGGGCGATTATCTGCTGGGCAATCATCCGCAGGTGTCGAAGGCGAGCGTGGAGATCGACGAAAAGGCGTGGGAACGGATGATTGTCGACGGCGAGCCCGACGCCACCACGTTCAGGATGAACGGGGCCGAGGTGCGGACCACAAGCGCTGCGAAGGAAAAAGGCGGCGCCTGGACAATCTCATCCGGCGTGGACGGGCTGACGATTTTGAAGACGACGAAGTCCGCCTTCACTGGTTATATCAAGGACAGGCTTACCACGCTGAAGCCGGCGACGGACCGCATCTTCGGCACGCGCGTAACGGTGACGTGGGACTATGCTTCGGCCTCTGTGGATTTCGCCGCGGCGCGCGCGCGGATTCTTGCCGCGCTGCTCAAGGAGTTTGCCGGGCACATGAGCATGAGCGTGCAGCACACGCTGTTCGACATGGGCAAGGCGGCGCTGGCGGCGGCGCCGGAGATCGAGCGGATTCATCTCACCATGCCGAATCTGCATCACCTGCTTGCGGACCTGAGTCCGTTTGGGCAGGATAATCCAAACCACATCTTTGTTCCCATCGATGAGCCGCATGGCTATATCGAAGCCACGATTGAACGATAGCGTCCATCCGTTATGACAAAGCGAATATGCGGTGAACTTTGGGGACGCTGCACTATCGGCGCGAGGGCGGCGAAAACGTCTTGAAATACGCGGTGAGAGCCTGGAGCGTGGCGTCGTCATAGCCGGGCTCGCCGGGTATTCTGGCGCCTGCGGCAACAGAAGTGGGATTGCGGATGATGCGCTTGAAGCGGTCGGGATCGGATTGCGCAATCGAGCCGAGCTCCAGCCAGGGTTTGCCGGACATCTGGCCGCCTTCGGCGCCGCTGTTGTGGCAGCGGAAGCAGTCCTGGCGCGCGATGCGGTAGCCCTGCTCGACAGGCGAATCCGCAGGCCATTGGCCGGGCGGACGGATGGCGCCGAAGACCACCGATGCGCGGCGGAATTCGAGATGGGTAACACCGTAAGGAATCTGCGGCTCGTCCTGGTGTGAGAGCACTTGGAAGGCCGGCTTGAAGAAGGGATGCGAGATGAGATAAGGACCGAGCGAGCCTCCGTCCGGCGTGCGCGGCCACTGGTCGCTAAGCTTGCCGTCGATGCGCAGAACCAGCAGCGGATGGTGTTCGGCGCGATAATCGCGCGGATAGTTGGTGCGATAGCGGTCGTAGCAGATGGCCACGATGAGCGTGGAACCAGGCAATCGGCCGAAGAGACACGCCAGCGTGGCGAGCGCGACGCCGCCGATGACCGTATTGCGCAGCAGGTTCGAGTCGTCGCTTACGGTGTACGTCTCCTGCGGAAGCTCGAGCAGATCCTGGTAGCGGACGTAGCGCGTGGAACCGGGTAGAAGACCGGCCAACTCTCCGCCCACTTCGAGATCGCCGGGCGACGAGCGCTGCGCGCGCATAATAGAGCGAGGAGCCGCGGCAACGGAAGCAGCCAAGCCTGCGGCCAGAAACACGGCCAGAAGCGCTCTGGGCATGGCTCATGCTAACGTGACGGCCGCAAAGACGCCAAAGAAATTCTTGACCGCGCGTGCTACAGTCCTGCTATGGAATCTGCAGAGAAGAATCTCGTCTCACTGGGCATTGAGCTGCCGCAGCCGCCTGCGCCGGGCGGCACGTACATTCCGGCAAAACGCGTGGGGGCGATGTTATACCTCTCGGGCGTGGTCTCCACGGGGCCGGATGGCATCATCACCGGCATGGCCGGCGTGGACCGCACGGTGGAAGATGGGTATGCGGCGGCGCGAGCCTGCGCCCTGACGCAGCTTGCCGTCATTCGCCGCGAGCTGGGCTCGCTGGACCGTGTGGCCGAGGTGGTGAGCGTGAATGGATACGTCAATGCTGCTCCCGGTTTCGGCGACGCGCCGGAGGTGATCAACGGCTGCTCTGACCTGCTGGTAAAGGTGTTTGGCGAGGCGGGCCGGCATGTGCGCGCGGCACTGGGCATGAGCGCGCTGCCACGCAATGCGCTGGTCGAGGTGCAGATGAGCGTGCGCGTGCGCGAGTCATGAAAGAGCACGAGACGCGAGTGGCGGGCACGACGGCGGCGGAGTCCATGAAGATCACCCCCGCATGCGCGCTTTCGCGTCCGCTACGCTTCGCCGATATCTTCGTTCCAGACGTCAGGGTGCGCTGCGATGTAACTCTCTAACAGCGTGCGACACTCGCGGCTGTCGAGGTCGATGACGCTGACCCCGTTTGCGCGCAGCCAGTCGAGGCCTCCGGTGAAGGTGCGGCTTTCGCCCACCACCAGCGTGCCGATGCGGAATTGCCGCACCAGTCCGCTGCAGTACCAGCAGGGGGCCAGCGTAGTGACCATGACGAGATGGCGATAGCTGCGCTGCCGGCCGGCGCGGCGGAAAGCGTCTGTTTCGCCGTGCACGCTGGGGTCGCCCTGCTGCACGCGCCGGTTGTGGCCGCGGCTCACCAGCTCTCCGGTACGCGTAAACAGCGCCGCGCCGATGGGGATGCCGCCCTCGGCAAGTCCCTGGCGCGCTTCTTCGAGAGCTACAGCCAGCATGCGATGATATAAGTCGAGTTCGCTCACAGATGATCCTGGAAAATTTTCGGGCTGGCCTCTTCGATGATCGCGGCGCGGCTTTCGCAGAAACAGAGAGCAGGGCCTGAAAGATCGCAACACACATGCACAGGATGGCGCTGCGCGGCATCGGACGCGCTGCGCAATGGTGGGCAGTGCAGGGCTCGAACCTGCGACCTCCTGCTTGTAAGGCAGGCGCTCTAACCAACTGAGCTAACCGCCCACGCTCAGGCCGCGTGGCGAATCGCAGCCTTTTCTTATGATACCAGTGGGAGTATAGTTGCTGCGCGCGGCGGCCGCATAGGATAGTGAGTGAGTTCATACTGCCCCTCCGGCACGGCTTGAAGCCGTGCCGGGCACTTCGCGCATTTTCCCGAGAGTTTCGTTATCGGCCGGCTCGCACTTTTTTTAAACTGAGCCACTTCGCATCCAGGCAATTGTCCGGGGCGGACTTGATACACTCAGCCGGTGAAGCGACTGATTGTCAATGCGGACGACTTTGGGCTGACCGACGGAGTAAACCGCGCAGTGGCCGATCTGCACTGCGCCGGCGTGCTGACCAGCACGACACTGATGGCGCGTGCCGGCGCGACCGACGCAGCGATTAAGCTGGCGCGAGCCACGCCGACGCTGGGCGTGGGATGCCACATCGTGCTGGTGGATGGCGAGCCGGCGCTGCCGGCGCGCGCGATCCCCATGCTCATCGATGCAAAGACCGGCAGCTTTGGCATCTCGCTGACTGCGTTCTTAAGCAGGCTCCTTACGCGGCGCATTCGACCCGCAGAGATTGAAGCCGAAGCGCGCGCGCAGATCGAGCGCCTGCAGAGCCGCGGCGTTCGCATCACGCATATCGACACGCACAAGCACACGCATATGTTCCCGCGGGTGCTGCGCGCCGTGCTGCGCGCGGCCCGGGCGTGCGGCATTCGTGCGGTGCGCAATCCCTTTGAGCCGGCGTGGGCGGTGCGCGCCTCGGCAGGCACAAAGTGGGCGCGCGTGGCCGAGGTAAGCGTGTTGCGCTGGCTCAAGCCGGCGTGCACCCGGATCATTGCCGAAGAAGGCTTGGCCACGACGGATGGGACCATCGCTGTGGTGGGCACGGGAGTTTTGAATGCCGCGATGGTCCGGTCTCTGCTGAACCGGCTGCCTGAGGGGACGTGGGAGCTGGTGACGCATCCGGGCTACAACGACGCCGACCTGGCACGGGTAAGAACGCGGCTGCGCGCTTCGCGGGAGATCGAGCGCGATGCGCTCCTGGCCATCCGCGAGTTCCCGGAGATCGAGCTGATCTCGTTTGCCGACCTGCAGGCTCAGTAGTGGGCCAGTTTGGGCATTTTTTGTACCTCAGGGGCTATTGAAAGTTGCAAAATAAATGTCCTATCAGCAAAGAAGAAAGACAACCGCAGGTCCCGCCACAGCGGATCTTTGACCTTCGACTCGTCGCGGCGGCGGACTTCGCTCAGGATGACAGGCAGGACATTATTTCTGCAGGAATCAATAAAGCTCGTACCCTTCAAACTAACCCAGTGCCCAAGCTCCGCAAACGGAGGCCGGTGTTTTACCTAGCGATTGAATCTTCCTGGCCGGGCCGCGCGTCCATTAGGAAGCCGGAATCTACGTCTCTTTTCACGAAGGCTGTATGCGCATCGGGATTACATGCTACCCCACCTACGGCGGCTCAGGAGTTGTGGCCACCGAGCTGGGTATCGAACTGGCCGGGCTGGGCCACGAGGTGCACTTTATCTCGTACTCGCAGCCCTTCCGGCTGAACGGCCGCGACGAAGGCATCTTCTATCACGAGGTTCCGGTCTCGAATTATCCGCTCTTCGAGTTCCCTCCTTACGACCTGGCGCTGGCCTCGCGCATGGCCGAGGTGGCCGAGTTCTACGCGCTCGACCTGCTGCACGTGCACTACGCCATTCCGCACTCGGTAAGCGCGCTGCTGGCGCGGCAGATGCTCGCCAGCCGCGGGCGCAGGCTGCCGTTTGTCACCACGCTGCACGGGACCGACATCACGCTGGTGGGCCTCGACCGCAGCTACCTGGCCATTACGCGGCACGGCATCCAGGAAAGCGACGGCGTTACCAGCATCTCGAATTACCTGAAGGAAAAAACCATCGCCGACTTCGGCGTGACGCGGCCCATTGAGACGATCACCAACTTCGTGAACTGCGATGTGTACACGCCCATCACGGACGCGGATGTGCGCGCAAAGGCAAGGCTCCATCTCGCCGCGCCGAACGAGGCGATCCTGATGCATCTGTCCAACTTCAGGCCGGTCAAGCGCGTGGTGGACGCGGTGAAGATCTTTGCGCGCGTGGTGAAGGAGCGGCCGGCGCAGCTTGTGCTGGTGGGCGACGGGCCGGACCGCTCGGCGGCCGAGTGGCTGGCGCACGACCTGGGTATTCACAACAAGGTGCGCTTCCTGGGCAAGCTCGAGCGCGTCAACGAGCTGCTGCCGCTGGCCGATATCCTGCTCATGCCCAGCGAGCTCGAGTCCTTCGGCCTGGCCGCGCTGGAAGCCATGGCGTGCAAGGTGCCATCGATCGCCACGCGCGTGGGCGGCGTACCCGAGCTGATCGACGACGGCATCAGCGGCCTGCTCTACGATGTAGGCGACGTGAACGCGATGGCCGCCGGAGCGCTGAGCCTGCTCAATGACCCCACGCGGCTCGAAGCCATGCGCTGCGCCGCGCGCAAGGCCGCACAGCAGCGGTTCTGCGCCACGCTGGTGGTGCCGCAATATGTGCGGTTCTATGAGCAGGTGCTGGCGCAGGAGCCGGAAAAATACTCTAGATCCCTGACCGCATGAATTTGTTCCGTCAGCATCGTGGTTTCCCAGGTCTTCCGCCGCGGCGGACAGCGGCGGAAGACCTGGCACCTCCAATTGGTACAAAACTAAGCGGTCAGAGACCTAGGGCGTATCCACATATAGACTATGCATCTGGGATTTGATTTGTTTGACTTGCGGATATGGCAAGCCGCTATGAGTTGAACGAAGCGCAGTGGCAACGGATCAAGGACACGCTGCCTGGTCG
>JASHPJ010000074.1 GCA_030038195.1 Acidobacteriaceae bacterium
AGCCAGGAAACGCGCGGGCCGCCATCGCGTCTTCCAGCACCCGGCAGGCGGCAGGGAAGCGCTCTCGCGCATGGACTGAAGCTGGGGCCAGAGAGGCTGATTCAGGATTCATCGCCTTTCTGCATCGTACTCCGAATCACCTCCGATCAAAGCCGCGTCTGCTCATTTTTCACGTTCGCCGCCCGGTTCGGGCTATCCTTGATTCCGAGCCTCTCGTCTATCCGAGTGACGAACCCCACGGAGGAATGCCATGCGTGTGCCACTTCGATTTTTGCCGGCAGCAGTTTTCACCAGCCTGGTAGCCGCGAGTCCAGGGTTCGCGCAGACGCCTGCTCCTGCCACACCGGCCGCGCAGCCGGCTCCGGCCGTCGGCATCGCTCCCACCCAGAAGACCTATACCGTCCCCGCCGGAACCAAAGTCCTGCTTCAGTTGAAAAACGCGATCAATACCCGGAGCGCCAAACCCGGCGATGGCGTCTACCTGACCTCGATCTTTCCGGTGGTCGTCGGCAACCGGGTCATGCTTCCCGTGGGAGTCTATGTGCAAGGCGTAGTTGATCGCGTGGCGCGCGCCGGCCGCGTGAAAGGAAGAGCACAGCTCGACATGCACTTCACCTCGATCATCTTTCCCAACGGCACAGTGGTGGAGATTCCCGGCGTAGTGGATGCGCTGCCCGGCGCCAAGAAACAGACCGTCAAAGACGACCAGGAAGGCACTGTCGAGCAGGATGGCGACAAGGGGCGGAATGCCGGCGAAGTGGCAAAAATCTCCGTCCCCACCGGAGCTACCGTGGGCGCCATCGGAGGCCTCGACTCGGGTCACCCACTTGCCGGTGGGCTGGCTGGCGTCGGCGCCGGTCTGGCGGCGGCTGGCCTGGTCTCGCTCTTCACCCGCGGAGCCGATGTGAACATCGACGCGGGCACGCAGGTAGAGATGGTGCTGCAGCGTCCGCTGCTCCTGGAAGAAGAGAACCTGGCTCCCGCCGGATCAACTGGGGCACCTGCAACTCTTGTTCCGTCGCCGAATCAACCCAAGCCCATCCAGAAACCGGACCGCTCGCAGATGATCTGCCCTCCCGGAACCCTCGGCTGCCGGTAGACCTGTCTCGCCGTTGCGCCGTCTTCACAACCGCAATTGCCAGCGCTTTGTCAAAGATCGATTCGTCCTGCCGTCAAACTGCTGTCGCGCGGCTCCAGCTTTTCAGATGGAGTGCCGCGCGAGGTTAGGAGATTGAGTTTTCGGTTCGGTGTCGCGTTGTTCTTTGCAGCGCCGTTTCAGAAAGCCTCTGGGGGATGCCTGTGAAACGCGCCATACTCGGTTTCGCTGATTGGGCTGAACTTCTCAGCCCCGGATGTCGATCGAACTCTTTGCTGCCTGGCCCGGTTGTGAACTTCCTTGTTCAGTCTGGCCGTCTTTTTTGAGCTTTCCTGAAAGGCGGCAGGAGAGAGCTGTTCAAGAGTGACCTGTTTCTAAATAAGCTTTGCGTTGAGCGCGATGACTCCGGCGCGGGTCAGGGTGCACTTGCCGCCCTGGTCGCAGCGGTAGTGAACGTTGGAGCGAAAGTCGTTCCACGAGGCCGCATTGCTCATGGCCACCGTGGGGCCGATGACGAAGGTTCTGCCGTCGCTGGTCAGAATCGTGTCCAGTGTGGAATCGTAATCCACAACCGTGGCATCGCCTTCGCTGTAGAACACGGCCGGCGCCACCTCTTCATCCAGGCTCACCGCAACCACGGCGGGAACGGGAAGCGCTGTCGGCAGGCGGAGCGCTGCAAGCTTCACCGGCGCGGCAGCCGGTTTTGTCGCCGGAGCCGCATGGGCCACGGAAACAGCGGGAGCAGGCGCCAGCTTCGCGCTCGCCGCCTCATGACGCACTGCGACCGGGTGCAGGACCCTGGTGTCAATGCTGGCCTCGGCCACTGCCGGGTGCGCGACCCTGGCCGGAATGCCGGGATGCGCGATCGGTGCCGGAGCTGCTGGCACGGCAATCTTTGCCTGCACGGGCGCAGCCGGTGTTGCCGGAGTCGCCACGCGCGCCTGAATGGCGGGCGCAGGGGTAGCGTGCGCCGTCACGGGCACACTTGGAGCGTGTGCTACCGGGGGAGCAATTCTCGCGACGCTTGAGAGGTTCGGCAGACTGAGACGATGCGCCCACCCAGCCACTCCGCCCGGCTGCATGCTGACGACTGCCATGCCGGTTCCTGTCATGGTGCCGAGCGCTACGCCGATAGCTGCATAGAGCAGCGCCAACCCGATCCGGTTCGCCTGGGGCTGTGCCGGGGGGGGCAGGGTGTAGCCGTACGCGGCTACAACTTCGGAGTACTGCTGGTAAGTCGCCATTCTAGTATTTGAGCGGCAATGATCGTCCCTACCGCAACCTCTCTTTAGATTTATGGGTTGATTTAAGCATTCGTATATCAGGCCAACAATCCACCGAAAGAGGCATTACCCTCCAGGCCGATGTATACGATTCGCGCCTTCGGTGTATCGCGTTGGTAACGTGCAAATGCCGTTCGGAGCAGCCACCGGCTCCTGCTTCACACGGGAAGATCGGAACGCCGTCCATAGTCGCCGACCGCGCTGTTTCCGTACCGGCGTACCGTAAATCTTATGCACGGGCCGCTGATGAAAACTATTGCACCGGCTTCTCATCTATACTCGTGTTGGGCACGCAGGATGAGTCAGCCGCAGCCCGCTTCGCACCCGTCGAGGAGAGCTTCCGCACAAGCGAAGACGGAGCTGAGCGCCGCAGTCCGGCCGATACAGCGATCCATATGAAAAATAAGATAGATATGGATCCGACAAGGATAACCAGGTCATGCCAGCTTTCCCCGATCCCCCCTCGCCTCAACCGCCTTCGGCCGGGCGGCCAGTTGCAACTCCTGGACCCAAATCCAGCACCATCGGCCTGTGGTTTCGTGACCTGCTTATCTCCGCTGCCGCCTCGGTGCTGATCATTACCTTTCTCTACCAGCCGGTGCGCGTGGAAGGCACCAGCATGCTGCCCCGTCTCGAAGACCGTGACCGGCTTTTTATCAACAAATTTGTTTATCACATCGAAGCCATCGAGCGCGGTGACATCGTGGTCTTCCGGTACCCAAAAGATCCGGAAAAGAGCTACATCAAACGGGTAATTGCGCTTCCCGGCGATCGGATCTATATCGTCCGCGGCCAGGTGTGGCTCAACGACAAACCACTGCGTGAACCTTACGTGCCCCAGGCCTATCGCGACACCCGCTCTATGCCGGAGATGACCGTCCCCGAGGGCTGCTACTTCATGATGGGTGACCATCGCTCGATCTCCTCTGATTCCAGGGAGTTCGGCCCTGTGGCCCGGGACCTGATCTACGGCAAGGCGGTTTTTGTCTACTGGCCGGCCAAGGACGCCGGCGTGTTGCGTTAGTTCACCGCAAATGCCGAGAAATCCACCGCCCGACTTCTGCTAAAATCGATTGAATCCACTCCTCGGAGCGGCAATGCAGGCGATTCTCGCGCTCGAAGACGGGCGCATCTTCCGCGGCCAGGGCTACGGCCATCCCGGTGAATGCCAGGGAGAAGTTGTTTTTAATACATCACTTACCGGTTACCAGGAGATCGCTACCGATCCCTCCTACGCCGGCCAGATCGTCGTTCTCACCAACCCCCAGATCGGGAATTACGGCACCAACCAGGCAGACAACGAGTCGATCAGGCCTTTCATCGAAGGCCTGATCGTCCGCGAGTTCTCGGCCATCAGCTCCAACTGGCGCTCCGAGCAGGTCACTGACGAGTACATGGAGCGCTACACCGTCCCGGTGCTGGCCGAGATCGATACCCGCGCCCTGGTCCGCCATCTCCGCACCCACGGCGTGATGCGCGGCGTGATTTCAACCATTGAGGATAATGCTGATATCCTCATCCAAAAAGCCCAAAAAATCAAGAAGATGGACGGAACCGACCTGGCAAAGGTGGTAACCACTCCATCCATTTACGCCTTCGACGCCGATGACGCACGCAACCAAGCCGAGAATCCATTTCTTCCCAATTCGCTTGTTTTGAATGGGGAAGAAAAGAAACTTCATGTTGTAGCTTATGATTTTGGCATCAAGCATAATATTCTGCGTATGTTGGCACGCGAGGGCTGCCGCACTACGGTGGTTCCGGCTGAGACGACGGCCGACGACGTCCTGGGCCTGAGACCGGACGGCGTCTTCCTCTCGAACGGTCCCGGTGACCCTGAGCCGGTCGATTACGCTGTCCGCGCCATTCGCCAGATGATGGGCCGCGTGCCCATCTTCGGCATCTGCCTCGGCCACCAACTCTGTGGCCTGGCCCTCGGCGGCAAAACGTACAAGCTCAAGTTTGGCCACCACGGCGGCAACCATCCGGTCCGCAACAACGCAACCGGCAAGGTGGAGATCACCGCCCACAACCACAACTTCGCCGTCGATCCTGAGTCGATCAATATCAATGAGGTTGAGCTGACTCATGTGGACTTAAATGACAACACACTGGAGGGTTTGCGCCACAAGACGCTGCCGCTGTTCAGCGTGCAGTACCACCCCGAAGCCGCCCCCGGCCCGCACGATTCCCACTACCTCTTCCGCGACTTCCGCCAGATGATGGAGGAGTGGAAGGGATGACGTCACACGCAGCGGTTCGGAAGCTTGAGCCTCCTGTTGCCGGGATTGAGTTCCCGGAAGTGGAGCTGATTTCTTATCTTCCTGAATCGCTCAACATTACCTCCCTGGATCAGACAGACATTCCACGTATTGCCCGCGACAGACGCGCAATCGGTTTCATTGAACAAGCACTTTTACAGATACCAACGAGCCACTATCTGGTTCAGGGAGATGCACGTAGCATGCACCTGCTTGCACCGGCAAGCGTGCATCTGATACTTACTTCGCCACCTTACTGGACACTGAAACGATACGACGAAGTAGATGGCCAGCTAGGCCATGTGCGCGACTACGAGGTTTTTCTCGATCAACTTGCTCAAGTCTGGCGTTCCTCTTTCAACCTTCTGGTTCCTGGTGGTAGATTAATTTGTGTTGTTGGTGATGTTTGCCTTTCGCGCAGACAGAACGAGGGCAGGCACACAGTCGTAGCTTTGCATGCTGCAATTCAGGAGCTTTGCCGAAAAATTGGATTTGATAATCTCGCGCCGATCATTTGGTACAAGATTGCAAATGCGGCTTATGAGGTAGATGGTGGCGGCGGTTTTCTCGGTAAGCCGTATGAACCTAATGCAGTTATCAAGAATGATGTTGAATTTATCCTGATGTTTCGCAAGCCGGGTGGTTACAGAAAGCCGACTGTTGCCAAGCGGCTTTTATCGGTGATCAGTGCAGATAACTATCAAAGCTGGTTCCAGCAAATCTGGAGCGGAGTGACAGGCGCTTCGACAAAAGATCACCCTGCGCCCTATCCAATTGAGCTGGCAGAGCGGCTGATTAGAATGTTCAGCTTTGCGGGAGACGTAGTCCTTGATCCATTCTCTGGTTCGGGCACCAATGCTATTGCAGCAGCCCGCACGGGGCGGCATAGTGTAGGTTACGAAATCAGTCACAAATACAACAACTTGGCAATTGCGCGCTTCTACCGTGAAACAGGCGGCCTTTTCTGGCATCCACAGCTAATACAGCGGGAGGAAGCATGAGCCTCCAGCCTTATTGGCAAGATCGGTTGTCGGAGGCTATTCAGCATTTCTGGAATACTCGTCAAAAGCAGGCCGACCGACAAGGGAGTCGTACAGGTGCGCGCGATTCCGGCAGTCGCACGGCGGTTACCGGCGGCAAACAGCTTGATGGATTCGTCGAACTGCTTCGAGACTTCCTTGTCGAAGCTGGAGTAGACCATACATCGATCTACACATCCAAAAGGGTCGAGCTCCCCGGCTGGTATCGAGCAGAAAAAAAATGGGATCTGCTTATTGCGCGTGATAAGAGTCTGATTGCCGTCATGGAGTTCAAATCGCAAGTTGGTTCTTTTGGAAACAACTTTAACAATCGGACAGAAGAAGCTCTTGGCAACGCTACCGACTTGTGGGCAGCCTTTCGAGAAGGAGCTTTTACTCCATCCTTGCGCCCGTGGCTCGGCTACGTGATGGTTCTTGAAGAAACAAAGAAATCTCTGACACCAGTAGGTGTTCAAGAGCCTCATTTCAAGGTGTTTGAGGAATTTCGCGGCGCTTCTTATGCAAAAAGGTATGAAGTGCTTCTCACGAAACTAATTCGTGAGCGCCTGTACGACAGCGCTGCTCTGATTCTCACGAATCAGCAAATGGCCCACACGGGGCTCTACATCGAGCCTTCTTCTGAGCTAAGTTTCGAAAACTTGCTCCTATCTCTCAAGGCACGCGCAGTGGCCATCAGAGAGGTCTCAAGCTAAGCACATGCCACGCAGAAATGACATTCAGAAAATCCTCGTGATCGGCTCCGGCCCGATCGTTATCGGGCAGTCGGCCGAGTTCGACTACTCGGGCACCCAGGCCTGCAAGGCTCTGAAACAAGAGGGCTACGAGGTGATGCTGGTAAACTCCAACCCAGCCACTATCATGACCGACCCCGAGCTGGCCGACCGTACTTATATCGAGCCGCTCACCCGCGAGTACGTCGAGGAGATCATCCGCATCGAGGCGGAGATGCTGTCCGCCAGCCGCAGCAAGGGCAAGTTTGCCCTGTTGCCCACCGTCGGTGGGCAGACGGCGCTCAACCTCGCTGTCGACCTGGCCGACTCCGGGATCCTCGACCGCTATAACGTCGAGCTGATCGGCGCCAAGCTCGAAGCGATCAAGAAAGCCGAGGACCGGCTGCTCTTCAAAGATGCCATGATCCGCATTGGCCTTGAAGTCTCCAAGTCCGCGCTTGTGAATAATTTACGCGACGGCCTGGACTTTGCCAGCAAGCTCGGCTTCCCGGTGCTTATCCGTCCCAGCTTCACCCTGGGCGGCTCTGGAGGCGGCATCGCCTATAACCGCGAAGAGCTGATGGAGATCCTGGCCCGCGGCCTTGATCTCTCGCCCGTCCACGAGTGCCTCATCGAAGAGTCCGTCCTCGGCTGGAAGGAGTTCGAGCTCGAAGTGATGCGTGACCTAGCGGATAACGTCATTATTATCTGCTCGATCGAGAATTTCGATCCGATGGGTGTGCACACCGGCGACTCCATCACCGTGGCCCCGGCGCAGACCCTCACCGACCGCGAATACCAGAAGATGCGCGATGCGGCCATCGCCGTCATGCGCGAGATCGGCGTCGAGACCGGCGGCTCCAACGTCCAGTTCGCCGTCAACCCAGTCGATGGCCGCATGACAGTCATCGAAATGAACCCGCGCGTCTCACGCTCCTCGGCCCTGGCGTCGAAGGCGACCGGCTTCCCGATCGCCAAGATCGCCGCCAAGCTGGCCGTAGGCTACACGCTCGACGAGATTCCCAACGACATTACCCGCAAGACCCCGGCCTGCTTCGAGCCGACGATCGATTATGTGGTCGTCAAGATTCCCAAGTGGCAGTTCGAGAAGTTCCCCGGCTCCGACGACACGCTCGGCCCGCAGATGAAGTCCGTGGGCGAGGTGATGGCCATGGGCCGCACCTTCAAGGAAGCGCTCATGAAAGCCTGGCGCGCCCTTGAAACCGGCAAGAAGACTGGTTCGGAAGTTCTTGAGCCAAGACGGCTTACACAGATGCTGGTGACCCCACGGCCAGAACGGCTGGCTTACCTGCGCTTTGCCTTCGAGCGTGGCATGACCGTCCGCGAAGTCGCCCGTCTCACCGGCATGGACCCCTGGTTCCTGCACCAGATCCGTGAAGTCACACTGGCGCAGATGAGTATCTCCGCGACGAGTCCCAAGGAGATCAGTTCGGAGCAGCTTCACAAACTCAAGCGACTCGGCCTGAGCGACGAGCGCATCGCCGCCGAATGGAAGCTCGAAGGCCACGAAGGCGTGAAGCAGGTGAGGGAACTGCGCGAGGGCCACGGCATCCACCCGGTCTTCAAGCTGGTGGACACCTGCGCCGCCGAGTTCGAGTCTATGACCCCTTATCTCTATTCGACTTACGACGAGGAGGACGAGGCGCCGCCAACCTCGAAGCCGAAGATCATCATCCTTGGCTCGGGACCGAACCGCATCGGCCAGGGCATCGAGTTCGACTACTGCTGCTGCCATGCAGCCTTCGCGCTCAAGGAAGATGGCTACGAGACGATCATGGTCAATTGCAACCCCGAGACCGTCTCCACCGACTACGACACCAGCGACCGGCTCTACTTTGAGCCGCTTACCCTCGAAGACGTGCTGGCTGTCTACAACCACGAGGCGCAGTCCGGCGCAAAGATCGGGATGATCGTCCAGTTTGGCGGCCAGACCCCGCTCAACCTGGCGCAGCGCCTGCGCGCCGCAGGCGTGCCGATTATCGGCACCTCGCCCGAGTCGATCGACCTGGCCGAGGATCGCAAGCGTTTCGGCAAGCTGCTTGAAGAACTGGGCATCCCGCAGCCGCCGGGGGGCACGGCTACCAGCGTGGAGCAGGCTCTCTCTGTCGCTGAGCGGATCGGCTACCCGGTGCTGGTCCGGCCCAGCTACGTGCTTGGCGGCCGGGCCATGGTCATCGCGTATGACGCTGAAGCCGTCTCCCGCTACATGCGCGAGGCTGTCGAGTACTCCCAGGAACGGCCGGTGCTCATCGACCACTTCCTTGAGAACGCTGTCGAGGTCGATATCGACGCCCTCTGCGACTCGGAAGACGTGATCATCGCCGGCATCATGCAGCATATCGAGGAAGCTGGCATCCACTCCGGCGACTCTTCCTGCGTGCTCCCCGCCGTCAGCATCGCCGAGCCGACCCTGGAAACCCTCCGCGCCTACACGCGCAAGCTGGCCCTGGCGCTCAAGGTTGTCGGCCTGGTCAACCTCCA
The DNA here is from genome assembly GCA_030038195.1 of Acidobacteriaceae bacterium. Classification (GTDB taxonomy): domain Bacteria; phylum Acidobacteriota; class Terriglobia; order Terriglobales; family Acidobacteriaceae; genus Telmatobacter. The sequence continues at coordinate 8,893 of JASHPJ010000074.1, forward strand.
GTTCGCCATCCAGAAAGATGCCGGGGGGTGCGATCATATATATGTCATCGAGGTGAACCCGCGCGCCTCGCGGACCGTTCCCTATGTCTCCAAGGCTACCGGCATCCCGCTGGCCAAGATTGCTTCGCGGCTCATGACCGGCCGCAAGCTCCGCGACCTGCTTCCCGAGCAGCTCGCCGCCGGCAAAGACCTAGGCACCGGCACGCATTCTTATGTAAAGTCGCCGGTCTTCCCCTGGAACAAGTTCGCCGGCGTCGATACCGTCCTCGGTCCGGAGATGAAATCCACCGGCGAGGTGATGGGCGTCGCCGCCACTTTTGGCGAAGCCTTCGCCAAGGCGCAGCTCTCCGCCGGCCAGCTTCTGCCCACCGGCGGCACGGTCTTCTTCAGCGTCAACGACCACGACAAGACAGCCGCCGTCGAGCTGGCCCGGCGCTACGTGCACCTGGGCTTCAGGATCGTGGCGACCGAGGGCACGGCCAACGTGCTTGAAAAAGCCGGCATGACCGTAGAGCGGGTCTTCAAGGTGATGGAAGGCCGCCCGAACGTTGTCGATCTCATCAAGGGCGGGCGCATCCAGCTTATCGTGAACACCCCACGCGGCCAGGACACCTTCTTCGACGAGAAGGCTATTCGACGCGCCGCTGTCACTGCTCGCGTCCCCACCATTACTACCATCGCCGCAGCACAGGCAGCCGCCGAGGGGATTGCCGCGATGCAGAAGCATGCGACGACGGTCTACGCGCTGCAGCAACTGCACGAGGCAATGGCAGACCCGGAGCTATCAACAAGAGCGCGTTGAATTGCAGCGGCTCTCTCCAGTAACAACTGAAGCCATGAAGGAAAAGACCCCGCAGTTCTGGAAGCAGACAAGTCCTTTGGGCGTGATGGGACGATGCTACACTTCGGATGGAATGATGCACTTCCATCCTTGAATCAAAGAACGATTCAAGGATGGAGCATCCCCGATCATAGCGGGACGAACGATGGAAAAGCATAGGGTGGTCCACCCGCCCCAGGAGCCACAGGCCATCATGCATCCATATGCGATGAGGTTCTGATGTGATATGTTGGCCGGATAGGGGAGGGATCCATGATTAGAGGCCCGCTATCGCTCAACGAATCCGGTATTGCGCCGTCGCATCTTCCGGCCTTTCAGCGAGTCGCCGACGACCTGGACCTTTGGATCATGGTGCGCAACGTCAACAAGCTGTGCACCTCTCTTATCGAGCACAACTACCCGACCAAGGGTATGTCCGTGCATGGCAAGTCGTCAGACTGGGGACCGCAGGCCGGGCTGATCTGCGTGAACCAGGAGCTGAGCAAGTACCAGGGCAAAAGCCGCGTTCCGGCTTTGAACGTAGAAGTCGAGCACTCGTTGGGCAGCCACGGCATGGGCGATGTTAAAGCTGCTCCGCTGGTTCTGCCGAAGTGGAGGCTTGACGAACTCGAGCGGCTGCGGCTGATCCAGGTCAAGTGGACCTTCGTCCAGACGGGGCACGAGCGTTATCAGAAGCAGGGTGCGATCGTCTGCCCAGGCCGCCCGCATTCGTTTCGCGCTGTCTCGACCGGTCCGGCAAATACTCACTTCGCCATCCTCGTCCGCTTGAACAATACGGGTGAGGGCGAGCCGGTACAGGTGATATGCCGGACAAAGTCGCTCACCGGCTCTCCTATGACGGAGATGGAAGGCGCGCTCCCACTCACCGCAGACTACGACCTGTTCAATATCTGCCCCAACTTCAAGGTTCTGGACCTTGGTGGCGACGACCGGTTTCAAAACGCACGCGCCGATCTCCCTGAGATTGGCCGGTTCGCTCTGAACCATGGCATCCGCAACTCCTATCCCGCGTCGGCAGCACCGAACCGAGGCGCAAGCGTGGAGCGCCTGACTTCGGCCTTCGATCCGGCAACCGGACGATGGCGGGCGCGCATGGAAACAGATCTGAAGGCCGGCCAGGGGCACCAGGTGCGGGGCCATATCACGATCCGCCAGAACCTCGTCCGCCAGCGGCTGAACGCCATGATCAACGGATCATACAGGGGCGGAGATACGGTGCATCACGGTGCGGAGACAATGAATCCCTTCCCCGAGGCGGACGATTTCGGCATCACCGTCTTCAAGCCCCGGGCTGATCCGGTTAGTCTCCAAAACCTTCAGGATTTGAATGCCGTGTACGAAGAATGTCGCGCTGCCGGCTATTACTTTCATGTCAACCCGTTGTGGGGCTGGAAGCCCTGGGGCCGGGACTTCGGCGGCCAGTACGAGATGCGCGTGAATCAGAATGTGCGCTAGGTGTTTCGAGCGCACGAGCGGAGACTCGAAAATTATTCTTAAAGCCTGTTTAAAAACTCATCCGAGAAGGCAAAACATCAGGTTTTTAAACAGATTCTTAGAACCTGTCTAAAAGCTTGGTTTTGCGGGAAGGGTATGGGCCTGAAGCCGTACATCCAGGCAGATGGCCCAGAGCTGCGTAAGAATTTCCTTCATCTGAGAATTTTTATACAGTTCCGGTCAGCCCATTTTCCACGTCTTCTTTGAAAAATCAGTTGCTTGCGACGCGTTCCGGTTTGGACCCCAACGTGCAAACCTTCCAGCTAGTTCTCTATCCTGGAGGTTCCCCATGGAAGACTCCCACCACCCCTTCGAGTCCACTGACAGCTCCCCATTCCCTGAGATCGCACCGCGCGCCCGCCGTGCGGCTCCGGTTGTCGCCGTGGTTCTCTTGTGTGCAGCCGGCTTCGGTCTTGCCATTCGTGAGCATCACAACGCGCTGAGCCTGGCCGCGCAGAACCAGCAGATGGTAGCCCAGCTCAACGCGACCCACAGCCAGCTCGATGCTCTCGTCGCCCGGGTGAATGCTCTCGCCACCAGCGCCGCGGCCAATCCGGCCTCCACGCCCACTCCGGAAGCGAAGCCCTCGCCTGCAATCCGCGCCGGCAGAAGTGCTGGTGCGCTCCACGCAGCAGCGCGTCGTTCCAGGGCCCAGGATCAGCGTTTCAACAAGATGCAATCGCAGCTCGACGAGCAGAACAAGGCCATCGAGGACACGCGCAACGATCTGGCCAGCGCGCGCACTGAGCTGAATGGCTCCATCGCCCGCACCCATGACGAGCTTGTTGTCCTCGAAAAGAAGGGTGAGCGCAATTACGTGGAATTCGACATTCAGAAATCGAAGGAGTTCAAGCGGGAAGGCCCGCTCAGCGTGAAGCTGAAGAAGGCAAACGTCAAGAACCAGTATGCCGACCTTCAACTCATCGTCGACGACCGGACTCTCACGCAGAAGCACGTAAACCTCTACCAGCCGGCGATGTTCTATCAGCCTGACACGCAGCAGCCAATCGAGATCGTCATCAACGAAATCTCGAAGGACCACGTGCACGGCTATATCAGCTCGCCCAAATACCGGCAGTCGGAGCTGGCTGCAATGTCAAATCCGGAGAATGGCCAGGACCAGACAAACTCGCAGCCCGCGCGCCAGCGCCTCCCGCTGCCCGCCGACAACGCGCCCGTACAACAGTAGTTGAACCAATAGTTGAATCGACACACAATCCAATTGCGCCCGTCGGCGGGTGGTCGACCTTGTGTCGTCGATGTCATCTGATCTGGTCTGACAATCGTGGAACACCATGTTCCACGCTGGCTGTGGAAAAATACCGGCAAAACTCGGAAAAACTGGTATAAATTCGCGTGCCACGTGGAACATGGTTCGTTAATAGCGAGTCCACAGATATTTACAACGCTGCCTCAGAATGGCGCAAGAAATGCTACGCAGCTTGCCTTAACCTGAGATATTTCTCCGCGGCTGATACAAGCCAAGCCGGAGCACAGAACTCCCGTGCCCCATCCTGTTGCCAGAATTCGCCGTAGCGGATTCTGGCAACAGGATGGGGAAACCCGCTAAACTCTGATCCATTCTGACCTGTGCAGCTTTACAATCGGGACATGCTGATTGAGGGAGTCTTCGCCGCTACCACCACGCCGTTCTATCCAGACGAGCGTATCTACTTCCGCAAGCTCGAAGCCAACATGGCCCGCTACTCGCGCAGCCTGCTGGCGGGTATGATCGTGCTGGGCTCGACCGGCGAGGCGGTCATGCTGGACGACGCCGAGTCGCGCGAAGTGCTGCGCGTAGCCGCCGAGGCCACTGCACCGGAAAAGGTGCTCGTCGCCGGCGTGGGCCACGAGAGCGTAGGGGCGACCGTCACGCTGGCTGAGGTTGCGGCCAAATACCGCTATGATGCCGTGCTGGTCCGTCCACCCAGCTACTACTCCGGCCAACTGACCTCGGCGGCCATGCTCCATTACTTCCACAGCGTTGCAGACCGGTCGCCCCTGCCGGTGCTGCTCTACAACATTCCCAAGTGCGTGCCTTATCAAATACCCATCGAGATCATCGCCGAGCTGGCCAATCACCCCAACATTATCGGGATCAAGGATTCGAGCGGCAGCGTGGAGCGGATTCGCGACACGGTCGCCGCCACCAAGGACGCACTGCGCCGCACCGTGACCGTAACGCCCATCTTTGAAGCCGTCACCGGACGCATGTGCACCCCGGCGGCTGAAGCCGGCGGCACATTTGTTCCCGCTGGAGATCTGGCCGGCGGCAGCGCCGTGGCTACTGCGCCTCCAGCCGTGCCCATCAAGACCCGGAGCAGGGAAGTCGGCTTCCAGGTGCTGTGCGGCTCCGGTTCAACGGTCTTCGCCTCACTGGAGTCCGGTGCGTGCGGGTCGGTTCTGGCCTTTGGAGCCTGCGCGCCGCAAGCCTGCCAGGAGATCTACCTGGCTTGGAAGGACCACGACCTGAAGCTGGCCGAAGAAAAGCAACAGCGCATCGCCGCCGCCAACAACCGCATCGTTGGCGGGCTGGGAATCGCCGGCGTAAAATATGCCTGCGACTTCAACGGCTACTATGGTGGGTGTCCGCGTTCGCCGCTCCTTGGGCTCACGGCAGAAGAAAAAACCGAGGTGGAAGGTCTGCTGGCGCTGATCCGGAACTGAGAAGGGAACTCGCATCATGGGCCAAACGCGCACCCTGCCCAGAATTTTGCTCAGAACTTTGTTCACGCTTGCCACTTTCTCTCTGTCTGCCTCGCCGTTTTTGGCGCAAGGCGCAGCTCCCGAGCAACCCCTGGAACGGCCATCGATCACCGGTATCTCGCACGTGGGCTACTTCGTCTCCGACCTACCGAAAGCACTTGATTTCTGGCATGGCCTGCTGGGCTACGACGAGATGTACACGCTGAACAAGCCGGGCGCAGAGAGATCCAGTACCGACCAGGTACGCATCGCCTTCATCAAGATCAACGATCACCAGCACATCGAGCTATTCACCGATCCGCCATCCTCGCCGCCCAACGAGATGAGCCACCTGTGCTTCACGGTCTCCAACGTGGAGCAGATGCGCGCCTATCTGCGCTCGAAGGGAATCGCCGTGCCGTCCGGCAATGGCGGCAAGACCCGCACCGGCGATTACGCCTTCGAGATTCACGATCCCGACGGCACACTGATCGAGTTCGTCCAGAGCCTGCCCACGGGCTGGGAGGCACAGGCCGCCGGTAAGTTCCTGCCGCCCACACGCATCTCGGACGCGATCTACCACGTCGGCTTTCTGGTAGGAAATGCCGAAAAGTCTCTCCATTTTTATGAGGACGTTCTGGGCTTCAAGGAAACCTGGCGCGGTGGTCGCGACCCCAAGGTCCTGAGCTGGATCAACCTGCGCGTCCCGGATGGAACCGATTATATCGAGCTGATGCTGTACGCGAAGCTGCCGAAGACCTACGGCACGCAGAACCACACTTCACTCGAAGTTTCTAACATGGAGAAGGCAATTGCCGAACTTGAATCCCGGCCGGCGTACAAGTCGTACCTGGCTTATGGCAAGCCGCTCGAGATGCACGTGGGTGTGAACGGCAAGCGCCAGGTCAATCTCTACGATCCCGACGGGACCCGCGTGGAGCTGATGGAGCCATTCACAGCCAACGGCAAGCCGGTTCCGTCTTCCACTGCGCCCCCACCAGCAACACCCCACGATTAAGTTGCTGCGGAAACTACCGCTGATGGTTAGCCGAACGCGTCTGTTTATAGAAGGATATCCTCTTCTTAGCGTTCATATGATTCACGTCCGATAACAGATAGAGCGGTAAAGTCGAAATGGCAGGCTAATTTAAAAATCCTCTGCGACGGGCGCCACTACAAGAATCAGGCTGAAGATAAAGCTGTGTCTGGCAGAATGTCAACTACTTTCTTCGGCCTTCTGTTACTTTGGTCCAGTGAGCGAATCACAACGACCGCTTCTAGCCGAATACCATCTGACGTCAGGATACTCAAATGCTTAACTTGAGCGTCTTCGACTAAGGAAAATTGCGCAACTCTCTGGAAGGCATCGGCTTTATGTTCCTCGTTCACGTCATTGACGGTGACATCGATTCCCAGGCCGCTCACCAGTTCCCGCAAATCATCAGGAGAAATGGTTCCTGTTGCCAATTTAGCCAATTGACCTAATTTGATCATCTTTCCTCCATTGTGGTCACGCTATAGTGCGATGCAGCCGCTAATATGTCGCCAGCCTTACGTGCACCGGCGGATCGATTACCCCCACCGAGTACGGCGCACCGCCCACCGGCACCCCGATCAGCCCGTTATCGGTCACGCTCGACGTGGAAATCGTTTCATACAGCCAGCCCGTAGCTGGACCTGCCGTCTCGAACAGTTCACAGGGACTGGTGCTCGAAGCCGTCGTACACCCGGAGATGGTGTTGGTCACCGTGCTGGTCAGCTTCGCCGCGCTGGACACGCTGCCTGCGCTCGATGCCGCAGACTGCGTATGGTCCAGCGGATCGTTGGTCGCCTTCTGCACCCACACGTAGCTGTAGGTCGTTGTGCAGCTCGATGAGCAGTTCGTGGTGGCTGTCGGCGCACTTGGAGCCGAAGGCGCCGCACTCACGCTTAAATCAACTTTGCCAATGTTGCCGGCCGCCATCGCTGTACACGCCGCACCAGTATCGTGACACATCACCGCACTGGAACTAGAGAAGGTACTTGTGCTCAGTGCTACGCAATCATTCGCTGTGGTTGCTCCGTCGAAAATGCAATTTCCCAGACCAAAACTGATGAGCGCCATCTGATGGAGAGTGCCACTGGTCTGCGCCTGGAGATCTCCATTGACTGCCAATCCCTCGGGCCGCAAGCCGGCACTCTGATCCGCAGTAGTCATATACTGCGCGCCCATGAACGTGCTGCCGGAGATGGTCATGGACACCGTCTTGGCCGGCAGATCGATAGAAGGCCACGCCGCTGCATTTGAGTACGCGTCCCCAAACTTCAGGTTCGAGTTCGCCACCTGCGGCGAGTCAGTCAGCACTGTCGCGTGACGCGCATTGTTGCCGTGATAGCTATAGAACCCAAGGTCCGAATCCCCATGCAGTGACCGCACTGTCGCGCTTGGCTGGTTCGACTGCAGAAAGTTCGTGTTCGGCCCGGTGATGTGCATCCAGGTCGACCCGCCGTCCGGCCCGGCATTATCGTCCCACGCGCAGATCGGCGACGCCGCATTCGCGCTTGAGCACCCGATCTGCTCGTAGATATTATTGTGGTTCCCTGC
>JASHPJ010000075.1 GCA_030038195.1 Acidobacteriaceae bacterium
GCAATATTCAGAAAACACCGTTGAGAAAGCGCCGGTTGTCCTGGGCGATACCGCCCCATTGACCCTTTTGTCCTGGAAGATGAACAGAGAGCAATTCCCAGGCGTGATCGCTCAGGTCGTGACGGTGATACGCGGCTGATTGCATCCTCACTCTGCCATCTTCGCACATTACACCATCGCGTGACGGCACACCCTAGTACCGTGACCATGTGGATTTGTGCTTTCCCAGCACCCAAGTCTTGTGGATTGGATTACGAAACCACAAAGTCACGGTACTAGGAGGAATCTGCTTATTCCGATTGGTCCTCGCTGACGACCATCTCCAGAATGTGGCCCATCTTTTCCTGCTTGGTGCGCAGGTAGCGCTCGAAGGTCTCCTGCGGCTCGACTTCAGCGGAGACGCGCTCGGCTACCTTGATGCCTGCTGTTTCAAGTGCAGCGACCTTGTCAGGGTTATTGGTGATGAGACGGGCGGCGGAGACGCCGAGCAGCTTGAGCACGGCGACGGGCAGCTCGTAGGCGCGACAGTCGGCGGCGAAGCCGAGCTCTTCATTGGCTTCCACGGTGTCGCGACCGTGGTCCTGCAGCTCATAGGCTTTGAGCTTGGCCATCAGGCCGATGCCGCGGCCCTCCTGCTGCTCGTAGAGCAGGATGCCGGCTCCGGCCTCGGCGATTTTTTTGAGCGCGAGCTCCAGTTGCAGACGGCAGTCGCAGCGCAGGGAGCCGAAGACGTCGCCGGTGAGGCACTGCGAGTGAATGCGCACCAGCGGCGAGGCGGCGTGGATGTCGCCCATGACCAGCGCGACCAGGCCCTCGGTTTCGCAGCCCGGAGCGCAGCCGGGGCGCGATTCCGTGGTTGCGCCCTCAAAGCCGAGGATGCGGAAGTGTCCCCAGCGGGTAGGGAAATCGGCCTCGGCGATCTTTTTTACGCTATCCAGTGCCATAGTTCTATTTTACGTTGTGGCGAGAGAATGGCCTGTTTCGTTCGATACGCAGCGGCGCGGCGCGATACATTTGTGACGTGACGGATACGCTGATTCTCATCACGCTGCTGGTCAAGCTGGGGGTGATGGCCTCGGTGGCCAGCATCCTGGCGCGCGCTTCGAGCTTCCGGCGGCTGTTCTTTGCCGAGCAGCGCCGCCACCGGCAAACGCTGGCGCTGCTGGCGTTCTTCCTGGTGCCGCTGACTATCGGCGTCTACCTGCGGTTCCTGGTGCCGAACTTTCTGGCCGCAGATATCTCGTTTGAGACGACGGTTCTGCTGGGGCTGCTGGTTGGGCCTTACTGGGCACTGTTGAGCGGGGCGGTGCTGTCGATTCCCGCCATGCTGCACCACGAGTACCTGTCGCTGCCGTTCAATGCGGCGCTGGGGCTGGCTGCGGGGTTCATCGAGCGATTTGTAGAAAGGGAAGCAGTCTGGTCGTTTACGCCATTCATTGACCTGAGCCTCTACCGATGGGTGCGGCGCAACCTGCGCAAGCCGCGCATCGACCGGCAGATTCTGCTGCTGTTTCTGATTGCGGCGATGGAGATGGTGCGCGACTGGGTGGCACATGCGTTTCCGCACCGGCTGTTCGCGCTGCTGGCCGACACCATGTGGCTGCAGGCGCTGGTGTGGCTCAGCGCGCCCATCGTGGTGGGCATTGCGCTGAAGGTATGGAACGCGCTGCGCGTGGAGATGTCGCTGGAAGAGCAGAAGCGGCTGGTGCTGGAAGCGCGGCTGGATGCGCTGCAGCGGCAGATCAATCCGCACTTTCTGTTCAATACCCTCAACTCGATTGCCGCGCTGGTGCGCAGCCAGCCGGAGCTGGCGCGGGAGATGACGGTGAAGCTTGCCAACATTCTACGCGCTCTCTTGAAGGATCACGACACCTACGTGCCGCTGAGCCAGGAGCTGCGCTTTACCGATGACTATCTTGACATCGAGGTAGTGCGGTTCGGCACGGACAAGCTGCGCGTGGAAAAAGAGATCGATCCGCGCACGCTGGAGGTGCTGGTGCCCAGCATCCTGCTGCAGCCGCTGATCGAGAACAGCATCAAGCACGGGCTCGAGCCGCGTATCCACGGTGGAACAGTGACCGTGCGCAGCCGGCTGGAAGGCGAGCGCATCGTGATTGAAGTGGCCGACGATGGGGTGGGCATAGGACAGCGGCCGGCCTCGGCGCTGCGGCGTGACGGCGCGGGCATCGGCATGAAGAACGTGCAGGAGCGGCTGGAGGTGCTCTACGGCGACCAGGCGCGGTTCGACGTGGTGAGCAATCCGGGGCGCGGGACGCTGGTTTCGATCGAGATTCCAGCGGTGATGCCCGGCGCGGATTAAGCGCGAATTCTGGCCGCGCAATTTTAATCGCTGCGCAGCCTGAATTGTGTGGCCGCCAGTTTTGCGTGGGTGCTACACTGCCGCACATGTCGAGCGGGACTGGGGCATCGCCGCCGGGAGTGGGCAGGGCTGAATTTGCGCTGCGCGTGGGCGACGCCGGCATCGCGGTGCAGGCGGACCTGCCGGAAGGGCTGGTGAAGCCGGCGGTGTTGCTGCCTGTGCTGCAAAACCTGTCCAATTTCATGACCGATCTGGCCGTGCTGCAGGCGGGCCGCCAGGGGCATGCGCTGAGCTGCCGCGAAGGATGCGGCGCATGCTGCCGTCAAGCGGTGCCGATCACTCCAGTCGAGGCGCGTGTCCTTGTAGAGTGGCTGGAGACACAGCCGGAGGATCGGCGCGCCGTATTGCGCGAGCGCTTCCGGAAGACTGCAGAGCGGCTGGAAGAAGCAGGAATTGCGCAGGAGATTCGGGCCGCTGCCGGGAAAGGCGGCAGAGAGACGACGCACGCGCTGGGGTTGAGGTACTTCGCGCTGGGCATGCCGTGTCCGTTTCTCGAAGAAGAGCGCTGCACCATTCACGAGATTCGTCCGCTGCGCTGCCGCGAGTACCTGGTGGTGTCGCCGGCGGAGCGCTGCGCGCATCCGGAGACGAAGGAGATTGTGGGCGTGAAGCCGCCGGTGATGCTATCGCGGATTCTGGCGCGGTGGGACGAGAATGGCGGTCCGCAAGCCGAGGAGATCATTCTGCTGACGATGCTCGATGAGTGGGTGGCGAAGCATCCGGCGAGCGGAGCGCACGCGCATCGCACCAGCCCGGAACTGTTGCAGGAGTTTCTGCGCGCCTTTGCACGCGACGAAGAGCGATCCGGATGAATTGCTGAAAGAGGTAGATGCATGAACGGCAGCGAGCCGGACGTGAAGGCCGATACGCACTTGGACAGGATCGGGCAGATTGCGCTGACAGTGAGCAACATTGCGCACGCCAAGGACTTCTACCAGAACACGCTGGGCATGCGGCATCTGTTCGATGCGGGCACGATGGTGTTTTTTCAGTGTGGCGAGATCCGGCTGATGATTGGGGCAGGCAAGCCGGTGCAGCCGGGAGGAACCATTCTGTATTTCCGCGTGGCGGAGATTCATGCCGCGCATGCGGCGCTAGAGGCGCGCGGAGCCAGCTTCACGCACAAGCCGCATCTGGTGGCAAAGATGCCTGACCACGAGCTGTGGATGGCGTTCTTTGCCGACCCGGATGGAAATACGCTGGCCCTGATGTGCGAAGCGCCGCACACGGATGCGCGTTAAGACGGCAGAAGGACTGCCGCGAAGCTACTTCTGCGTCGCTGCTGCGAAAGCGCGCGCGGAGCTGTAGGCCGCGGTCTGCGCCTGCTTCTTGTTGCGATCGGCGAGCCAGAACTTGAACTCTTCCTTGATGGAACGGCCCGGCTTGCTGAATGCCCGATCTCTGCCGCGCAGATAGTTGATAAATTCCTCGTAGTCTTCAGCAGTGCAGGCCGAGGACGGATCCTCGATGCCGTTGACATCCGCGTTCTTGCCGGTGAAAAGCCATCTAAAGAATCCCACTGTCTTCATCTATCCCAATCCCCCAATATCCGCGCGACGACCTGGCGCTGTTTTTTATTTGTGGTGATCGTAGCAATTCGGCGAAGAGAAGTGGATTGCACATTCGAGGCACTGCAGGATCACCAATTTTGCAGCTTAGGTAACGTGATTTAAGTGGGTCGCTCAATACCACGAATGGGCGCGATGGCGCTTGCCATGCTATAGCAGTTCTCGAATAGGCATGGAGTAAGGCGTGGCCGCCAGGCGGCTTTTTCCCCTCAAGAAAGAGCGGCCCTGCTCGCTCCTTGCAGCTCCACGGGAACTGGAGAGCGGCTGGCATGCAGGTTGCAGGGTTTTGCACTGTAGGCGGAAAGGGATTCGCGCTATGCTCGAAGGATGGTGCGCTTCACGGTTCTGGCCTCGGGCTCAAAGGGCAACAGCACGGTGGTTACCGGCAGGCGCACACGCATCCTGGTAGATGCAGGGCTGAGCTGCCGCGAGCTGTTCCGACGGATGAAGCTGGCTGGCGAAGAACCCGAGACCCTGGACGCGATTGTGGTGACCCACGAGCACCAGGACCACATCAATGGGCTGGCGGTGATCGCGCGGCGGCTGGGGATTCCGGTGTACTTTACCGAAGCGACGCACCGCGCCTGGATGCGCTGGCTGACGCCGCGGCGGCAGATGAGCTATGCGCAGTGGCTGGAGCAATGCCAGCGCCAGGCCGCCGAACGGCAGGCCGAGACGCAGAGCGCAGCCGAAGAAAGCGAGCCGGACGATCCGGAGCCTGAGCCAGTAGCGGAGGTTACGATTCCTGAATCTGCGGCTGTGGCCCCACCCTCGATCAAGGACGAGCCCACCTGGCTGCCGGCAGTGGAGTATTTCCAGGCCGGGCAGCCTTTTGCCATTGGCGACATTGACGTGAGCCCATTCACCATTCCGCACGATGCAGCCGATCCGGTGGGTTTTGTGTTTGTGGCCGAGGGCGTGCGCATGGCCTTTGCCACCGATCTGGGCTATGTGACTCCCAACGTCAAGGCGCAGCTCCAGGGCGTGGACCTGTTGCTGCTTGAGTCAAATCACGACCTGGAGATGCTGCGCGACGGGCCGTATCCCTGGTCGGTCAAACAACGGGTGCTTTCCCGGGTTGGGCATCTTTCCAATGAGGCTGCTGCAGGGTTTCTGGCCAACGAGTATGACGGCCAGGCAGCCTACGTGATTCTGGCGCATCTGTCTGAAAACAATAATCTTCCGGAACTGGCCCGGGTGGCTGCCGAGCGCGCTCTCGCGGGTCGGGCCAGCCTGCTGGCCAACCGCCTGCTGGTGGCCGCGCAGCATGAACCTCTTTCAGCAATTTATTTTTGACGGTTCGTATTACAATAAGAACAACGGGCATCTATTGCAGCAAACAGGATCGGCAGCGGGAAAAGACCGCGGTCTGGCACGCCTGCCCGGGCGGAAAATCGCGGGAAGTAATTGAATCCGTTGAGCCAGGTTGAGCATCCCAGGAAGGGAAAGCCCACCGTTGCCAATAGCCGCCGGCAGGTAGGGTGGCTGAGCACATCCTTTGCAAAGCGAGTCTTTATGGCTATGGCACGAACCCGATGCACCGACCGAGTAGTGGGCGCCATTCTGGCAAGCTGGCGCTATGACATCTCCGGGATCTCACCGGAGATGCGCCGGGACTACGAAAATCACTTCGCCGAGTGTGCGCGCTGCCGTTCGCGGCAGAATTTCCATCGCAGCCTGGACGCCACGCTGGCGATTCTCACTTCGACCGCGGCGCTGTTCTTCCTCTTCGCGCTGGCGGTGCTCAAGCATATCAAGCCGCTGGAGCACGTGGCCTTCAAGATCCTGGGCCTGGATATCTTCGACATGTATCACATGCTGGTGTCGGCCGGGATTGCGGGGCTTTGCTTCAGTGTGATTGCGCTGGCGCTGGTGCTTACCACGACGCCTGCGCCGTCGTACCTGGGCGGCATTGCGGCGGCGCGGGCGCGGCTGCTCGAGGAGCATCTGCCGGCAGCGATCAAGTCACTGCGGCTGCGATAAGGCGCACCTTCAAAGCATAAGGAAATACAACAGCCTTCCCTGGGGGAGGCTGTTCCTTTTGCAATCGAGGGCTGGGGATTGCCTGGTGCAGTAGATTGAATTTCTGGTACATTTAATAGCACCTGGTGCTACACTTTCTCCATGGCCAGCGAGGCCGGAAGGTCTGAACGGGTATTCAAGACGGCCTGGTTTTCTAAGGCAGCGCGCAAAGCGCTCATTACGGACGCTGAGTTGTGCTCTGCAATAAAGCAGGTCATGCAAGGCCAGGCTATTGATCTTGGCGGTGGAATTTTCAAGAAGCGTTTGGACAAGAACAGGTCCAGATCGATCATTCTGGCGAAGAGTGGTCGCCGCTGGGTTTTCGAGTACTTGTTTGCTAGAGCGTGTTTCAAAAATGGGTTCTGCCTCAAGTGAGGTACTTACGTTTGAGGGAGTTGAGCTGTTGAGCTTCTGTCATGAAGAAGCGACAGAAGCTGTTGACGGATGAGCAGTGGGAGTTGGTAGGAGCGCTTTTGCCCGAACCTCGGCGGCGCAAAGACGGGCGGGGACGTCCTCCAGCACCAAACCGCAACT
>JASHPJ010000076.1 GCA_030038195.1 Acidobacteriaceae bacterium
GCCTGCCGCGCACGCTCGCCAGTGTGCGCTTTGCCAACGAGATCGTCGTTCTCGACTCGGGCTCGACCGATGCCACGATGGAGATTGCCCGAAACATGGGCGCGCGGGTCTTCGAGGAGCCGTGGAAGGGATTTGCGCGGCAGAAGAACTCGGCCATTGCGCGCGCCACCGGCGACTGGGTGCTCTCTCTCGACGCGGACGAAGAAGTAAGCCCGGAGCTGGCGCGCGAGATCGAGGCGCTGCTGGCCGGAGAGCCTGCGTTCAGCGCCTATCGCGTGCCACGGCTCAACCATTTTCTGGGCCGTCCGCTCCGGCATGGCGGCTACTGGCCCGATCCCAAGCTCAGGCTCTTCCGGCGCGGCGCAGCGCAGTTCGAAGAGCGGCCCGTGCACGAGACGATGCAGGCGGCCGGCCCGGTGGGCCAGCTCAAAGGCTATCTCATCCACCACTGCTATCCCACGCTCGACGAGTACATCGAGCACATGAACCGCTACAGCGCCATCAGCGCGGAGATGCTGGCGCACTCGGACCGCGCCAGCCGCTCCCTGGCCGCATTTTTGTGGAATGCCCTTGCCAACCCGGCTGCGACCTTTATGTACAACTACATCTTCCGGCTCGGATTTCTCGACGGCCGTGAAGGGCTGCTGCAGCACCTCAATCACTCGGCGTATATCCATTGGAAGTTCGCCAAGGCCTGGCAGCGCGGCCGGCGCTGAGGGTTTGCGGGAGCGGACGCTGGTTGCATAAATGCCGAAAGATGTACGTAAAAGTCCCGGATTTTATGCGGCTCTTGAGGCATGGCTGTTTCAAGACACCACGCTACTGCTTGGTCGCGTATCGCACGCCGAACCGCCGCAGCTTCTCGAGTGTGGCGGCGGCCAGGCCTGAGTCAATGGCTTCGGCGCCCATGGCGACGCCTTCCTTGAGATCGTTGGCCAGTCCTGCGGCCACCAGGCCAGCCGCCGCGTTCAGCAGCACAATGTCGCGCCGCGCGCCGGGCAGGCCGGTCAGCACGTCGTAAAGCAGCGAGGCGTTGGTGGTCACGTCGCCGCCGGTGAACTGGTCGAGCGTGGCCCGCGGCACTCCGGCCATCTCCGGCGTAACGCGCGCGGCCCGCAACTGCGACTCGCCTGTCTCCGACTCCTCTACGCGCGCCACAACCGATTCGCCTGTCGTCGTCAACTCGTCAATGCCATCCGTGCCATGCACCACAAAGGCGCGCCTGGCCCCGAGGGCGGCGAGCGTGCGGCCCACCAGCAGCACTTTGCTGGGCGCCAGCACGCCGATCACCTGCGTGCGCGCGCCGGCGGGGTTGGTGAGCGGACCACAGAGATTAAAGATGGTGCGGAAGCCGAGCGCACGCCGGAGCGGCCCCACAACTTTCATGGCCGGGTGATAGTGCGGTGCAAAGAGAAACATGAAGCCGGTTTCGCGCAGGCAGGCGGCGGCCAGCTCCGGCTTGAGCGTAATGGGCACGTCGAGCGCCTCCAGCACGTCGGCCGATCCGCAGCGCGAGGTGACGGCGCGGTTGCCATGCTTGGCCACCTTCGCGCCGGCTGCCGCCGCCACCAGGGCTGCGCCGGAAGAGATGTTGAAGGTGAGTGGCCCTCCGCCGCCGGTGCCCACCACGTCCACCAGCTCGCTGCGCTCTTCGTCGGTGAGCGGAACCGGGGTGGCGTTCGCGCGCATCACTTCCACGAATCCCGCCAGCTCGGGGGCCTGCTCGCCGCGCGTGGCCATCACCGCAAGCAGCGCAGCCGTCTCTGTCTCCGGCACTTCGCCGGAAAGAATCGCTTCGAGCACATGGGCCGCCTGCTCGCGGGTCAACTGCGTGCCGTCTTCGGCCAGCGGCTTCAGGAATTCTTTGATAGAGGCCATACCATTCCATGGTAACGGCGCAGGGTGCGCGCGCGCCGGCGGATTGCCCGTCCTTTGGCCGCCAATTTAGTATTGGAGTACTGCTGCCATGGTCGCGGTTTCCCGATTCGCGGCCCGGATTTCGAAATTTTTCTCGAACAGCGGATGGGGCGGTTCCAAAAAAACATGAAAATTCACGAGTATCAGGCAAAGGAAATCCTGGCGAAGTATGGCGTGGCTGTGCCCAAGGGCGAAGTGGCCAACACGCTGGAAGAAGCCAACGACGTGGCCCGCAAGCTATTTGCCGAGGGCGCGCAGGGCGTGGTGGTGAAGGCGCAGATCCACGCCGGAGGCCGCGGCAAGGGCGGCGGCGTGAAGGTGGCCCGCACCCGTGAAGAGGCCGAGCAGCACGCCAAGAACATTCTGGGCATGCAACTGGTGACGCACCAGACCGGTCCGCAGGGCCAGAAGGTACAGCGCCTGCTCATCGAAGAAACCGCGGCCATCGACCGCGAGCTTTATCTTGGCATCGTGCTCGATCGCGCCACCGGCAAGCTGGTCTTTATGGCCTCGCCGGCCGGCGGCATGGAGATTGAAGAAGTGGCCGCCAAGACGCCCGAGGCCATCTTCAAAGAAAGCATCGACCCGGCCGTGGGATTCGGCGCGTGGCAGGCGCGCAAGCTGGCCTTTGCGCTGGGCCTCAAGCCCACCCAGATCAACCAGGCGGTCGCGTTCTTCCAGAGCCTCTACAAGGCATTCGTCGACACCGACGCTTCGCTTGTCGAAATCAATCCGTTCATCACCACCAAGGACGACAAGCTCTTTGCGCTCGACGCCAAGATCAACTTTGACGACAATGCGCTCTTCCGCCACGCGGACATCAAGGCGCTGCGCGACGTTGCCGAAGAAGACCCGCTCGAGGTGGAAGCCAGCAAGTACGCGCTCAACTACATCAAGCTCAACGGCTCCATCGCCTGCATGGTGAACGGCGCGGGCCTGGCCATGGCCACGATGGACATCATCCAGTACGCCGGCGGCAGCCCGGCCAACTTTCTCGACGTGGGCGGCGGGGCGACCCAGGAGCAGATCGAGCACGCCTTTGAGATTCTTCTCTCCGACTCGCATGTGAAGGCCATCTTCATCAATATCTTTGGCGGCATTCTGCGCGTGGACCGGCTGGCCACCGGCGTGGTGGCCGCAGCCAAGAACCTAAACGTGAAGGTGCCCATCGTGCTGCGGCTCGAAGGCACCAATGTTGAAGAAGGACGCAAGATTCTCAAGGAGTCCGGATTGAACTTCCAGGTGGGGGCAACGATGAAAGAAGCGGCAGAATTAGTAGTAAAGGCAGCTTCTAGCCTCTAGCTGCTAGCCTCAAACGCCCACGATGGAGATGAATCTTGGCGCAAGCATTCCAGGATTTGACCGTTTGGCAGAGAGCCATGGAACTGACCGAGGCTGTTTACGGTTTCACAAAGACGCTTCCGAAAGATGAGCTTTACGGATTAATCTCGCAACTCCGCCGAGCCAGTATCTCGATCGCAAGCAACATTGCGGAAGGCCGCGGAAGAGCGACAGATCGTGATTTCAAGCAGTTTCTCAATATCGCACAGGGTTCGACATACGAAGTTCAAACGCAGCTTTTGCTTGCTAAGCGGCTGAAGATTGGTGATGAGATGTTGTGCAGGAAGGCAGAATCCCTTTGCATCGAGACTCCAAAGATGCTTGGAGCCTTCATCCAGTCTTTAAAGAGCTAGGAGCTAGAAGCTAGGAGCTTGTTTCAATGGCTGTTCTTGTAGACAACAACACGCGTCTCATCGTTCAGGGACTCACCGGAAAAGAAGGCACCTTTCACGCCAAAGGCTGCGCCGAATACGGCACCAAAGTCGTCGGCGGCGTGACACCGGGCAAGGGTGGCGCTACGCACGAGGGCTGGCCGGTGTTCAACACCGTGGCCGATGCGGTGAAAGAGACCGGCGCCAATGCGACCATGATCTTCGTCCCGCCGCCGTTCGCGGCCGACGCCATCCTCGAGGCCGAAGATGCGGGCATTCCGCTGATCGTCTGCATCACCGAGGGCATTCCCACGCTGGACATGGTGAAGGTGTGGGCCAAGCTCAAAACCTCGAAGTCGCGGCTGATCGGGCCCAATTGCCCCGGCGTCATCTCGCCGGGCAAGGCCAAGATCGGCATCATGCCGGGGCGCATCCACCAGGAAGGCTCGGTAGGTATCGTCTCGCGCTCGGGCACGCTGACCTACGAAGCCGTGCACCAGCTCACGCAGCGCGGCATCGGCCAGTCCACGGCCATCGGCATCGGCGGCGACCCGATCGTCGGCACCACGCACATCGATGCGCTGCGCCTGCTCAACGACGATCC
>JASHPJ010000077.1 GCA_030038195.1 Acidobacteriaceae bacterium
TTTCGGCTGCGATCCGCGGCGCAGCCGGAGCCGGCGGCGGAACAGAAGCCGCAACTGGAGCCGCCGTAACCGGGGCGGCCGGCTCGTCGTCGTAATCGCGGGCATGCAGGAAGTAGGGTGAAGCCGCCATGGCCGAGCTGGCGTAGACCGTGGGAGCCACAGAGAACTCCGGCAGCGTTCCGGCCACATAAAAGTGCGGCGCATGGCCCAGCGAGATGGTGTGCACCTGGCGGGTGGCCACCAGGCCGCGCAGCACTTCCCTCACTTTGCTGCGCGCCGTCAGCGGAGCCAGGAACAGCTCCACCTCTTCCATGCTGGCGGCAATCACCGCCTGCAGGTAGATGGAGGCAAGCACAGAAATTGCCGTGACCTGCGAGGTAGACGCGCCCTCGGCAATCGCCTTCTGGAAGCGGTGGCGCAAGAGCTGCCACTGTGCCGGCTTGCCGGGCGTTGCAATGACCGGAATGATGCGAAGCTGTTGCCAGAGCTCAGTGATGGCGCGCAGAACCGCGACCTCGGTCACCTCTTTGCCCAGGGCGTGCTTGAGCTGCGGAATGGTGGCGTCGCCGGCTTCGAGCAGCTTGTAGGTCTGGATGGCCAGCGGCGAAACCTGCCGCGAGCCCGTCAGTTGCGGGCTGCGCCGCCAATCGCGATCGCCACGCAGAGCGTAAACATACGGCAGCACCCAGGACGCTACCACAAAATCCGGCTGCTCGCCGGGCTGGCCCAGCAGATTCAGGCGGACCGCAACGCCGTCGATCTCCAGGCGCACCAGTAACTCCTCCGCCAGTGCAATCTGCCTGGGATCGGGAGCTGGATTGCGGGTTCCGACCACTGCCTCAACAAACGAAGGCGCAATGCCTGCGGAGAACTGGCGCCGCGGCAGGAAGAGACAAAGTCCGGTCTCTTCTATCCAGGTACGGGCATCCTCAAGTGTCAGTGCCCCATGTCCATTCAGGCGCAGCCTTTCGGCGCGCGAAACTTCCAATTGCTCTGATGTCAAAGAAAAACCTCTCTTCCAGGCTGGCGATACGGCATAACCAGGAATATTGCGTCCGATTGTGCCTCAAGCAAGGCCGCCACCCAGCTTCCTCACGGATTCAGATCTGCCGTGGGCAATCCAGGGTGTCTAGGACGGCTCAATACCACGCGCCGGGATACATGGTCCCGTGCTTTTGCCTGTAGCGCCCGGCTACCCCGCTCCTGAGAGCAGAGGCAGCCACCTTCCACAAGTTCTACACTCGGTGGAAGGCCCGCAGGATCTCTCTCCAAGAATACAGCAAAGCGATTGGACGTCCATGCGGGCAACTGGTCGGATGACTCGTCTTCGCAAGTTCCAACAATAGCCATTCCATGCGCGCCGGGTCAAGGGCGGTGTTCACCTTGATGGCCGAGTGGCAGGCGATGGAAGCAGCAATGCGCGTGCGCAACGCCGTAAGATCCTCATTCTGCTCAGGTTCTACCCGGTTGTCTGCAGACTGGTCGATGACCTCGCTGAGCATCCGCTCGAGCTCTGCCCCCTCCAGGCCCACTGGCGCGGCCTTCACAGCCAGGGTCTGCGGCCCGAAGGGCTCAACCTCGAAGCCGTTCCGTTGCAGTTCCGTGGCGATGCGCGCAAATATAACCATTTGTTCGGGTTTCAGCTCAACGAGCAGAGGCATGAGCAGCCGCTGCCGCTGCACCTGCTCTACCTGGCGGTCACGCAGAATTTTTTCAAACAACACGCGCTCGTGAGCCACATGCTGGTCGATGATCCACAGGCCGTCTGGCCCGGTGGCCAGAATGAACGACTCCCGCAACTGTCCAATTGGCTTTAAATCCCGCAGATGGTTCAGGTTAGCCTCGGCTTGCTCAGCTTCGACCTGGGCTGTGGCGGCAGCCGTGTCCTCGGTGGCTGCCGGCGCAAGGAACGCTGCGGCAGCCTCGCTCAAGGCCTGCCGGTCAAAATTGCCCTGACCAGAATTGCCCTGGCTCAACCCGGCGCCATCGAACTGCAGCCGGCCGGGAACCGGGGCGGACATCTGCGGTGTGAGCTGAAACGGCTCGGCCTGCGACGGCCGGGCTGCGGCGGGGTCGGAGTCCGGCGCTCCGCCTGGGACGCCGGGCAGCGGCGAGGCTGCCGGCGGCATCAGCGAAGGGCTGGCCGTAGGCTGCGCATCCAAAGCGGCCAGAAATCCGGCTGCCGGCCGCGCCTGGATCAGCGCCGTTCTCAGGCTGTCGCGGACGAAGTCGTGCACCAGGGTCTGCTGGCGGAAGCGCACCTCGGTCTTGGCCGGGTGCACGTTCACGTCCACCTCCTCGGGCGGCATCTCCAGAAAAAGCAGCACCACCGGAAAGCTGGTGGGCGGGATCACGTTGCGATAGGCCTCGGTGATGGCGTGCAGCAGCAGCCGGTCGCGGATCAGCCGCTTGTTCACGAAGATGTAGATCGAGTTGCGGTTCAGCTTCTGCAGCTCGGGCTTGGAGTAGAAGCCGCTCAGGCGCAGCGTGCCGGGCGCGCGCGCAGGCTCGCCGGGGTCTTTCTTCCACGGCGGCGGCTCGGGCAGACCCACGCGCTCGAGCGGGGATTCAGCGGCAACCGGCAGAAGCAGGCCCAGCGTCTCCTTGCCGAAGATCTGGTAGATGCGCTCGGCCGTCCGCGCCACCGGCGGCGCGGAAACCACCGTGTGTGAGGCGGAAACCAGCTCGAAGTGCTTCTCCGGATGCACCAGCGCGTAGTGCGTTACCAAAGCGGTCACGTGTGCCAGCTCGGTGGACTCGGCGCGAAGAAACTTCCGCCGCGCCGGCGTGTTGAAGAACAGATCCGAGACGGTGAGCGTGGTGCCGCGCGGCAGCGCCGCGTCTTCCACGCGCAGAATCTTGCCGCCGGCAATTTCAAGCCGGGTACCTGTTCCAGAAGAATCGCCTCCAGAAGAATCGTCCCTAGGAGAATCGCCGTCTGCGAAGGACCCAGTCGCCGTTTCCAGCGTCACCCGTGCCACGGACGCAATGGAGGGCAGCGCCTCGCCACGGAAACCCAGCGTGGCAATCGCCAGCAGGTCGTCGGCGGTGCGCAGCTTGGAAGTGGCGTGGCGCTCGAAAGCCAGCAGCGCGTCGTCGCGATTCATGCCCTGGCCGTCGTCGGAGACGCGGATCAGCTTGCGCCCGCCGGCCTCCACCTCCACGCGCATGCGGCTGGCGCCGGCATCGAGGGCATTCTCGAGCAGCTCTTTCACCACGGATGCCGGACGATCCACCACCTCGCCCGCGGCAATCTGGTTGGCCACCTGGTCAGAGAGAATGCGGATGCGCCCCATAAGACTTCAGGGTATCGCAGAGGACGCAGGCTCGCACGGATTGTCTGCAACATACTGCGCTTGCAGCGCCGCCCCGCACCCGCTATCCTTCGGACCGGTCGCGGCGAGCGCCATTCCGTGCCCCGAAATTCCACCAGGAGCCTTCGATGAACATCAACAAGACCATCGGGACCATTCTGGCCATGTGCGCACTGTTGTGGGTCGCGCCCGCGTTCAGCCAGGTGAAGATGACGCGCGACCAGATTCTCTTCTACACCTCGGAGTGGAAGGGCAACCGCTTTCCCGACGGGCGGCCCAGGCTGCCCGACTCGCTGCTCGACCGCGCGCGCGACATGACTATCGAGGACCTGTGGGATTTTCTGCGCGGGCACGGCTACCGCAACCAGTTCGAGAGCGGCTGGCTGGCGCTGCACATCGACAAGCCCTTCGCCGGCCGCGCGCTCACCGCGCAGTACATGCCCACGCGGCCAGACATGGCCCGCGCCATCGCCGCCGAGGGTAAAGCGGAGGGTCGCGTGGGCGGCACCAATAGCTGGCCCATCGCCGAGCTGCAGCCGGGCGATGTCTACGTGGCCGACGGCTTCGGCAAGATCATCGAGGGCACGCTGATCGGCTCCAATCTCGGCAACGCCGTGGCCGCGCATACCCACGCCGGATTCGTCTTCGACGCCGGCATCCGCGACCAGGAAGAGAACCGCGAGATTCCCAACTTCAACGGCTTCTACCGCGGCTACGATCCCTCGGCATGGGCTGACATGGAGCTGACCGGCATCAACGTGCCCATCCGCATCGGCCGCGCCATCGTGCTGCCCGGCGACCTGGTGCTGGCCAAGCCAGAAGGTGTGCTGTTCATCCCCGCCATCCTCGCCGAAGAAGCCGTCAGCACGGCCGAGTTCACCGCGCTCACCGACGCCTATAACTTCGAGCTCAATCAGGAGGGAAAGAATGGCGCGCAGTTCGAAGGCGGCTGGACGCCGGCCAAGTACGACGCCTTTGCCAGGTGGATCGACGCCCACCCCGAAAAGCTGAAGATGCCCCGCTCGGAGTTCGATGCCTTGCTGGCGAAGGCCAAAGAAAAGGGCGAGCGCTAGGTGCGAGGTTTCATCCTTTATTGGCGCGATGTTTTCTCAATTTGGGGCGCAATATTTCAGTCAGAACGGTGCGTTTTTCTCCTGACCTGTACCAGTCAAGACAAACCGAAAGGTCGTCCGTCCAAATCTCGTTGCAGACAGCAGCTACAGGCTGGAAGATTTCGATGAGCGCAGGGTCTTGGGCGCGAGGCAGCAATCAGGATGCAACCGTATACCTGAAGTCCTTCCAGTTACCTGAGGAAGGATGCATGTTTACGGCGAGGATGTCAAAATCGCCGAATCGGTATGGCCGCGTCTGGACGATTAATTCATCGGTTGTTTCTAAAGCCGTATTAGTTCCTACCAGGGACTGTTTTTTCGTTCTTTTTCCGCTTCGTGTCTTCTGAACTTCAACTACATACAGTGCTTCTTCTACGTAATATCTGCGATAGTAGAGCTTGGGTGCCCCTTTCTCCAGTCGTTGGAGCTTGATTTGAACTCGCGCTGTGCTGGTCCCGCTTTCGAGACGAACATCATAAGCTTGATCGCCGGTAAGAATCACTGGCTTCCAGCCCGTAGCGGCGATCGCTGGAATGACGGCAGTCTCGAAGACTGCCTCGGCAATGATGCCGCGAACCCCACGCTTGGTGAGATCAGAAGAGCGGCGAATCGCGCTCAGTATAGTCTCGGCGTCGATGCCCCATTCGCTTTCGAGAGGATGCGGGACAAGGTCGCTGAAGTACCGTTTGAGTGCTCGCTGTTCTTCTACAGAAGATTCAGCTATGAGCCTCTTGATCGTGCTCAATGACTCGCTCATTCGGTGGCCGTCCAGCCGGTTCCGGTTTGAAGGTTTCGATCTCGGAACGACGCACAAGCGCTCGCCCTCCTACGGACCTTACTTGGAGCCTTCCTTTTTTAATCAGGCGGGCAATCGCTTGTCGGGTCACACCCCGCAGACGAGCTGCTTCAGCCTGTGAAATCCAATCGTTCGGATTGAAAAAATCGGTTGACAATGTAAACCTATTTTGATATCTTCTCTGATAACGAGAGGGTAATATGACACTAGCAGTGTCTCAAAAATCCCAAACCGTGCAAACCAGAGATGTGTTCGCCGAAGAAGAACCAGTCGGCAGCTTCCGCAACGAACATCCTTCACGCCTTGTCAACCAATCGCCTTATTTTACTTCGCGGTATGGCGCGGCATACTTGGGTGATTCCATGGACTTGCTGCGGGAAGTGCCAACCGGAAGTGTGAATCTGGTGGTTACCTCACCACCCTACGCACTGCATTTCAAAAAGGAGTACGGGAACGAGACCAAGGACAGGTATGTCCAGTGGTTTTTGCCTTTCGCACGAGAGATTCACCGGGTGCTCGCCGATGATGGCAGTTTCGTCCTTAACATCGGTGGAAGCTATAACAAGGGGACTCCGACGCGATCTCTCTACCATTTCAAGCTTCTCATCGCTCTAGTGGATGTAATCGGGTTTTATCTTGCCCAGGAGTGCTTCTGGCACAACCCCGCCAAAATGCCGGTACCGGCAGAATGGGTGACGGTGCGCAGGATTCGCGTGCGGGATTCCGTTGAATATATCTGGTGGCTTTCCAAAACACCACATCCCAAAGCATCCAATTTGAAAGTGCTCCGCGAATATAGCGAAGATATGATCCGGTTAAATCAGCGAAATCTCCGGGAGACGGTTCGGCCATCCGGTCATGTTATTCGAGAATCCTTTGCGAAGCTCAACCCCGGTGGCGCGATTCCCTCGAACGTTGTCGAGGATGATTGGAATGAAATCCCTGAAAGCATGATGAAGATGGGCAACAATTCGGCCAATGACCTCTACACGATGCGGTGCAAAGAGGAAGGAATCAAAATTCATCCGGCGCGCTTTCCCGCTCTCCTTCCGAAGTTCTTCATCAAGATGCTCACAGAACCGAACGATCTCGTTGTTGATCCATTCGGAGGTTCGCTCACCACTGGAGCAGTGGCAGAAAAACTTGAACGTCGATGGATTGCCGGGGAGGCGGTCGAGGAATACCTTAAAGCCGGAACCTTCCGCTTTATTGAAAGCGAAGAAAATCCCAAATTGTTTTAACGATCATTACTCAGCCCTTTCTACAACCAGCGCCGCCTGCAGCATAGCCTTGGCATAGGCAATGTCGTAGAGATCCCCCGCGTACCCGCCGCCGCCCGGATAGCCACGGATCGGTCCGCGCGCGCGGTCGTAGTCCAGCGCCCGCGGATGCTCGGGGTACACCTCGCGCGTATACTTCAGCCGCACCAGCTCGCGCATCACCGCAAACATGTTCACGTCGCCCTCGTCGATGAACCCCTCGTCGTACTTGAGGTAAGGCGTCATCACATGCGGATTGCGATAGTGCATGTGGTTGATGCGGTCGCGCGAGCCAAAGTAGCGGCACACCTCCACCGGGTCTTCGCCCATCTCGCGCGTCACGCCGCAGTCGAAGGTGATTCCGTTGGCCGGGCTGTCGACAATCGAGATCAGATGCTTCCATCCCGCAACCGTGGCCATAATCTGCTGCGAGCCGCGGCTTAGCGGAAACGGCGGATCGTTGGGATGCAGCGCCAGCCGCACATTGGCCTTTTCGGCTACCGGAATCACGGCCTTCAGAAAATACGTAATGTTGGCCCACATCTCGTCGAGCGTGTGCGCGCCTTCTTCGGGCAGCGGCGGCAGGCCTTTCGCGCGACCGTAATCCACGCCTGTCAACCCCGCGTCGCCGCGGCCTGTCTCCTCGTAGTAGCCCTCCATGGCCCGGTGCGCGTAGAAGTTGTACTCGATCACCGGCAGCCCTACCTTGCCGGCCGCCTCAATCGACTGCCGCACCTTGTCGATCTCCTCGTCGCGGCCCGGCCGGCCGTAGAGCGTGTTGGTGAACCCGGCGATCATCAGGTTGCCGAGCGTGACACCGCCGGCCTTGAGCTTGTCCACGATGGGCTGAAGCTGCTCGGCGGTCCATGGAATCGGCGGCCCACCGGAAAGCACGTGATACACGCCAAGCTGCACCACGCTGCGGATGGACTCGTCGGTCACGCCGTCTGCAAGCGAGATGGCGCAGGCGATCTTGGGCGTGCCGGCACTCTCCTGCGGCATGCCATTGCCCATCCACCACGGCTTCTTCTCCTGGGCAGCAACCGGCAGCAGTACAGGCGCAAGCGAGGCAACCCCCGCCCCCCTCAGAAAACTTCTGCGTGACAAATTTGGCTTCATGTGGAATGCTCCGCGGCGCGTAGAGTGCGATATGCGGCAACAGATCGGCCGCGGCACGCATTCTTCCACAAACCGATTCCGCGCGTCCAGACAATCCTGCCTGCCGGCGGGAGTAAGATGGTGCGGCAGCGCCGAACGGGCCATGGAGGACACGAAAAAATGAGTGAGAACAAGGGACCGCGCACCGAGAACAGCATCCATACTCGTCTGAATCGCCGCAGCCTGCTGAAATCTTCGCTGGCCATCGCCGTCGGCAGCGCGCTCACCGGCGCCGCAGCCGCCGAGGCCGAGTCGCCGATCCGGAACGTGAATCTCAACTCCAGCCCGTCCACGCTCAAGATCACCGACATGCGTTACGCGGTCATCGTCAAGCCTGGACCCAGCCCCTGCGTGCTGATCCGCATCGACACCAACCAGGGTGTCTACGGGCTGGGCGAAGTGCGCGATATTGCCGGCCCGCAGTACGCCATGGTGCTCAAAAGCCGGCTGCTCGGCGAAAATCCCCTGCGCATCGATTACCTTTTCCAGAAGATCCAGCAGTTCGGCGGCAACGCGCGCCAGGCGGGCGGCGTCTGCGCCGTCGAGATGGCGCTGTGGGACATTGCCGGCAAGGTCTACAACATCCCCGTCTACCAGATGCTGGGCGGCAAGTGGCGCGACGCAATTCGCATCTACGCCGACACTACCGAGTCCATGGACCCCGCCGAATACGGACGCCGCGCCAAAGAGCGCAAAGCGATGGGCCTCACCTGGATGAAGATGGACCTCGGCATCAACGTGCTCGACGGCCTTCCTGGCGCGGTGATGCAGCCTTCCGGCCTGAGCGCCTGGGAGCAGCATGCGCAGCCTAATCTCTTCATCGCTACCGAGGTTACGGACAAGGGTATCGACCGGCTGTGCGAGTACGTGGCCGCAGTGCGCGACAACATCGGTTACGATATGCCGCTCTCGATGGATCATCTCGGCCACATCGGCGTGAAATCCGCCATCCGCCTGGGCAAAGCTTACGAAAAATTCAATCTCGAATGGATCGAAGACGTGATTCCCTGGTACTACACCGATCTGCTCAAAGAGATCACCCAGGAGAGCCCCACGCCCACGCTCACCGGCGAAGACATCTACCGCATCGAAGACTTCGAAAAGCTGTGCAGCGAGCACGCCGTGGACAAGATTCATCCCGATCTGGCTACATCGGGCGGCATCCTGCAGACCCACCGCATCGGCGACATGGCCTTCCAATACGGCGTGCCCATGGCGATGCACTTTGCCGGCACGCCGGTAGCCTGCATGGCCAGCGTGCACTGCGCCGCGGCTACGCGCAACTTCCTGGCGCTCGAAAATCACTCGCTCGACGTGCCATGGTGGCAGGACCTGGCGACCGGCCTCGACAAGCCGATCATCGACAAGGGCTACATCAAGGTGCCGGACACGCCGGGCCTCGGCGTAGCGCTCAATGACGATGAGCTGAAGAAACATCTCAAGCCCGGCACCGGCTACTTTGAGCCCACCCCGATGTGGAACGAGGCGCAGTCGTGGGACGATGCGCTGTTCAGTTAAGGCTCGTCGGCGCTTCGGACCTCAAATTGCCAAATCATCTCTGACCCCCTATTCTGGACGGGCAATACGGCCGCGGCCTGCGCTGGCGGCATGTTCCCCAAATCCGAACAGGACCCACAGAAAGACTTCATGGCCTCATCACTGTCGTTCACGGGATTTGTCTGGAAGAATCTCCAGCGCCGGCGGCTGAGGACCCTGCTCACGCTGTGCGGCATCGGCATGGCGATTGGCGCTTTCGTGGGCCTGGTAGGCTTTTCACGGGCCTTTGAGCAGGCCTGGCTGCGCATCTACTCGAGCAGCGGCACAGATATCGCCGTTATCCAGGAGACCTTCCTCAGCACATCGATGGACGAATCCGACCAGTCCAAGCTGCTGGCCCTGCCCTCGGTGGCGCAGGCTGCGCCCGTTATCTACAACCTGATGGACCTTACGCCAGAAGTGAACGCGCTGGTCTACGGCTGGAAGGCCGACTCCTACGAGCTCGAATCGCTCGACATCCTCTCCGGCCGGGCTTTTCGCGATGGCCAGCCCGAGGTGATGCTGGGCGATCTGCTGGCCCAGGACCTGAAGAAGAAGCCCGGCGACACGCTCGAGATTCAGGGTTCGACGTTCACCGTGTGCGGCGTCTATCACGCCAGCTCGGCTCTCGAAACCGACGCGGTCATCATGCCGCTCGACCAGATTCAGAATCTCAGCAGCCTGCAGGGCAAAGTCTCCACCTTTCACGTGCGGCTGAAGCCGGCGCCCAAGGGCGTCTCGCAGGATGAGTACCTGAAGCGCGCGCAGGCGCAGATCGAAGCAGCTCTTCCGGGGCTGCGCGCCGTGCCGGCGGCCGAGCGGGCCAGCAACAATCAGCTTGTGGAACTGGCGCGCGCATCCACCTGGGGCACGTCAGCCATCGCGCTGATTATCGGCATCCTGGGCATTGCCAACACCATGGCCATGTCGGTCTTCGAGCGCACGCGCGAGATCGGCATTCTGCGCGCCCTGGGCTGGAAGCGCTGGCAGGTGCTCGCGCTTATTCAGTTTGAGGCTGCGGCGCTGGGCTTGGGCGGCGGCTTTCTGGGAATCGTCCTGGGCTGGTGCGCGCTTCACGTGCTGGCGGCGCTGCCGCAGACTGCAACCATCGTCTCAACTGCGGTTCCAGTGTCTCTGTTCGCCGATGCGCTGGGCATCGCCGTTCTGGCCGGACTGGCCGCGGGCGCGCTGCCCGCCTGGCGCGGCGCCAAGCTCTCCCCCGTGGAAGCGCTGCGCCACGACTGATGCGCGGCTCGATCTGCCTGACGCAAGGCCGCTGCTATTGCGCCGCCACCGGCTTCCGTCCCCAGTCGCTCTCCACGCAGTAGTGAAACAGCCGGTCAAGATACTCCATCACCGGCGGCGGACACAGCCCCGCCGGCCCCAGCAATCGCTCGGCGTTTGTGGTGTCGAACTGCATCCGCATCGAGAAGTAATCGCGATAAGCGCGACCTGAAACCAGCACCCGGCGCCTGGGTCCCCACAAGGCGAGAAAGAGAATCGGCCGCACCAGGGCAAAGAAAAATCGCGGATCGACATAGCGCGGCTCGGGCGCCTGGAAGTACGCGGCGGCACGGTGCGCAATCTGCTGGATGGTGGCGCTGCCGTGCGGCCCGGCGCAGAGATGCACCGTGCTGCCGAAAGCCGCCTCGTCAAAGAGCAGCCGCGCCACCGACGCCGAGACAAAATCCACCGGCACGATGTCCAGCACCGCATCGGGATAGCCGGGCACCGTGCGCCATAGCCGCCGCGCATAGATCTTCAGCGGCCAGTACATCATCTTGAAGCTCGAGGTCACCCCGGTGCGCGAGTCGCCCACAATAATGCTGGGGCGCAGAATCACGCCGGGCATCGCGCTCAGCCGCGCGCGCACCAGCGCCTCGGCCTCGGCCTTGGTCTGCTCATAGGTGTTGCGGTACTCCTGGCCTATGACAAGCTCGTCTTCGCGCACCAGGTCCTTGCGCTCGCCGGCCACATAGGCCGTGCCCACGTAAGCGAAGCTGCGCAACCGGGGCGCTGAGGCCGCAAAATCCAGAATCCGCCGCGTGCCTTCCACGTTGATGCGCCGCGCCTCTTCGAGCGAATGATCGAAGCGCACCGTGGCCGCCGAGTGAATCACGCGCGTGGTTTCGGCGGTC
This sequence comes from Acidobacteriaceae bacterium, assembly GCA_030038195.1. Lineage (GTDB taxonomy): Bacteria > Acidobacteriota > Terriglobia > Terriglobales > Acidobacteriaceae > Telmatobacter. The sequence continues at coordinate 11,314 of JASHPJ010000077.1, forward strand.
AGTTGCCGGTAGTCCGCGGCTGCCAGCCCGCAGTCGGGCAGGCCCACATCTCCTGCGTAGACCCGCACGCGCGTCCTGTCCTCGGCAGGAACGAATGCGTCTGCGCGCTGCTGCCCCGCCTGGCCCTGCTTGTCGCGGATCAGCAGCGCCAGCGACGCCTGCGGCTGGCGCGCCAGCAGGTCGCGCACAAGCTGCGTGCCCAGAAAGCCGGTAGCCCCGGTCACCAAGATAAGTTCATCGTTCGTCATGCAGGAGCCGGCCAAGCCTCGCGCGCACTCTCCCCGCCGTCTCATGGCATCCTTCGCCAAGCAACAGCCGCGGAGCTACAGCGGTTTCGCTTCCAGTGTGTATAGAACCGAGACTGCTGGATGGCTTTTTCCTCAAGAAAAAGCTATCCGCCGCTGCGGACACACTCCTCAGATGGCGAGATGGGAAGCAAAACCGCTCTCGCCAACATTGTATCTAACGCGATCCGCAGCCACGGGTAGGAGCCGCAACACATCTCCTCGCTTCTTCGCCCATGGCTGGAGTCATTCCCCGCCGGATCTTCGAGATAGCATCCCGCCCGGGACATGTGGGAGGAATCTACACGCGAAGCTGCAATGCGCATGCCATCAAGCGCCAGCGTCGAGAGGGGCGAACCTTAGCCGGTGTTCAGGACACCGAATAGGCGAAGGTCTACGTGATGCACGCGCCGCCGTCCATGATAATGTCAGAACCGACGAAGTAGGTGGAAAGATCAGAAGCCAGCAGGCAGACAATGCCGACAATCTCATCCATCTCACCGAAGCGCTTAATGGGCACCGAGTTGGCCCACCAATCCACATCCTCCTGTGACATCGCACGATGGGCTCCGGAGATCAGATAACCGGGACTCACGGAGTTCACGCGGATGCCGTGTTTGATGTAGTTGACGGCCATGCCTTTGGTCAGATGTTTGGCGCCGGCCTTCGAAGCTGTGTACGCCACCATGTAGTCCGTTTCGGTGCGCGTGGGATTGATGATCGTGCCCGACATGGAGACGGTATTGATAATGGATCCGCCGTGCCCATGGGCAATCATCACGTTGGCGCACTCGCGATTGACAAGGAACATTCCTACCAGGTTGATATCCAGGATCTTGCGGAAATCATCGAGAGACATGTTCGGATTGTCGCCCATGGCGAAGATACCGGCGTTACTGTGCACGACATCGATGGTGCCAAAGGCCTCAGTCACCTGGCGGACCATGGCCTTCACGTCATTTTCCTGCGCCAAGTCGGCGCCGATGGCAAGCGTCCTGACACCAAATCTTTTGCTCAGCGTGTCAGCAACTGAACTGCTCTCGCTTAAGTCGGATGGAAGGTCTACGATCGCCACATCCGCGCCGAGTTCTGCAAATGCGGTGGCTGTGGCCTTGCCAATGCCGCCTTTGGCGCCGGTAACGATAGCTCTTTTCCCCTTCAGGCTGAATCGGGCGACGACGCTGCTGATTTCTTTTACGACTTGATCGTTCACACTGCTTCTCCTGTAGAGTTAGCGCTGTCAGGCGCATGCTGTGCGCTGGGGCTTAGTTCACGAATGCGTGCGAGCTCAACATAGTCTTCCCGGACGTGGGCATAGAGCCTGCCGTAGAGGGCGTAATAGTCCATGTATCGCTGGTGGTTTTCAACGACAGGGTCCATCGGATCGACATACTCGACCTTTTCCTTGGCAATCGCAAAATCTTGAAAGATGCCCACGGCGACACCTGCGAGAATGGCGTCACCCATCGGGGCGCCAATGCGGCTTTTGACAAAGACCGTGGGGACGTTGAATACATCGGTGATGATGCGGCGCCACAGGCGGTTGCGGGCGCCACCCTCGTTCAGCACGATGGGGAGATTGATCTTGGAGCAGTACTGTTCGATGATGCGGAAAGAGTCATACATGGCAAAGGTGACGCCTTCCATCATGGCCCGCACCAGGTGGGCTTTGGAATGGTTGAGCGAAAGGCCGAAAACGACACCGCGCGCATTCACGTCCCACAGGGGCGTGCGCTCTCCCATGAGGTACGGCAGAACCAGCAGACCCTCGCACCCGAGCGGCACAGTCTCGGCCTGCCGCTCCATGCTCTCGTAGGCGCTGAAGCCGGGAACGGACTTCTCTGTAGCCACCTCAAGCTGCGCAAAATTGTCGCGCAGATAACGCAGAGACTGGCCACCACAGGTAGTGGCGGCGACGGTCGCAAAGACCTTGCGCGAGTTCGTGATATACGAACAATTGATCATGGTGTCGCAGATCAGCTCCGGATCTTCGTGCACCACGCCAATGACGCCACAACTGCCAAGATTGATCTGGATATCCCCCGGATCGATCGCGCCGGCGCCGGCCCAGCCGGCATTGCAGTCGACGGAGCCGGCCGCCACCGGAATGCCCGCAACAAGTCCGGTCGATTCAGCCGCAGCCTCGGTTGTATGGCCGATAATCTCCTCGCAGGAGAAGAACTCCGGCATGATTTTCGGGCTGATGCCGATCTCCTGTAGCAGCTCCTCATCGAACGCGTTCTTACGAATGTCGTATGCGACGCCGAAGAAAGCTCCGGAAGAATAGTTCGCCGTGGCGCGGCCGGTCAGCTTGAGGCGAACATATCCGTCGATGGTCAGGGCTTTGTAGATGCGTGCGAAGCTTTCCGGACGGTTCTGCTTTTCCCACATCAGGTTGACCAGCGTGGGATGGTCTTCAAGACGATTGCAACTTACGCAGAAGAGCCTTTGGTCGCCGATGTTGTCGCGGAGCCATTGCACCTGGAGGGTGGCGCGGCGGTCCATCAGGTTATATGCCATGTGGATGGGATCGTGATATTTGTCCACCATCACCAGCGAGGGAAGCGCGGAAGAATTTGCAATAGCTTTGATCTCTTCCGGACGGATCTTCGCTTTACCGATGCATTCCCGGATGACCTCGCAGGCCGACTGCCAATACAGGTGCGGATCGTGCTCGGACCATCCGGGACGATTCGAATAGATGGGATACTCGCGATAGGCATAGGCGAGAACGCTGGCCGCATCGTCGATGATGCAGGCCTTGGCGCCACCGGTTCCGTGATCCAGCCCAAGAAGATACTGTGCCATCTCTACACCTTGACTTTCTGTTGCGCAGTGTGAAGCGAGAGTCTGCGACTGTCCAGGACAGCTTCCTTCAACGCTTCGCCCAGCGAAGGATGGGCAGTGATGATACGCCGCCACTGCTTCACCGTCACGCCGCTGGCGATGGCCATGGTGGCCGCAGCGATCATTTCCGGCGCCCCCGGGCCTACGATTTGCGCGCCGATGACCTTGTCTGTCGCGTCGTCAACAAGGACCCTGACCATACCCTCCGCGGAATCTTCCGCCAGCGCCATGCCGCTGGCGCTGAACGGGAAGGTCCCAACGACGACCTTGATGCCACGCTCTTCCGCCTGTTTTTTGGTGATGCCCACCGCAGCGAAAGCAGGCAGCGTATACACGCAGCGCGGCATGGTGGATTCATCAACCGGGAGCCTTTCGCCGAAGATGCTTTCGACAGCGATCTCTGCTTCCTGGTAAGCGCTGTGGGCCAACTGCCAGCCTCCGGCGACGTCGCCGGCCGCATAGATCTTCTTTGCCGTGGATTCCATGAAGGGGTCGACAACAATAAAACCCCTGGCGTCCAGTTCGATACCGAGCCTGCCGCAGTCGATGCCATCGAGGTTCGCCTTGCGCCCGGCGGCGAGCAGCACCACGTCGGCTCGAATCTCCCGCTCACCCTTCGCATCGCGGAATGTGATCACCTTGTCGGCGCCAAGCTGTTGCACTCGCGAGACGCGCGCGCTGGTATGAATCTTGATGGCGCGGGCCTCCAGCAGCCGGGTCAGCTCACCTGCCGCATCCGGATCTTCCTCCGGCAGCAGGTGGTCCAATAACTCAAGGACCGTGACTTCGCTGCCGAATTCGCGAAAGGCGCTTGCCATCTCGAGCCCAATGGCGCCTCCGCCGATCACGGCCAGGCGCCTGGGGACAGAAGTGAGCGCGAGTGCTTCTGTGCTGCCAATCGTAAGCGTGTCCGCGCCGGGAAATGGCAGGGAAACGGGCGTTGAGCCGGTGGCGATCAGCGTATATTCCGCCTTGTAGGTTGCGCCATTGCAGGTTGCCGCACCGGGCGTGCTAAGGTGAGCCACGCCATGTACGACAGTCACCTGGCTGCTGCGCAGCAGGCTGGCGACGCCTTGCGTAAGCTTGCGTACGACGGTCTCTTTATTCTTCTGAATCCGGCTGAAACTGAACATGCCCGCGTCGCGAAAGATTGCGCGCTCGCTGAGGGTGCGAATCTTTCCCAGCAGGGCTGCCTT
>JASHPJ010000078.1 GCA_030038195.1 Acidobacteriaceae bacterium
GGCGGGCTTCGATCGAGTTGGAATCAAGCCCGGCGAGAGCAAACAGATAACCATCCAGGTGCCTTCGCGACAGCTGCAATACTGGTCGGACGCAACCAAAAACTGGCAGACTGCGGCAGGCAGCAGGATTGTTTACGTTGGCGCATCTTCGCGCGACATCCGGCTACAGCGCCAGATCACGATTCCCGCAAAACAACTATAAAAAGTAACAAGGAGTTTAACCGCGATGGAACGGCGGCAATTCGTAAAAGGAGCGGCAACTGCAATCGGTGCGATTGCTTACGGTGCTCGAGCCACCCCAGCCACAGCTCAGGAGAGCACGCTAGCTGATGCGGCGCCTGCCAAAGCGAATCGGCTGGTTCGCGCAGTCAGCATCGGTTTTAATTGGAGCGTTCCTCCGCTTGCTGAATTGGCAGACCGAGTCGATCGCGAGGCGGCGCAGGGCACCGACATCATCATCCTGCCCGAACATTGTCAGGGCTTTGATGAGCGTGGTCAGAAGACATTGGAGACGTTGGATGGTCCCACAATTACAGCAATGGCGAAACTCGCCCGCAAACACCGGACATATGTCGTTTGTCCAATTGACCGAAGGGACGGAGATTTACGCTTTAATTCCGCTGTCCTGTTGGACCGCAGGGGGCAAGTCGTCTGCACTTACGACAAAGTATATCCGGTGTACCGGCAGGAATGCCTAAGTCAGCCGCCCGTTCAGCCTGGAGAATTTGCGCGCGTTTACCAGGCGGATTTTGGACGGGTTGGCGTCGCTATCTGCTTTGATGTGAACTGGACATTGTTGTGGAAGAAGCTATCCAACCTGAGAGCTGACTTGGTAGTGTTTCCGAGCTGGTTTTCAGCAGGGCGCTCATTACAGGCGCAGGCCATTCAATACAACTATTACGTGATGAGCTCGACACGCATTCCCGACTGCCTAGTTTACGACATTGACGGAGAACTGCTTGTGCACGATCACGAAAACGCCGGGAAGGGCTTCAATGTCACTCGAACCGAGCTGGACATGGATCGATGTATCTTCCACCAGGATGGCAATATGCCCGACAAGCTCAACAGGCTACTACAAGAACGAGGCGATGATGTTGAGCGGGAAAAGTGGCTGCCGATGGAGGGTTGGTTCGTGCTGAGGGCGAAGCACCCAGGAGTGAGCGCAAGGGAGCTTGCCAAACAGTACGGGCTCGAGACGCTCCGGCACTACATAAACCGTAGCCAGTGTGAAATCGACAAATGTCGTGGATGGGAGTTTTCCTGAAGCCAACGGGAGCGACGTGATCGATGGCATAAACAATTGCCTTTATTCTACTTTTCGATCGAGAGCAACTGCGGGAGTTCTAAAAATTGAGCCGAACTGGATCAGGATAGCGACTTGCAATGACCAATTTGAATCGTCGTGAATTTATACAAGCATCCGCCGCCTCGCTTGTCTTGAGCGGTATCGCAGGTTTTGAGGCGCACGCCAGTGCAACTCAGCTTGACGAGCCCGCTGGGGCATTCGTGCGCACCGACACCGAAGGGAAAAGCTGGACGGTAGGCAACGCCCTCGTGGAGAGAGAGATTCACTTCGACGCAAAGCAGGGACTTTACACTGCCGGTTGGCGGCACAAGGTGACGGGAACCGATTTCATGGCGGCTCTGCTCAGCCGGGGTGTCAAACGGGAAGAGTTTTCTTTCCAGGCAGACGCCGACTCTTTTAGCGGAGCGAGCGAATCCTGGGAATTTCTCGAAGCCCGGGTTCAAAAGCTCGCGCCGAATGGAAAATTGCTGGAAATCCATCTGCGGTCAAAGACCAGGCCCATCGAGGTAACCGTCTTTTATGCTGTTTACAACGCGCACCCGGTAGTAAGGAAATGGATCGCCATCATCAACCGCGGCAAGGCTCCCGTGGTCCTTTCGCATTTGAGCTTTGAGAGCGTGGCGATCGCGCCTGGCCCGCCGAGTGTATTGCAGGCGTCGGCGTTTTACGGCGTGTTGCCTCGGGAAATATTTATGACCGGCAGAGTTGACGACACCGCTGTTGTAGAGCGGAACTCACTCACCGGGGAAGGCTTCATCGCCATGAACGAAGCTCCCGGTTGGACCAAGCGAACAGAGCTTGTGCAATGGGGGGAAGGTGTTCAGTTAATGTATGACACGGACATGTTTCCTCTTGACCGCGGTTTGGAACCCGGAGGAACATTCACGAGCGCGAAGAGTTCGATCGCCTTTTTCGCCGACGGCAAGGGATTCGCCGATCCTCAATGGGTCATGCCGTCCTACACTTCGCAGGTCCTGATGAAGAATGGATCCACTTATCAGCCGCCATGGATTTATAACACCTGGGAGCCCTTCGAGCGCGGAATCACAAAGCAAATCACTCTGGACTTGATCGCTGCCGCAAGCCATATGGGATTGGATGTGTTCACAATCGATGACGGTTGGGAACTCACTTACGGCGAGAATACGATCAATTCCAAACTCTTTCCTGAAGGTTTGGACGAGATTCAGAGAACTGTTGAACAAAAGGGGATGCGCCTGGGCTTGTGGGTGCCGCTTGCTGCCATTAGCCAGAACACCGAGGTCTATCGGGAACATCCCGAGTGGGTCATCAGGGACCGGAACGGAAATCCAAAAATCAGCGCATTCGAGGATGGTGGTGGGAATGCTGTCATGTGCCTTGGCTCACCCTACCGTGAGGTGGCCGCGACGCGGATCAGCAACTTGATCGGACGTTACAATCTGCGTTACGTCAAAATAGACCTCACCACGGTCTTCAATGCATATGGTGAGTCACCCGGTTGCTATGCGCGAGGGCACTATCACCGCTTCGAGGCTGACTCGATCTTGTGCATCTACGAAGGCATTCAGTATGTGACGGACCGCATCTATCGCGATCATCCCGATGTGCTTCTCGACCTAACCTACGAACTTTGGGGACAGAAGCATCTCATCGATTACGGCTTGCTCAATGCAGGCAATTTGGACTGGCTGAGTAACGTGGATGACAAAACGCCGGATTCCGCCGGTCCGCGCCAGGCGCGGACCTTGCTCTACCAGCGGTCTCTGGCAATTCCCAGCGAGACCATGCTCATTGGGAATCTTCAGGCCGAGATGGGCGCTGTCGATGAACGCCTTGCAACCGCCATGGGCTCGGGCCCACTGTTCCTCGGCGACTTGCGAAAGCTGACGCCGGAACAGCAGGCGTGGTATGGCGCAAAGATTCAGTGGTTCAAGGAATTGCGCAAGGACATCCCGATGTCGGAAGGTCTTTTCCCACTCGGCAATTGGCAGGGCCCCGGAGCGGCAACTTGGGATGGATTTGCGCGCCTCAGTCGCCGCGGCGAAGGAATGATCGCCCTGTTCAAGAATGAATCGCGATTTGACGAAGTTACTGTGGCCTTGCCCGTCTTCCCGGATGGGATGTTCCACTTTCGCTCTGCAATGAATGGGCAGGTGCATGGCGCGTATACGGCGCAGCAGCTCCGCCAGGGAATCCAGGTTCACTTTCCGGGGGATAACAAGGTGGAGGTACTGGAAATTCGAAGGCGTGCTTCATAAACGCCCCGGCGCGCTTGTGTTGCTCAGATCGCTCTTCAGCAGCGTGAGTTAGCTGCAAGCGCAGCTGCGATTCCGCGCTACAGCATTTTGTTATCCGCGCTAACCAGCACAATGTCGGCAGCCGCTCGGCTCCAGCCGATGCGCAGGTCCTTCACACTATGCAGCGCAAAGGCTCCGCTTTCTCCTCGCGGAGCAGTGATGGCGAAGAAGTCCACCCGGTCCACCGTATTGAGCGAGAAGGACGGGGCGCGTCAGGGGTCGTATTCGCAATCTCGACGTGGCTCATTTCCAGGCGATTGATGTGGCGCAGGAAAAAGCCCGAAGTCGGCGTCGAGCCGAACATTTCAGGCTCGGGATATTTTTTGACGTCCTCCGGCGGTCGGATCTGCGCGTCAGCGGCGTTGCCTCCCCCCACCGTCTCAATGTAGATGTTGGAAAGCTTTACACTCTCAATCGGTGCATCGGGAATGGCGCTGAGGATGGAGCAGACCGCCCGCGGCGCGTTGTGGCACACCAGTTGTCGATCAGGATGCGCTTCATACTGCCCATTCTGGTGGTTTCTTTCGGCCCGCGCAATCGCGCGCCCAGGCGTAGGAAAATAGGCCCCGTGCCCAGATCGCGCATAGTGGTGTTGGTGATGGCCACGTCCTCCAACAGTCCTCCGTCGACCGATTCCAGAGCGTAGCTGACCCAGTTCGTAGATCTCTTTGGTTTCTGAGGGCAGTCTTCGGGACTTTCTGGCCTTGCCTCGAACCGAGTTGGTGGTCAGGTCCCCACTCGCCGCGTCCACATTGGCCGGGATTGGCGCGATAGAAGCAAAACGCTCGGCTCATTCGGTGATACTTATGGTGATACTTTATTTGGAAATCCCGTGCGGGCTCGTGCAGTTCGGTGCACCGAAGTTACCATCTCATATATATGAAAAAATTATATATATGCGTCATTGTACCGAATCGTGCAGTGCGGTGCATCGAGACTGTAATCGGACTTAAATCCGCAGTGCTTAACCGCACGTGGGGGTTCAAGTCCCCCTCCGGGCACCAGAAAGTAAAAGACTTATAATGAAACGCCTCTTGATTTTCGAGAGGCGGTTTTCGTTTGGTGGCTGTTCTGATGGCTGTTGATTTGGTGAGAGCGTTCACTTGCTTTTATGACGTAGATACTCCGATAGAGAGTTGCAGCCTGTGCGTTCCAGGAGAGTGCTGAGGTGGGCATCGCCGCGCATCCCTTCTGCAAAGTTGTCGCCGTAAATTTCGCGCAAGGTATCGATACGAGCGTTTCCGTTTTTCGCGCGAGTTTGTCCATTGTCGTCGCGTGATCTGCCATCAAGACCAGGTTGTTTTGTCATAGAGTTTCTCCGTTGGTTGCTCGGGCCGCTGCTGCGGCCCGATATTCTTCCTAGCTGACAAGCGGGCACGTACCGTCGCATTCAGCCTGCGCCAGCAGATTATCGTTCCATTTGCCGTCAGCATGTGTACGAAGATAGGGATTCCTTCCCGTTTCCCTCACAACGCCGACATACATCTTTTTGTTGGTAGATTTATCGACAGTGTAGAACGCGGCCTCGTTGGCATCGATGCGACGAATCGCCTCCTCCCTCGTCATCCGCCATCTGTTGATAAGTGGGTTAATGATGTTGCCAATATGGGTAATATGCTCGTGCGAACTCATTCGGTCCCGCTTATTGATGCAAGTGACCAAATACTCATTCATGACGGACCTCCAAATTGCTATCGAAACCAAGTTATGCCGGCGAGGGAGCGTTCAACCCTCGCCTCGGCCGGCGATGAACATGCAAGGAGCTTCACTTCGGAAACCGGAACTATGCTGCTGGTCTCAGGTGCAGGAATTGCTGCCGTAAACGGCAAATCTGCGTCCGCGCCGCGCTGATGCCAATGCGGTGTTTCCGGCTAATATCCGCATAGTCATGTCCGACGGCGCCGGCGAGTAAGAGTGCCCATTGTGCCGCGGTTGTCGCGGACTCTATTTGGGCCAACGCTTCCCGTGCCTCGAATTGAAGAATGGGGTTGCGCGGCGTCGGGGCAATGTCGTCTGCGTATTCATGGCGGAGAGCTGCGCGCTCTCTCTCGCGGCGGGCCGCCGTAGCGCGGATACGCTTGGCGCGCCGCTCATCGGGAGTTGCGTATGTTAAAGGGTTTTCGAGGAAAAGGCTCATTTCCTCTTCAATGCCCCAACTAAAACTGTCGATATTTGAAGTCCGGCTCGAACGAGCCTGAAGGCGGGCGTAAGCCCCCCACGGGTGCGGGAGTTCTGTCATGTAAGTCCTCTTTCTGTGCAGGCCTCTGTGGCGTGCGGACTGTTACGTGCCAGCTGGAGAGGATCGGTGACCCCCGCTCAGGACGCTGTGCCTGAGCGGGGCAAACCGGCCCTTGTGGGCGTGGCAACTTAAATGTAACTCAGTTCGATCCCTCTTGAAAAGCGAGAAATCAGGTTAGATCATCGACATCTGGACGCGGTAAGCCTCCGACCATTCCCTCCTCATTGTGTCGATCAGTTTGTGAGCATCCTCATTCGTCTTCGAGAGGCGGCTTTGCGTCCGCGCGAGAGACAACAGCAGGAGGTCCAACGCGACAGTCGGGCCATGCTGTTCTGAGGAGGCTACTACGAAGTCGTCATCGTCGTCCGACACGGCCGGTATGCCGATCTTGCTCACCGGCTCATAAAGTGCCGTGAAGAAGGCGTGTGCAGTGTTGATGGTCAGAATGACACGCCCGAATTGATGTGACACGTCGTAGAAAGGCCAGTACGGGTCATGTTTGAACGCGATGATATATTGCGAGTTCTTGATCCGCTCAAAGGCCTGTTCGTCTGTTTCATCGTCCCGTTTGAGCGTTACTGCCAACCCCCGCAGATTCGCATCCACTTGCTGCTGCTCTTCTTCGGTGAGTGGCTCAAGTGGTTTTGCTTGGAAGGCATCTGCCTCGCTCGCTTTCAACTCGCCGGTACTCGGCCTACCTGCCCCCCGTCGCGCGTTCTGAGCAGCCTGAAACTGGCGAATCTCGTCATTCATGGTCGTGATATCGTCACCAATTGCTTCTTTGATCGCTTCCTCGACGTAACCCTTCAGCCGCACGCCTTGCTTGTTTGATGCCACGCCAAAGGCTTCATCGAGTGTTCCGGGGAAATCGATCTGAACGCGATACCAATTCGTGACGCTGTGCCGCGTTGTGATCTTCGGCAAGCTGCCGGCGAAAACTTCTCGGTCGTTTCGCAGCATGGAAACGGTCAGGCCGTCGAAGATGCGAAGGTCGTTCTTTTGTGTTTTGCGGGGCAAGGTTGACCATTCCTCAATAGGCAACTTGTATATCTTGATCTGAATTTGTGCCGTTGCCGCCTCATTTTCATTGAGCCTGATGTTGACCGGCTTCGAGATTACTAGGCGGCTTTGACGGGGCATACTCTCATCCAGAAATCGTGTGTGTCGCGCGTTCGCCATCGAGTATGTAGGATCGAAAGCCTCTACCAGACGGTTGTTTACGTAGAGTTTGAGGCCGGACGCAATCTGTCGGCGATAGACGCGAGCCATCTCCTTCATGGCATGTTCGACTAGCGTCTTGGCCTTCGCATAAGTGAGACGGTCGCATTCTGGCATATAGACGAGCGTTCCAGACCTGCCGAGTTTTTCGACAAGATCGTTTTCATCTTCGGCCACGCGCGTTTGCTCAGCATGATCGGACGGAAAGATCATCCAAGACGTGAACAGGGATGAGAGCTCATACGAAAACTCGCTGTGCAGCGTCGGGTCCGGCAACTCGACCAGGTTGCTTTTGTCTCGGCCAATCGCCTCGATGTCGAGCGTCATGCTGTAAATAGCGCGTGGTTCCTGCCACGAATAAAGCTCCATTACCGGACTTAGGCTAAGGGCCGCCGTCTTCATGCCCATGCCGAAGCGTCCGATGCCGTCGCGGTTTCCAAAATTAAGCGAGCCGCCGAAGGCCGTCGCTGCCTTTAGCACTGCCGGGGCCATACCCTTGCCGTTGTCGTAAACGGCAACATCAATAGCTCCGCCTTCCTTCCTCTTGTTTTGCCGGAAGTAAATGCGAATTTCACTGGCGCCGGCTTGGTAGGCGTTATCGACGTGTTCGCAGAGGGCGGATGTGGTGTGGTTATAGCCAACGTCCCGTAGTGACTGAATCAGCGTCTGAGCGAAGAAGAGCGGAACCGTTGCGCTCTCCTTAATCATTCGGTTCATCACGGCACGGCCGCCGCGTGGAGCATCCGCACTCCAATTTTCTGTAATCTGCTCGGCCGGCTCACGGCCGATTGTTTCGGTTACTGTTTCCATGGTCATTTCTCCTTTGTTTTTACGCCATCTGTTGGCGTGGTTGAGAGATGCTTCTGCCTATAAGGAGATGGCCCGCCCAAATCGTTACATGGGACGGCTAATTTATTATGCCGTCGATTTTCTATGAGGCAAATTACAGGGCTTTGAATGACTAGAGGAGTGAAACTCTAGGTTCTCAGCATTCCCCGGATGGCTGGAGCATAGCCGAGGCCGGGCCGGAGTCAAGGCCGCGCTGAAGCACGCCGCTTCGCGGTCGTAAAGCCTTGACACCGGCCCTCTCGCCTCGGCACATCATCCAATATCCGGGGAATGCCAGTTTCTCTGAACGGCTATTCGGAAGCAGAGGCGATCCGCTCGACCACAGACAGCTTATGCGCAGGCGAGAGATGGCTGTAGCGGGCAGACATAGTGATCGACTTGTGGCCTGCCGCTTCCTGAATCTCTTTGACGGACGCACCCGCCATTGCCAGCCAGGAGCAAAATGTGTGCCGGTTTGAGTGCCAGACATATCCGGTGATGCCAGCCTCAGCGAGGCAGGGATGGAACCAAGAGCGCGTATTTCAAACAGTGGCGCGCAATCATAAGCTCGATCGGCAACCGATACGGACGCAGGCTGGCGGGCTGGTGGTTCGATGACGCGGCTTTTACCTACTGCCCTTTCAATCCTGACTGGCAAGCAATGACGGCTGCAGCCGCCTTCAACGTGCTGCCCCGCTGCACAACCATTTTTGCCATTTGCTCTCGACTGTGAACCGTCAGTCGGGCATTCTTGTGATAGTCCATTCGATTTCCTTTCAGGGAAACTTCAGGTTGGGTTACCTTCAGCTTCTCCGATCCGGATCGAATGGACAACCTGTTGAGACTTCACAGCTAGTGTGGTGAATCAGAAGTTCGTAGCATAAGTCGAAACCCCGAACCGCAGGTTCCGCCACGGCGGATCTTTGACCCACCACGGCGGGTCTTCGACCTTCGACTCGTTTTGGCGCAAAACGCGCCAAAATTCGCTCAGGAGGACAGCTTATTTGTAGTACAAACTTCAGACTCAGGACACTAGTGCAGTTCCACAGTTCGTGCAGCCCTTTCCAGCTTCAACCGAGGTGGCTTTTTCCTGTTGAAAAAGCCACTTGGCTTCTCGGCTCCGGGGTACAGCAACTGTGGAACCGCTGTACAAGCTGTACAATCTGTTCACCGGTGTGGAAGGCCCGGCCTGAACAAATGCGAGAAACCTACAGTCCCGCACAAGAAGATTTCAGCACCGCACCCGAGCACAGTCTGCAACTGACCCAGATTCTGGAATGGAACGATGGCATGGCGTTGCCGCATGAGGATGTGCTGGCGGCGGAGGAGCCGCTAGAGGTTCGGGTGGGCGATGCTGCGCGTGGTTTCGCCTCCATCAGTGTAACCATGCGGACACCGGGACACGATGCGGAACTGGCGGCAGGATTCCTGTGGACCGAGGGCGTTATTGGGAGCCTAGACGAGATTGGTGAAATTAGGGTCCAGGCGACATCGGCGGCCGGCAAAAAGAATGTCATAACGATTGAGCTGCATGACAGCGGCTTTGAGCCGTCGCAGTTGCGGCGCAACTTCTTTGCGGCCTCCGGCTGCGGCATCTGCGGCAAGGCGTCAATCGAGGCGATTCGCCAGCGTGGGCTGCGCGCGCCGAATCCTGAGTTCCGTTTCAATCCGAAGCTGCTCTGCCGGTTGCCGGACAGGCTGCGCGCGGCGCAGACGGTCTTCAGCCACACGGGCGGGCTGCATGCCGCCGCGCTGTTCGACGCGGCCGGAGAACTGCTTGTACTTCGCGAAGACATTGGCCGGCATAATGCAGTAGACAAGGTTGCCGGCTGGGCGCTGTTGGAGAGGCGCCTGCCGCTGGCTGAGCATGTGCTGCTGGTCAGCGGTAGGGGTGGCTTCGAGATCGCGCAGAAGTCGCTGGCGATGGGGCTTCCGGTCCTGGCCACGGTTTCTGCACCTTCCAGCCTGGCTGTGCAACTGGCCCGGGAACTGGGCCTGACACTGGCCGGCTTCCTGCGCGGGAGCCGTTTTGTGATCTATGCAGGACAGTCCCGGCTGATTTTCTAAAAAGTCTGGATAGAAGCCGCGACCGTTCTGCCGCAAGCGGTCGAAATGCTCATTGACTCTTGCAACGCATCTCAGGTACGGCTAACACGCGTTCCCCGGAGGGCTCCCACGATGTCTTCGACAACTCTTGCCGCAGCTTTCATCCTCATCAACGGTAAAGCCCAGGCAATCACCGCGGGCGAACTGCTGATCGACGCCATCAATCGTTCGGAAACGCCGCTGCCGCAGGTGTGCTTTCATCCGCAGCTTGGACCCATACAGACCTGCGACACCTGCATGGTGGAAGTGGACGGCAAGCTGGTGCGGGCCTGTGGCACCAGGGCTGAGAACGGGATGCGTGTGGCCACGGCAACCGGGCGCGCGGTGGCGGCGCAACACGAGGCCTTCGACCGCATCCTGAGCAACCACATGTTGTATTGCACCGTATGCGACAACAACAACCACAACTGCACGGTGCACAACACGACCGCACTGCTCAAAGTGGAGCACCAGTCCATTCCCTACAAGCCCAAGCCGTATGAGAAGGACATGTCGAACCCCTTCTATCGGTATGACCCGGACCAGTGCATCCTCTGCGGGCGCTGCGTCCAGGCATGCCAGAACGTGGAGGTGAACGAGACATTATCCATCGGCTGGGAGCTCGAGCATCCGCGCGTGCTGTGGGATGGCGGCAAGCCCATCAACGAGTCGAGCTGCGTCTCTTGCGGACATTGCGTCACGGTGTGCCCGTGCAACGCGCTGATGGAGAAAAACATGCTGGGACGGGCGGGCTACTTTACCAGCCTTCCGGAATCCGCTCTGCAGCAGATGATCGACGTGGTGAAGGGCATCGAGCCGGAGCTGGGCTATGGCTCGATCCTGCAGGTTTCCGAAGTCGAGGCAGCCATGCGCGCGAGCCGCGTGAAGCAGACCAAGACGGTGTGCACGTACTGTGGCGTCGGATGCAGCTTCGACATCTGGACGCAGGAGAACGGCTCGAATCCATCGGAGCGGCGCATCCTGAAAGTGGAGCCGCTGAACGGCGCGGCCAACGGAATCTCGACCTGCATCAAGGGCAAGTTCGGCTGGGAGTACGTAAACAGCCTGGAGCGGCTGACTAGGCCCTTGGTTCGCGAGCACAATGCGAACGGCGACTGCTTCCGCGAGACTTCCTGGGAAGAGGCGCTGACGCTGGTGGCCGGCAAGCTCGCTGAGATCAGGCAAGAGCACGGTCCGGATGCACTGGCATTCATCTCCTCCTCGAAGTGCACGAATGAAGAGAGCTATCTGATGCAGAAGCTGGCGCGCGCGGTGATCGGGACCAACAACATGGACAACTGCTCGCGCTATTGCCAGGCGCCGGCGACGACCGGGCTCTTTCGCACAGTGGGTTACGGTGGCGATGCCGGATCGATCTCCGACATCGAGAAAGCCGGGCTGGTGCTCATCATCGGCAGCAACACCGCGGAGAGCCATCCGGTTCTGGCCACGCGTGTCAAGCGTGCGCACAAGCTGCATGGGCAAAAGCTCATCGTTGCCGATCTGCGCGAGCACGAGATGGCGCGCCGTGCAGACCTGTTCCTGCGCCCCAAGCCGGGCACAGACATGCTGTGGCTTTCGGCCGTGACCCGCTATATCCTGGACAACAACCTGGCCAGAATGGAGTTTCTCGACAAGTGGGTCAACGGCGTCGAGGCGTACCGGAAGAGCCTTGAGCCATTCACGATGGAGATGGCCAGCGAACGCTGCGGCATCCCGGTAGAGATGCTCAGGCAGGTGGCGCACATGGTGGCGGAGGCCGACGGCGTCTGCGTGCTATGGGCCATGGGTGTTACGCAGCACGTCATGGGCTCGGATACTTCGACGGCTATCTCCAATCTGCTGCTCACGACGGGCAATTACATGCGCCCCGGCGCCGGAGCCTACCCGCTGCGCGGACATAACAACGTGCAGGGCGCCAGCGATCACGGCGCAATGCCGAACTATTTTCCCGGCTACCAGAAGGTGGATGATCCGGAGATACGTGCAAAATTCGAAAAAGCCTGGGGCGTGACGCTGCCGTCTATTCCCGGCCTCAACAATCACCAGATGATCGACGCCATCCACGAGGGCAAGCTGAAGGCGATGTATCTTTTTGGCGAAGAGATGAGCCTGGTGGACTCGAACGCCAACTTTGTCGCCAGCGCGCTGGCGAAGCTCGACTTCTTCGTGATGCAGGAGGTCTTTTTCTCCGAGACCTGCCGCTTTGCCGACGTGATCCTGCCAGCCAGTCCGAGCCTGGAAAAAGAAGGCACCTTTACCAGCACCGAGCGTCGCATCCAGCGTCTCTACCAGGTCTTTGAGCCGCTGGGCGACAGCCGTCCGGACTGGCGCATCATCCAGGACATCGCCAACCACATGGGCGCGAACTGGAACTATCCCAGCCCCAGGGAAATCTACGATGAGATTGCTTCGCTCACGCCGTTGATGGCGGGCGTGACCTATGAGCGGCTGGAGGGTTACAAGACGCTGCAGTGGCCTGTAGCTGCCGACGGCACCGATCAGCCGCTGCTGTACACCAAAGGCTTCAATTTTCCCGACGGCAAGGCGCGGCTCTATCCGCTGCAATGGACCGAGCCGACCAATCAGCCTGATGCCGAGTATGATCTGCATCTGAACAACGGCCGCCTGCTCGAACACTTCCACGAAGGCAACATGACGTACCGCACGGAAGGAATTCGCGAGAAGACACCCTGCGTATTTGTGGAAGTATCGCCCACACTGGCCGCGGAGCGCGGCATCGCTTCAGGCAGTTGGGTGCAGTTGACTTCTCCATATGGCCGGGTGCGCGTGCAGGCCGTGGTTACCGATCGCGTGCATGGCAACGAGCTCTATATGCCGATGAACTCTCGCCAGGACTTCGATGAGGCCGTCAATCGGCTTACCAGCAGCTACACGGACAAGGCGACCGACACGCCCGCCTACAAGGAGACGTCTGTGCGCATGAAAGTGCTGCCGGCGGCCGGTGACGCGCCACCGGCCAGCCCTCTGCCGAAGATCAATCCGCGTTTTGGCCACCCCACGCCGCAGCAGGGCGTGGAGGTGGAGCGCAAGTGGCGGCGTGCCGACTACCGCATGCCGGGCAGTGAAGAGCTGGTCCAGATCCAGATGCAGGGCAAGTGAACCAGAAGAGGAGCTACCGACATGGCGCAACCCATCGCTCTTACAAAGCCCACGCGCGACCCGAAGCAGGAGTTGCTGGAGCGGCTGGAGAAGGCTCCTGCCGAACATGCAGCGGCGCTGCTGGATGGCTACGAGCTGATCGAGCAACTGCATCAGCATGGCGTCTTCACCGTTCTTCGCGGCGTGCTCACGGCGAGCGACAAGCTGGTCGAGACCGCTTCAGAAGAAGCCAACAAGCCGGAGGCGATTCGCGCGATTCGGAACACGGTTCTACTGGCGCAGATGCTCAGCTCTATCGACCCCGAGGTCCTGCAAGGCACGCTGGTCGCGATCAGGCAGACTTTCGGTAACGCCAAGGCCGTTGCCTACGATCCGCCCTCGCTTATCGGGCTGTTTGGGGATTTTTTGAGCCACGATCTGCGCCGCGGCATGGGCCTGATCAACACGCTGCTGAAGAACCTGGCCTATCAACTGAAGATCCGCACGCAGCCCCCTGCACGCAACCAGTAGCCGAAGGGAATCTTCGTCGCAGACGCGCATTTTTACCGGCTCGATCATCATGGCCTCTCCTGTCCGGGCGCGGCTGGATCATTCCTTCCGCCTCCCTGATTTTGTGGAATCCACTGGTTCAATCTCCGCGTCCAGGTTCAGCTCCCGCGAGGACTCGGCATCCAGAAAGACAGTGGCGTCAGGGTGAGTGCGCAGGATTGTAGCCGGGCACTCCGTGGAAATGGGCTCGGTGAATGCGCGCCGCACGATCTTTGCCTTGCGGCTTCCGGGCACGGAGACGATGAGCCTGGGCACGCGCAGCAGCGCCGGGATGGTGAGCGTGATCGCATACTCGGGGACCTGTTCGACGTTTTCGAACCATCCCTCCGCCGCCTGCTGCTGCCGGCAGATGGGGTCCAGGCGGACGAGGCGCACATCCTCCGTGTCCTTGAAGTTCGCGACCGGGGGATCGTTGAACGCCAGGTGGCCATTTTCCCCGATGCCGAGCAGGCATACCTGCGGATCGGCGGAGCGCAGCCGCACGGCGTAGTCGTGAATAACAACCTCCGGATCCGCGGCGCTGCCATCGATCTCAAGGAACGCCTTTATCGGCACCTTCTCTATCAGGCGCTCGCGCAGATAGCGCCGGAAAGAGGCCGGATGGTCCGGAGATATGCCGAGATACTCGTCCATGTGGAAGCCATGCACCTTGTTCCACGGCAAACGGTCGATTTGAGTCAGGGCGTCGAGAGTATCCAACTGCGATGCGCCGGTGGCAAAGATTACGCCAATCGAGCTGTGACGTTCAGCCAAGGTGACGATTGCCTGCGCGGCGGCGTGCGCCGCCGCCAAACCGGCCGCGCGGCTGTCAGGGTGAATCTCTACCCTCATATTTCCAACCTGGAGATGCCTGGGCTCAGAATCCGCTACGAACAATGAAGGCTCCTCTCTGATCAGGACTGCACCCGGAAAAATCTCGATTGCCCGATCAGGCCAATCGCACCGGACAGAACAGCGAGGGCTTTGCCTGCACTCTTTCGGAACCGGCGCCGTGGAGCATGCAGTCCATAGCCGGGCGGTCCATGATGGGATACGGCAAAGTCTGGCGAGTACGCACTCATGATGATACGAATACATCCTTATGTCAAGATAAATTTCTCAATATATTTGATTATTTTCTTATCTGTAATGAAATTTAGCGCGACTGTGGATCGCCATAGCCGGGCCCGTTGATGAAAACGTCTGCTTGAGAAAATTCTCTGTATCAGGCATAGTGGTCACAGCCGGATGTGTTCGATTCTCGCGTGAGCGCGATGAACCCTTGATTTTGTGAAGATATGAAAAGCTCAACTCGTCGGGTGCCCAAGGTAGGTCTACGGGAGATTGCCGAGGTTGCACAGGTCAGCGTGGCGACCGTATCGAGAGTTCTCAATGGCAACATTCGCGTCGACCCGGCGATTCACAAAACAGTGATCGAGGCCGCCACCAGGCTGAAAGTCGATCTTTCGCAGCGCAACAAGGCCAGGGCCCTGGCCTTTGTCCTGAGTAACCGTGCAATGCTGCACGCTTTCCACTCGCGCGTGCTGCACGGCGCCGAGGCGTACTGCACGGCGCATGGCTGGGACATCGTTTTTCTCTCGTTCAACTACTCGCCGCTGATTCCGTCCAACGAGCTGCACCTGCCGCGCGTGGTGCAGAGGCGCGATGTGATCCGGGCGCTGGTCCTGGCGGGAACAAACTCCACCAATCTTCTCGATCTGTTGAAGCAGAAGGGGATTCCCTTTGTAGTCCTGGGAAATAACGTGATCGGAAACCTGCAGGAGGCGGGCAACGACGTGATCTTCTCCGACGATATTCAAGGCGGCGAGGACGTCACCCGGCACCTGATCGGCCTGGGGCACCGCAATATCAGCTTTGTGGGCAACATCCGGCTTCCATGGTTTGCGCGGTGTTTTGCAGGGTACAGCCGGGCGATGGAAGAGGCTGGCCTTATTGTCTCCCAAAGCAGCATTGATTCCGAGGACGACGCCGAGATCGGGTATCTGGGCACAAAGTTTCTGCTGGCCAGAAAAGAGCCGGTCACGGCGATCCTGGCGGGCAACGACACCACGGCGCATGGGGTTTACAAGGCGCTGCGCGACAGTGGGCTAGAGATTCCCGACGATGTAAGCGTCGCCGGCTGCGACGACACGGTCGGCAACTGGCTCTATCCGCGCCTGACGACGATACGGGAGTTTCCGGAGCAGTTGGGAAAGCAGATGGTGGAGATGATCCTCAATCGCATCGCGAATCCCGATCAGCCTGCGCAGCGCATGACCATTCCTACCGAGCTGATCAAGCGCGATTCCTGCCGCCAGGTTGCTGCGACGGCGGGCGAACTGCCGGTTAAGCAGAATGCTTCCGATGTGGCGGCGATTGTGTAGCCGCTCTAAGGATGAAGTATGGCGCGCTCCTGCGAAGCCTGCGGCGCACGCACCAGCAGCAACAGGCATGCCGTGGCGGCGAGGGGCAGCATTCCGGCGGCCACGAACGCGGGCCGGTACGAAAAGCGATCGACCAGGATGCCGACCAGGATCGTAAAGACCGTGCTTACCATGCCGGCCGCGAATCCGCTCAGGCCGGTTACGGTTGCCACAACCTGCTGCGGGAAGAGATCGGAAGGCAGAGTCAGGCCCATGGTTGACCATGCGGCATATCCCCAGAGAGCCAGGCAGATGAGCCCCAGCGCTGCATAGGTGCTGTGAACGGTTGCCACTGGAATGCCGGCCAGGATAGGAAGACAACTAATGACGCAAATGGATGTGCGCGCCCGGATAAGCGGTACGCCTTTGCGGACCAGGTAGCCTGAGAGCAGTCCACCCAGAAAGTTGCCCAGATCGGCAGCGACGAACGGCATCCAGGCGAAGAGCGCGATCCGCTTCATGTCGAAGCCGCGCGCGTCGCTCAGGTATTGCGGAAGCCAGAAGACGTAGAACCACCAGATGGGATCAGTGAGCGCGCGGCCCAGCACGACGGCCCACACATTCCTGTCGGCAAAGAGGCTGGTCCAGCGTCCTCGTCCGGCTTTGGGCGTGGTGGTGCGCCCGCTCTGGCCGGTGCGGATGAGTTCACGCTCCTCCTGCGTCAGCCGCGGATGGCGGTCGAGCGGATGGTAGATGCGGAACCAGACGAGAAGCCATCCAAAACCAACGATTCCGGAGAATACGAAGGCCGAGCGCCAGCCAAGCCAGATCGAAATCAGCGGGATCAGCAGCGATGCAATCGCTCCTCCTACGCTCGAGCCACTGTCAAAGATGGCTACGGCGACGCTGCGCTCCCGGTCAGGAAACCACTCTGCAACAGTCTTGCTTGCACCGGGCCAGTTGAAGCCCTCGCCGATGCCGAGCAGGAACCGGGAAGCGGCAAAGCCGAAGGCCGATGAGACAAACGCTGTAAAGATATTGACGAGCGACCAGAAAGCGACCGCCAGGGAAAGTCCCAGCCGTGTGCCCACCGCATCGAGAACGATGCCGCCAAAAAACCAGGTGACTGCGTAGGAGATCTGGAATGCACCCAGAATCTGCGCCATCTGCGTGTGCGAGAAATGGAACTGTTGGGTGATGACCGGCGCCACAACGGAGAAGGTTTGCCGGCTGATGTAATTGGTCACGGTGGAGAAGAACAGCGTCCAGACGATCCACCAGCGGATGCGCCGGGAGCCGCGCGAAGCCTCTTGCCGGGTAACACTGCGGATAGGATTCATATTTCTGGCGGCTCCGCACTCAAACGCGGCGCGAGCCTCGATGATGCAATTCGGTCCCGATTCAAGCAGGATGGTCGAGAATCTGCTCGTGCCGTGGATCCCAATAGAGCCTTTTGCCACTCCAGTAGGACTGCGCGGTCATGATGCAGACGAGCGCATGCGAAAAGCCATGGTCGACGGTGGCGTTGGGCTGCGCGCGGTCTTGCATGGCGCGAAGCCAGTTGAGCAGATGGTCGACGTCATCATCGTCCGGGCCGAGGGAGTCTGGCGGCGGCGCGCCCGGCACATGGACAACTTCCGCTCCGTCGCTTTGCGGGCCGACAATCGGCAACGCGTCGTACTTCGGTCCGGACTCGGCGGGATCGAATTCCTGCCGCCCGCCTTCGCGCGTAACCACGAAAAGCGAGGCTCCTTCGCCGCCATAGTTGACAATCGTGCCGTCGCGACCCTGAATCCGGGAAAAGCTCCGGTAGCTGTTTCCAAAGGTGGTCTTATAGGTGTAAAGAAAGCCCTTGGGATAGGTCACGGCGGCTACGCAGGTATCGGGGTTCTCCCGTCCGTCTTTCCAGTTGAAGATGCCTCCGCTGGCGACTACGCTCTCTGGATACGTTTCGTCTGTCCAGAGATGCACAAGGTCGCTGCCATGGCTCAGCCACTGGTCGAAGATGCCGGACGAAAAGTCACGGTACAGCCGGAACTCGAGGTAGACGTGTGGGTCGAAGGGCCGGTACGGCTTACCGAGCAGCCAACGGTTCCAGTCGGTGTCTTCCTCGCGCAGCTTCGAGGTTCGCCCATACAGCCATTGCCGCCATTCCCCGTGCGCATCCGTCTCCATTGCTGTAGTGAGGCCCGTGTCCATGGGCTTGAAGCGCCAGCGCTCCTCGTTCACATTCCATTCCTGCTCGATGTGAATGATCTGCCCCACTCGTCCGGAGCGAATGATATCCCGGACTGCCAGTGGATAGGGCTGGCTGCGGTGCTGCGTGCCCATCTGCACCACCTGGCTGGAATGCTTGACGAGATCGCGCGTTTCGATTGCCTCTGACAGCACATTGGCAAAAGGCTTCTCCACGTAACAATCCTTGCCTGCCTTGACCACCTCTGCGCACAGCTTTGCGTGCTGGAAGTCGCCGGTGGCAATCATCACCCCATCCAGGTCTTTGAGCGCAAGCATGCCTTCGGAATACTTGAACGGCTGTGGCTCAAGACCGAACGCCTTCTTCACCTGGGCTGCGCGCTGCTCCCTGGCCAGGCCCCATAGATCGCAAACAGCGACAGTTTCCACGGGAAACCGCTTCGCCGCGAGCTGCACCATGTGCACGTGGCCTGCGCTGCGGTCGCCGCAACCCAACTGTCCCAGGCGTATGCGGTCGTTAGCGCCAAGAATGCGCGCGTAGGAGCTTGCGCTCATGCCCGTCGCAGCCGCCGCTCCTGCCGCCTGTTTCAGGAAATTACGGCGATCCATCTGTTCCTTTGGATCCAGAGTCATTCCCACGTCCTCCAGCCTTTGAACCGGTGTTGCGGCACGCCTTGTGCTGCGCGTACCGGTCGCCTGGCAGCTTTCCATATTTTATGAATGACATTAACATGAGATAATCTCTTTACAAAAGATAATTTTCAATTTAATTGAGAAAGTTATCTCAACTATCTTTGAATCCAAGTGATTTCCGACAGCTAATCGGTTTCGCTTCAAGTGTGTACAGAACCAAGACTGCCGAGTGGCTTTTTCCTCAAGAAAAGCCATCCGCCGCGACGAACACACTCTTTAGATGTCAAGATGTGAAGCGAAACCGCTCTAATCGGCGCGCGAGTGGAAGCGTATACTGGAACCGCATTCCAGGATCAACAGTGCAAGGCCCCGGTTTCTTGAGATCCGCTTCGAGAAAAATCCTGCTGGCGCTCTGTGTGCCGGCTCTAGTCGCGGCCTCTGCTGTTCGAGCGCAGAATTCCACGCCAATTCCTGCTCCCGTTGAAGGCTCTGCGCGAGCTGTCTTGCCTCAATCGCACCTGGCGCAGCTAAGTCGCGCCGTTGACCTGGGACCGCTGGACGAGGACCAGCCTCTCCAAAGCATGGTCATGCTGCTGAGACGATCGCCGCGACAGCAGCAGGCGCTGGCGGCGCTGCTCGACAGCCAGCAGACGAGAGGCTCGGCCAATTACCACGCTTGGCTTACGCCCCAGGAGTTTGGCCGGCGCTTCGGACCGGCTGCGGAAGACCTGGAAAAGGTAGCGGACTGGCTCCAGCAAGAGGGATTCCGCATCGACAGCGTGGCGAAAAGCGGAATGTGGATCGAGTTTTCAGGAACTGCAGGACAGGTGAATACCGCGTTTCGAGCCCAGATGCGCAGGTACCGGATTGGCGGCGCACCGCACATCGCCAATCGCGCAGATCTGTCCGTTCCCGCTGCACTGGCGCCGCTGGTGCAAGGCGTAACGCTGCACGACTTTTTCAGCAAGCCAGCACTGGCGCGGCGACAAGCTGCGGGCGATGCGCCTGTGCCGCAGATTACTGCGCCGTGGAATGGCGCGCATGCCGTGATTCCCGGCGACTTTGCGAGCATTTACGATCTCAATCCCTTGTACAAGGCGGGCTTGAACGGCGCCGGCCAGACCATTGCGATTGCAGGCGAAGCCGACATCAGCTTGAGCGATGTTGCGACCTTCCAGAAGATCTTCGGGCTGCCTGCAAATCCCCCCCAAGTGATCGATGTGGGCGCCGATCCGGGCGAGGACACGATGCAGGGATACGGGCTCGAGGCGTCGATCGATACGGAGTGGTCGTCTGCCGTGGCTCCGGGAGCAGCCATCGATCTGGTGGTGAGCGAGCCCTCTGAAACGACGGACGGTATTGTGCTCGCGGCTCTTTACATTGTGGATCATGATCTGGCGCAGATTGTGAGCGTAAGCTATGGCGAATGCGAGCAGGACCTGGGCGCGACGGGCAACGCGCTCTGGAGCAGCCTGTGGGAACAGGCGGCAGCGCAGGGCATGAGCGTATTTGTGGCCAGCGGCGACCAGGGGGCTGTGGCATGTAATACAGACGGAGTTGACTTCGATACCGGCTACGGCCCCATGGCGGTAAACGGGCTGGCGTCCACGCCATTCGATACGGCGGTAGGCGGCACAGAATTTGAGGAAAGCGTCAATGGCGGGAGCGCATCGACGTTCTGGAATACAACCAATGCATCGAACCTGGCTTCGGTTACCGGATACATCCCCGAGATGGTCTGGAACGACAGTTGCGACGATTCCTACAATCTTTACCTGCTTCAGGAGTGCCAGATTCCGACGCTCCCGTCATTGGCCGCAAGTGGCGGCGGTGTGAGCACGATCTATGCGACACCGTCTTGGCAGACCCTGCAGGTAACGGGGCTGAATGCTCTTGCCGGCTACAGTCTGCCGAATCAGGCCGGCGTGAGTCCGCGCGGGCTGCCCGACGTTTCGCTCGATGCCTCGGCGGATCATGACGGCTATCTCCTGTGCTTTACAACCGACAGCGCGAGTCCCGATTGCCAGCTTGAAAATAACGCGATTGCTCCAACGACCTTTCAAAATGAAGCGGGAGGGACATCGTTTGCAGCGCCCGCGTTTGCGGGCATCATGGCGATCGTCAATCAGCAGCAGAAAAGCACGAATCCACCGTCCTCGCCGAGTCCGGCGGCCGATGGCAGGCAGGGGCTGGCCAACTACATGCTCTACGCGCTGGCGGCGCAGGAAACCTATTCCGGCTGCAATGCCAGCGACCGCACCGATTCCTCGCAAGCGGCTCCGGCTGGATGCGCCTTCAATGACATCACGTTTGGCGATAATGGCTCGCCACAGACATATACTTTTGCGCCGGGCGTCACCGGCTACGCAGCCGCTGCCGGCTACGACCTGGCCACCGGGCTGGGCTCGGTAGACGCGCGCAACCTGGTTACGCAGTGGACCAGCGCGGCGGGAAGCTTTCATGGCTCGGAGACCTTGCTGGCCGGCAGTTCTGGAACCGGCGTTCTCTCCGTCCAGCACGGTCAGCCAGTCTCGCTTGACGTGACTGTGCAGAAGCTCAGCGGAGATGCCACTTCGCAATCGCCGGCCGGGGACATTTCTCTGGTTGCAAGTGGAGGCACGCTTGCGGGCAGCGCCGGAGTGGCTGCCGAAGAGCTTTTGCCGGGCACCAATGGCTCGGCCAGCACGGGAGATTTCAGTATCGGTACGCTGCCGGGCGGAAGCTATCAGCTCAGTGCGAGCTTTCCCGGAGATGGAACCTTTGCGCCGAGCACCTCCAACTCGATTCCCGTTACCGTGACGCCGGAAAGCAGCGAGACACTGCTGAAGGTCTACACGTATACGCAAGGCTACGGGTCACCGGTGGATTTTTCCGTTCAGGTTGTGGGCGCGTCAGGGCAGGGATATCCGTCAGGCACGGTCACGCTCTTGAATGATGGAGCTGCGTTTGCGCAGATGCCATTGGGAAGCAACGGCACGGCTGGCCTGACCACTTGTCTCGAAGGGAGCGGGTTTTTCCCGCCGCCTTCCACCATGCCCTGTTTCGCGCCGGGCACCTACCAGTTCTCTGCGACGTACAGCGGCGACGCCAGCTTCACTCCCAGCCCCGCGCAGACTGCCAGCGTCACCATCCCCAAAGGGCAGCTTTTTCTATTGGGGATTGGCGCGACATCTTCGAACCCGAACCTGCTCAATCTGCCGTATACGGTCCAGATGTGGCTGCCTACGTCCCCGCCCGCCGCGCCGGCAACCGGCACGGTGCAGTTCTACCTGAACACCACGGCTCTTGGCGCACCGGTGCCGGTTTCCGGCAATCCGGCCCAGGCGTCGGTGCCCAATGTGATGCTTCCACAAGGTACATTTACCCTGAGCGCGAGCTACTCGGGCGACGCAAATTACAATGCAACGTCCTTCACGGAGAATGGCTCCGCGGGAGTTCCCTTTGGATGGACCGGGTCCACAACCTCGGCCACGATCAATCCGGGGCAGACGGCTACGTTCAATTTCAATCTCAGCAACTGGAATTACAATGGCCAGGTTCCGATCGGCTGCGTGTACGGGACAAGCCCGGATCCGATTCAGCCTGTCTATGGCCCGCCGGGCGTTCAGTGCAGCGTGAGCCCCACGTCGATCGACTTAACCACTTCGGGGCAAACCGTTCCAGTGGTGGTGACCATCACCACCACCCAGCAGTCCCGGCTGGAGCCTTTCAAAAGCTTGCCGTTTACTTTGCTGCCGACGCTTGCTCTCCTGCTTTGGGGGGTACGGAAAAGACGCTGGCGCGGAACGATCGCCGGCGTGATCGCAGCCTTGACGATTGCCGCCGCGGCTTCCTGTGGCGGAGGCTCGGGTAGTTCCGCTCCAACCGGGCCGCCGGCCACGAAAGCGCTCTTCAGTCTCTATGCCCAGACGACTACCGTCATCGGTCCTGGAATCTGGGAGACAGG
Organism: Acidobacteriaceae bacterium; assembly: GCA_030038195.1. Taxonomy (GTDB): domain Bacteria; phylum Acidobacteriota; class Terriglobia; order Terriglobales; family Acidobacteriaceae; genus Telmatobacter. The sequence continues at coordinate 22,748 of JASHPJ010000078.1, forward strand.
CTACAACGGTATCGAGCTAACCGTGAATATCAATCCATAGGCAAAGCCGAGAGCCGATGGGAGCCATTCTGGATTGCTCGACCAGCGCAAATCTCGACCAGCTCAAATGAAGCTCGGCTGTGCCGCGGAGGATACTTTCATCGTCATGTCCGGGAATGGCAACGGCGCTTCTACCTGCGCGCCTGCCCTGGGCAATATCCGGAACCCGAACTCGCATTGTCCGGCGTAGTCCGCAACGCGGGCAGGGTTTCTGTCCAGCGCTTCATGGTTGCGCAGAAAGCGCTTGGCACAGTAGACTTCTCCCCGGAAACGCAAGGTTCGAAAGCGGGAGCTGGAATTGTTTCCAGGCGGCTGCCGGAAAAAATCATCTGCAATTTGATTCCAGCGTGTTTCAAAAGCTGCTTTGCCAAAAGATTGCTTTGCATTGTCCGGCGCGTATAAACCATGGCAAGCCTGAGTTTATGAACTTTGCTGGCCACATGCGCTTATTTTGCTGGCCACATGCGCTTATTTTGATACGCTCGTTGAGAAAAACTCAGCATGGCCCGGCATGGCGTGACCGGGCCGTCCGCTTCCGCGGCTGAAAAGGAGATTCTTTGCTGCCTCTTCGAAAATCCTGTTGTTTTCTGGTCCTCGTTGCCTTGGTGCTCGTCTTCGATATCGGCCGCTCGCAGGCGCAGTCGGCCGGGAGCGCTGTGTTGCCCCCTGCTCCTCACGCGAAGGAAATTCATCTCAAGCATGTCCTGGTTATTGCCCAGACAAAAGGGTTTGAGCACGATTCCGTTTCCGACGCCATGGCGGCCATCTACAACATGGGCCACGACAGCGGCCTGTGGGACACCGAGATGCGCACGGATACGGAGCTTTTAACGAAAAAAGATCTGGGCAGAAATGCGAAGAACCTGAACTACTTCGATCTTCTCGTTTTTGCCAGCACAACCGGCGAGCTGGATCTGGACGCCAGCCAGAAGGCCGACATCCTGTCGTTCATCCATGACGATGGCAAGGGCTTTGTGGGCATTCATGCCGCGCTGGATACGAACTACACGTGGCCGGAGTACGGAGAGATGATCGGCGGCTGGTTTGACCAGCATCCCTGGGGCACTTTCAATGCGCCCATTATCAATGAAGCGCCCGATTTCCCGGCGGTGCGTCACTTTCCCAAGGAATTTGTGAAGTACGACGAAATCTACCAGCCCAAGGCATGGTCGCGCGATAAGGTGAACGTCCTGCTCAGCCTTGACCCCGGCAAGCTGGACTACTCCAACAACCCGCGCATTCATCGCACCGATCATGACTTTGCCGTGGCCTGGTGCAAGATGTACGGCAAGGGCCGGGTCTTTTATTCCACGTTGGGGCACACGGAGGAATCGTGGCAGGACCCGGATATTCGCAAGATGTACTTTGAAGCCATACGGTGGGCGTTGGGAATGACCGAGGGAAGCACCATGCCGCATCCACGGCCAGCCGCTACGCAATGAGGCCAGGGCAGGATGGCAGGCGAGCGCGCGCGGAGCAGTGAGAAGCAATCGGTGGCGCCTGGTTGCGGCTGCTCCGGCGGCGCATCTGGAGAGCAGCGCTGCTTGGGAATACCTGGTTTGCCGATAAGCTCCCAATCAGCGAGCTAGAGCAATTTCACAGATGGTGTACTCCATCTCGAATCAGAAAAACAACCGCAGATCCTTCGACTCCCTCGCGCTTTCCCTCATTGCATAAGGGAAAACACGTGGTCGCTCAGGATGACAACGCGATGAAAGAGTACAGCAACTCTGAAAATGCTATAGCCTCTTTACCCTCACCATGATGGATCAGCCCATCGTGAGCTTACTCCGCTGCAGCCACCGGCCGCGAACGGAAGCGCGGCTTCTTCATCAGGTAGCCGACCGGTATCAGACACACGAGCAGGATCACCAGGACATGCACGGTGTCGATATACGCCAGGGTGCGCGCCTGCTGCACCATCTGGTTATAAATCTGCGCTCCGGCGCCGGCGGCAGCGCTGGCCGGGGAGAACGCGCGGGCCTCGAGTGCGCGTGCAATTGCCTGCTGCATGGATCGATATTGAGAAGAGCCGCTATAAGCATGTGCGGCGAGGAACTGCTGGTGCACCTGCGCCCGCCGCACCAGCATCGTGCTGATAAACGAGACGCCGATGCTGCCGCCGATATTGCGCGCCAGCGCGGTCAGGCCTGAGACCTCGTTGTTTTTCTCCTGCGGAATGCCCACGTACGACATGACGCTGATGGGCACAAACAAGAACGGCATTCCCAGAACCATCACCACGCGCCAGCTCACCGCGTTCCCGAAACTGATTCCCAGGTCGAGATCGCTGATGCGCCAGATGCCGAAGGAAAGCATCATGAATCCGAAGGTGATCATCAAGCGCGGATCCAATCTCTGGCCTAGCCATCCGACCATGGGCAGCAGCACCATGAGCACCAGGCCGCCGACCGAGAGCGCCATGCCTGCGTCGGTGGCCGTATAGCCCATCATCTCCTGCAGGAACTGCGGAATCATCACCGTGGTTGAATACAGCGCGGCGCCGATCACCACCATCACCACCTGGCTCATGGCAAAGTTGCGCCTGCGATAAAGCGAGAGATCGATGATCGGGTGTTCTGCAGTCACTTCGCGATAGAGAAGAACCGCCAGTCCCGTTACAACCAGCGCGGCGCAGGTGACGATCAGGCGTGAGCCGAACCAGTCGTCTTCCTGCCCTTTGTCCAGCATGATCTGCAAAGCGCCGATGGTCAGCGCCAGCAGTCCCAATCCGATGCCGTCCACGCTGCCCAGGCGCTTGCGGAGCCGTTTCAGATAAGGCGGGTCCTCGACGATGCGGCTGGTCAACGCCAGGGAGATTGCGCCAACCGGAATATTGAGGAAGAAGATCCAGCGCCAGGTGTAATTGTCCGTAATCCAGCCGCCAATGGTGGGCCCGATGGCGGGAGCCACAACAACCGCCATTCCGTAAAGCGCAAAGGCCAGACTGCGCTTCTCCGGCGGAAAGGTGTCGGCAAGGATGGATCGCTCGCTCGGCTGCAGACCGCCTCCTGCCGCTCCCTGGATCACGCGGAAGACAATCAGCATGGCCAGCGAGCTGGCCAGGCCGCACAGGAACGAAAATGCGGTGAAGAGTGCAACGCAGCTCATGTAAAAGCGCTTGCGGCCGATGCGGTTGGCGATCCAGCCGCTGATGGGCAGCACGATTGCGTTGGAAACCAGGTATGAAGTGAGCACCCACGTGGCCTCTTCGTAGCTGGCTCCCAGTGTTCCGGCAATGTGGGGCAGGGCCACATTGGCGATGCTCGAGTCGAGCGCCTCCATGAAGGTGGCCAGGGTAACCGTGAACGCAATCACCCACGGATTGAAGCGCGGTGTCCAGTGCTCGTAGTGAAATTCGCTGTCAAAGTCCTGGTCCCGCTCCTGGTCCTGCTCCTGGACCGCTGCATCGGCCGAAGGCTGTGGCATTCCTGCTCCTTGCTATCTCTCGATGCAGCCGTGCTCTTCGAGCGGTTCTCCAATTTTCTGTGCACTCTGAGCAGACGTATCCGCCACGGCGGATGGAGTTTTCTCAAGGAAAACATCACGGAAGAGCCGTGACTCCGCTCTACACCCATTGGAAAATCGCTATCAAATTCGACCGGATGCGGTCGGGCCGCAGGTTTGATTGTAAATGGGCTGAAGGTAGTCCAGGGCGAAACCAGGGTGAGCGTGTCCTTTTGCAATCAAATCAAGCAAGCCGGCCCCAATTTTTTTTGCCCCAACACTAGAATGCGCGAAACCAGAGGCCGATAGAGTGCGCGTAACAACCACCTGCTCCTGATAACGATTCTGGACCTCTTACGTAGACGGAAGCGGTTCGGCGCAGGCGGAATTCGATTAAAAGGAGCAAGAAACATGCTGAGCATTCTCAATAGCGTATCCTCCCTGACGGCAGAGAACGCACTTTCGTCCACGCAGGCCAGCCTGCAGAACACCCTCACCGAGCTGTCGACCGGTTTGAAGATCAACACCGGTTCCGATGACGCCGCCGGCCTCTCGATCGCCAACGGGCTGGCAGCGAACATCTCAGCCCTCAACCAGTCCAGCCAGAACGCTTCCGACGGCGTTGGCCTGTTGCAGACCGCGGACGGCGCACTGTCGCAGGTGACCACGCTGCTCAACCGTGCAGTCACGCTGGCCACCGAAGCTTCGAACGGAGGCCTCTCCACCAGCCAGGCGACCGCTCTGGACACCGAGTATCAGTCGATCCTGACGGAGATCGGCAATATCGGCTCGACGACCAACTACAACGGCACGTCCATCTTCGGCACCACGGCCACCGTGTTCACCAGCGACGGCACCACGAGCGGCAGCAACACGACCTCCACGACGATCGGTGCTCTGACCACGGCTGCGCTCGGACTGACCGGCACGGACCTGACCTCGACAGGGGACGCGCAGACCGCGCTGACCGACATCACTGCGGCGATCAGCACCGTTGCTGCCAACCGCGGCTCGATCGGCGCCTCTGTGAACCAGCTCAATGCCGATCAGAACGTTGAAAACACCGAAGTTACCAACCTGACCAGCGCTGAGGACAACGTGCAGAACGCTGACATCGGCCAGACGGTTGCGCAGATGACGCAGTACAACGTGCTCGAGCAGACTGGCATGGCGGCTCTGTCGCAGTCCAACCAGGCGCAGCAGGCCGTTCTCAAGCTGCTCCAGTAAACCAGATCACTCACTTACTCACTCACTTCCTCCGCGGGGCGCCCATGTGGCGTCCCTGCTTTTTCAGCCGCAAAGCCTGTATTTTCGCCGCAGAAATGCCGATAGAAGGCGTGGTTGAAGGAATCGAATCAAAGGTTAGCCGGGATTCCGGAACGACCCCCAAGAAGGAACACTATGAGCTCTCTTTCGGCACTGGATTCTCTGCTTTCGTCTTCTTCCTCTTCATCGATCGACCTCAGCTCGATCCTTGAAGCGGCCTTGGGAGCATCGTCTTCTGGAATCGACGTCACGTCTGCGGTCGACTCAGCCGTTACCGCAGCTGAAGCGCCAGAAGATGCGTGGGAGTCGCAGGAGGCTACGGTTCAGAGCCAGATCAGCGCGCTGGATTCGCTCCAGACCGATGCCACGAATCTCGACAATGACATTCAGGCTTTGAACAGCATCACCGGTCCGCTTTCGTCGCGCACAGTCAGCTCGTCGAACTCCAATGTAGTTACTGCTTCGGCCGCGAACGGCAGCACGGTCGGCAATCACATTGTGGAGGTGAACAGCCTGGCGACAACGGCTTCCTGGACCTCCGGCACGTTTGCGAGCAGCACGACGGATCTGCCGGCCGGCAGCTTCACCATTACCGACAGCAGCGGTAACTCGACAACCATTACCACGGACGGATCGGAGACACTGACCGATGTTGCCAACCAGATCAACAACGACAACCTGGGCGTGACGGCCAGCGTGATTACAGACGCCAGCGGTGCGCGGCTGGCGATTGTCGCCAACGACTCCGGCAGCGCCGCCAACTTTACCGTCGACGATTCGGGCTCGACCGGTTTTGGCTTTACGCAGGCTGTGACGGGCGCTGATGCCTCGCTTACGGTGGATGGCATTAATATAACAAGCGCCTCGAACACGGTTACCGGCGCAGTGTCCGGACTTACGTTGAATCTGCTCAGCGCCGCTCCGGGGACGCAGGTGAGCCTGGGTGTCTCGCAGGACGTTTCGTCCGTTACCACCGCGATCAACCAGTTTGTGAGCGACTACAATACTGCAATTTCGGCCCTGAATACGCAGTTTACTTACGTCTCCGGAACCGGCGAGGGCGTTCTCGCTTCCGATTCCACGGTTCGCAACCTGCAAACCACGCTGTTAGACGCGCTGGATTACACATATACGCCATCGTCTGGAACGACGACCGTTCCAAACCTCACTTCGCTCGGCATCTCAGTAAACAACGACGGCACGCTGACTGTGGATTCTTCTACTCTTCAGAGCACGCTCGAGAACAATTTCAGCGATGTGCAGAATTTCTTTCAGGGCTCTGCGTTCAATGGCTTCGCTAATTCGCTCGATCAGCAATTGACCAGCTTCATCGATCCTTCCGATGGAGCATTTACGGTAGACCTGTCGAGCCTCAACAGCCAGTACAGCGACCTGGAGACGGATATTTCGAACTTCCAGACCAACTACATTGAGCCTTTGCAGACGCAGTTGCAAAGCGAATATAGCCAGGCCGAAATTGACCTGCAAGAGCTGCCCACGGAGATGAAGCAGATACAGGAGGAGCTGGGCGAGAACTCCAGCAGCTCGTAAGAACGGCAGCACAGTGTGAAGAGAGTAGCGGAGCAGGCGGGAAAGAAGGGGAAAACTGTTTGCTCCTGCAGAAATCGGAAAAAGAACACGGATGAATCCCAGAGAGAAGACTATGAATCAGACAAGTCTCGCCTATCGGAAAGTGGCAGTAGAGGGCGCCAGCGGCTTCGGGCTGTTGATTGCTCTCTACGACACGCTGGCCGGAGACCTGCGGCGCGCCGCAGTGGCCCAGCGCGAGGGCAAGATTGAAAAACGCACACAGGAGTTGAAGCATGCCCTGCTGGTTTTGGCCAACCTGCAAAACTGGGTGGACGCCGACAGCGGTGATCTGGCGCGGCAACTGGCGCGTTACTACGCGCGGCTGCGCAAGAAGATCATGGAAGCACAGGTGAAGCAATCGGCCGGGATTCTGGAAACGGAGATGGCCGAGACGCTACGCATCCGCCAGATATGGCAGAACCTCGATCAGCGCACGTCGGCATCCGGACCGGAGATTCTGCCGCCGAAGCGGGCGCAGAGATATAATGCTCCGCTGCTCCAGATGGAGCAGGCACAGCTAAGCTGGTCAGCGTAACAGGATTCGAGCGAGACCGGAGTTTTCGCTCGCAACGAAATGGGCAATTTTGGGGCGCGTTGCGACGCGCCCTCTTTTTTACGCAGGATATGGAGTGGGTGCGGAACGAAGAGAACAGATCGCACGGGAACGGCATTAAAAAACGCCGCGCATCTGCACGGCGCTTTTGGCACGATGGATCTCAGGATGGAACGGAAAGATAATTGAGCAGCGTATTGGGCAGAACCTTGGCGGCTGCGGCCAGAATGGCGCTGTTGGCGGTCTCGGCCTGGCTCAATTCGGTGGCGGCCTGCGCTTCGTCCACGCCCACCAGGTTGTTCTCCTGCGTGGTGAGGGTCACCGTGTCCTGCTGCAGGTAGGTTTCCTGCGAATTCAACTGGCTTTCTGCGTTGCTGTAGAAGCCCTGCGCCTGGCTGACGTAATTGATCGCCGAGCTGACCGCCGAGGTTGCCGCCGAAATCTGCGATGTGTCTCCGCTCTGCAGCGCAGACACGAGCGAGCTGAGCGCGCCGATCACGTTGTTGCTTGAATTGGAGAAGATCTGGCTGCCGGGAAGATTGACCTGGATGCTGAGGTTGTCGCCGATCGCAACGGAGTTCGAATCGTCATTGCCGTTGTAGGCGTAGCCGGTCGAGGAAGAGGAGTCCGCCGTGTACGGCGCGGCGCCGGTTGCCGTCCCGCCGAAGAGATAGACGCCGCTGACGGATGTATTGGCGTCAGACACCACGGCGGAAAGAATGCTCTGCACCTGCTGGGCCAGGGCGGACAGGCTGGTGGAAGAGTTGGTGCTGTTTGCGCCTTCTGTGCCCAGCGATACGGCCTGCGTGAGCGCTGTGGCCACCGAGCTTAATGCTGAGCTGGCCTGCTGAACGTTGGCCAGAACATTGGTGATGTTGTTTGTGTACTGGTCCACGTTGGCGGTCTCAAGCGTATTGCTTACCATCTCAGCCGATGCGGCCGGATTGTCGGATGGCTGGCTTACGCTCTTGCCGGTCGAGACCTCCTGCAGCGCGATATTGAGCGTGGCCTGGCTCTGCTGCAGGTCGGCCAGGATGTCGGGAACCATATTTGTATTCACGCGCATATCGGTCAGTAACTCTGCGTGGAGCCCATATCGAGGGTCACGGTGCTGAGGGCCTGAATTGTGCTTACGATGCGGGCTGCCGCTTCATAAGCCGTCTGGTAGCGGATAAGGTTGGTGGTCTCTTCGTCGATGTCCACGCCGGACTCGGAGCTCTGTTGATTGGTGAGCTGCAGAATGTTCTGGCCGAGCGCGGTGGACGTGTCGCTGGCGTTCGAGGCTGCGCTGCCCACCTGGTAAACCAGGCCCGCGTATGCGTTCGCCGCCGACTGCCCCGAAGGCAATGCGTTGGAAAGAGCTGCGGAAAGATTCGCGACGTTGCCGTTGCTCCCCGATGAGCCGTCAGAGCTGACCGCAATCTGCGAGCCGCTGGTGATCGCCACCGAGATGCCCGCGGCCGCGCCTGCTGTGCCGGAGGGAATGCTGAAGAACGCCTGGCCGGTGCTGCCGCTGGAATCGTAGCCTTGAGCCTGCGCGGCATTGAAAGCGGTGGCGAACTGGCTCGCCAGCGTATTGAGCGAATGCAGAAAACCGGGAATTACCTGGTCGCGAATCTGGATCGCTCCGCCAAGCTGGCCGCCCGAAATATCGGACGTGATGTTGTTGCCATTCGAGTCTAGCACCTGCTGAAAACCGTCGGAGCCGGTGGTGGTTTGCAGATTGTAGCTCTGGCCGCCCATCACCAGCGGCGTTCCATTGCCGGTGGTGATGACTTCGCCGTCGCTGCTCTGCGTTACCGAGATCCCAACCAACGTGGAAAGCTGCTGCACGAGCGCGTCGCGCTGATCTTCGATGGTGCCGCCGTTCTGCTGGCTCATCACCGACGGCGAAAGCTGCGCATTCAACTGTGCAATCTGCTGGGTGAGGGAATTGATCTGCGCAACCGTCGTGGTCACCTGCTGATCAGCGGCCGTCTGCGCGCTGGTGAGCCCGCTGGCCGTGCTGTTGAACGACTGCGCCAGGTTCTGGCCGGCGGTCAGAACGCTTTCCTGCGTGGCTGCATCGGAGGGATTGGCGGAAAGTTGCACCAGGCTGCTTGAAAATGCGCTCAGCGTGCTTGCAATGTCTTGGCCCGTGCTTGAGAACAATGTCTGGATCGACTGCAGGCTCGCAGATTCCGTATCCGCGCTGCTCTGCAGCGAGGTTTGCTGCTGAATCTGCAGGTTGAGCAGCTCGTCGCGCACGCTCTCAATGCCATCCAGAGAAACGCCGCCTCCGGAGACCGCGCCTCCGCTCAGCTCCTCCGGGTTCTCGCTCATCTGCGCCACCTCCCGCGTATAGCCGGCAGTATTGGAGTTGGCAATGTTGTTGCTTGTGGCGGTGAGTGCAGCCTGCGATGCGTCGAGGGCGTCCAGGCCAGCCAGAAGTGATGTAGTCAAGCCTCCCATGGTGTTTACATCCGGCAGGACCAGGTCTGGTGTTTCAGCCTGGCGCCGGAAGCCTCCTGAAATTGCCCTCGGAACGAAGTGAACAGCGATGCCATCAAGGCTACCGAGCGGCTGGAATGTTGCAGCAAGATGGAATAGCGGAAATTCAGCCGCTGCAACTCGCCCGTTGCAGCGCGGATCTCACGCATGAGGCTGGAATCGGTGCTCTGCGCGGGAAGGGGATAGCAGGCTTGTGAGGAGGCGCTCAGTTCGTCGGCCAGCGTGCCCAGTTGCTGGCTCAGTTCCTGCTGGTTGGCGACGCTGTCCTCCAGCTCCTGCAGGTCGTTGCGCGACATCGCGTCCATGGCCCGCTCCAGCTCGGAAGCAAGAGACTGCAGAAGCTGGAGATGTTCTCCAGCCTTGACGCTCCGGGTTCGTACGTCAGCCGCAATCATTCCTGGCTACTTCCTGTTCCGGCGTTGCCGCGGAGTGGCTGGAGCGGTTCTGCAATCAGGCGTGCTCGTCAATCATCGCCCCGGCGATCTGGTCCGGGTCAAGCTTGTACTGGCCGCTGCTGATCGCCTGCTGCAGGCTCTGCACCTTGTCCTGGCGAATCTCCGGCGAACTCATCGCTTGGCTCACCAGCGCGCTCACCGAGCCCGAGCCGGAGGTCAGTGTGGTCCGGTCTACGCTGTCGGCCTCCGTCGAGGGAAGGTTTTGCGCGTTCACCCGCTTTGAGTTCGGCTCGCTGCCGATCTGGCTGGCTGACGAGTTGTAAAGATCGATTCTCATTGTGATCCCTTCTCTGAACCTGCGACCCTATCGGCACCTTGCCGAGCGGAGTTTAATCGAAAGCTCAGATTTCCACCGGAATTTTGGCCCACATGAGCCGGTTCTGCCGCCGGAGAGGCCCCATGAGCCTTTTCGGCCTGCGCGGTCATGGCTTTGGCAATCATCTTAGCAATTCCAATGCCACCCGAGGCCTCCAGCGCCTGGGCCAGAGATTGCACGCCCAGGCCCAGCATCTGGTCGCGGCCGGCCTGGTCCTGGTCGTCCTCGTCATCCGCACCTGGGACCGTGGCAAACGACTGTTCCGCCTGCTGCAGCCAGCTCGAGAGCAGCATGGCCTCGAACTGCCTGGAGCCTTTCTCAATCTTGGCGGCGTCACTGGTGCCGTTCATTGCGCTCAGTTGCGCCAGCGTGCGCGACTCCTGCGACTGCTGCACGCTCATCTGCGCGCTCATGCCGTCGAATCCGATCATGCTTGATGAGCCCATTACTGCACCACCAGTTCCGCCTGCAGGCCGCCTTCCGCCTTGATCGCCTGCAGGATGGATACGACGTCGCGCGCCGTGGTTCCGATGGCGTGGAGCCCGTTCACGAGCTCTTCCACGTTTGCGCCCTCATCCAGCCGCATGGTCTGCGCCGAGCTGTCATCCGCGCTCACGGTCGTCTCCGGAACCAGCGCCGCCGACTGGCCGGGCAAGACATTTTCAGCGCCGGGAGCCTGGCCGGGCGGGCTTTGCGGCGTACTTTGTCCGCCCGCTCCCTGGGGATTGGCCGGGGAAGCCGAGAGCCGCTGATCTCCTCCGTAATAGCCCGGCCCATTGCGGATGGGCGCACCGGGAATGGGCGCAACGGCGTAGGATGTGACCACCTGGATGGAGAGATTTCCGTGAATCACGGAAACCGGCGTGAGCTTCACGTCACCGCCCAGGACAATGGTGCCTGTGCGCTCGTTCACCACGATCCGGGCCGGCGTATGAACGGTCAGCACAAGATTCTGCACCCGCGAAATCAGCACGGGGACCGATGCCTCGCCGGTCTCGGCCACAGAAACGTCCACGCGCGTGCTGTCGAGCGCATTCGCCACCGGCTTGTGAAACTCATCGTTGATTGCGTCCGCAATCTGCCGGGCGGTGGTGAAGTCGGGATTGCGCAACAGCAGCGAGACTACCTTGAAGTCGTGCAGGTCGATCGACGTGTCGCGCTCCACGATAGCCCCGTTGGGAACAATGCCCACGGTGGGCGAGTTTTCCTGCCTGCCGTTCGCTCCCGTTCCAACGGAGTATCCACCCACAACCAGCGGGCCCTGCGCCTCGGCATATACCTGCCCATCCGGCCCGTGCAGCGCGCTCATCAGCAGCACTCCGCCTTCCAGGCTCTTTGCGTCGCCGGCCGACGATACTGTCACATCCAGCCGCGCGCCCGGCCGCGCAAACGGTGGCAGGGAAGCAGTAATAAAGACCGCGGCCACGTTCTTCACTTCTACAATGCCGGGAGAGATGAGCACGCCCATCCTTTGCATGGCGTTGGCGAGCGTCTGCACCGTGAAGTAGGTCTGCTGGCTGTCGCCGGTGCGGTTGAGGCCCACCACCAGCCCATAACCCACCAGCATGTTGTCGCGCACGCCTTCCACGCTGGTGATGTCTCTCACCAGAACGCGGCGATTGGGATTGTCCGCGGCAGCCGAGGGCGCCAGCGCGAGCGCGGCGCAGCCCAGGCTCAGGACGCAGGCGATGGACCGCAGAGGCAATTTCGCAGATGCAGATGCAGACTTCATCGATTTCAGAATCCTGTCAGCCAGAGCAATGCGCGGGTAAGAAAGTTCGGCGAACGCGTGCTGTCGGAGATGATGCCTTTGCCCTTCATCTCAATCTCAAGGTCGCCCAGCGCAGCGGAGGAGACCGTGTTGGCCGGTCCAATGTCGCCCGGACGAACCACGCCGCGCACCGTTACATCTTCATGCTGGTTGTTCATGAAGATCTTGCGTTGCGCCTCCACCACCAGGTTTCCGCTGGGCAGCACGGCGATCACGCGCGCCGTCAGGCTCGTTTGGAACGTGGTGCTCGAATCGGTCGCGCCTGAGCCTTTCAACGCTGTGGACGAGTTGGCATTGAAGAGCGGATTCAGGCCCTTTGTATTCACGTCACCTGCCAGGCCGGTAATGGCCGAGCTGGTTTGAAAGGCGCGGGAACTGTTCACATCGCCGCTTTGCGCCGCGGTGGTTTGAACGGAAACGAGGATTACGAGCGTGTCATTGAGCTTGCTTGCCTTGTAGTCCGTGGAAAAATCGTTCAACGTGCCGCCGGGGGTCCACAGGCTGCCCGTCGTGCGCTGTACCACGGGCATATCGGTCTCCTGGACGTGGGCAAGATACTGTGACCGGAGCTGCGCCGGGTTCTCCGGCTTGCGGCTCTTCGCTTCAGCCGTTGTACCCTGCCAAAGCAGAGTTCCTGCGCACAGCAGAGACAGGATCAGCCGCTCGATCCCTTTCTTCATCACAGTCTTCCTCGCAGGGTTCCGTCGCTCGCAACCTGAACCGTGAAGACCTGGAGACGGTCGAGGCTGGTTGCGCGAATCGTCTGGCCGGGAACGCCATTTTCAAGGCAGATGACCGAGAGACTGATGTGGACGTGCGTTCCGTCGAGATAGAGCGCGGTGGTTGAGCCCTGCCGGACGGCAAAGGCAGCCTGCCTGAATGTTGAGGCAGTGGAAACGGATCGATAGGAAGCCGCTTCGGCTGTTTCGCTATCCCTTACCTGAAGAGCAACCATGAACGGCAGGCACTGCTCTGAATCGGCGCACGCCATGCGTGCTACCACACCTCGATCTCCTGCGCGGTGGATGGACTGCACCCGCAGCGTGGGGTTGTTCACGTTGGCGACAACATCGGTGAACAGCCTGACCTGGTTCGATGAAACCGCAACGCCGCTGCTCGACACGGCCGCCGCAACCTGCTCGGTGGTGATGGCGTAGCGCCCGGGCGCGGCCAGGGCCGGCAGAGCCATCACGGCAAAGACAATCCAGAACAAAATTGATCCGCGTCTCTTCATGGGAGCAACCACCTACTGCGCCAGTTGGTTCAACTGCTGCAGCATCTCGTCGGCAGCCTTGATGACGCGCGAGTTCGACTCGTAGGAGCGCTGCGCGAGGATCATGTTCACGAACTCATCCACCACGTTGACGTTGGACTGCTCGAGCATGCCCTGCTGAATGGTGCCCAGTCCCTCCGAGCCGCCCGCCGTGCCGACTACCGGGTTGCCCGATGCCGTGGTGGGCAGATAGATATTGTTGCCCACGCTGTTCAAGCCGCCGGGATTGACGAACATTGCCAGTTGAATGACGCCCACCTGCTGCGCCTGCGTCTGTCCGGGCAGGGTCACGCTTACCGTGCCATCGCTGCCGATGGTGATATTGGTCGCCGCCGCGGGAATATTGATGGCCGGCTGCAGCGCATTGCCATTGGCCGTCACCAGGTTGCCCTGCGCGTCAGTCTGGAACGAGCCGGAGCGCGTGTAGCCGGTCTGGCCGTTGGGCAGCAGGATCTGGAAGAAGCCCGAACCCTGGATGGCAAGATCGAGAGGATTGCCGGTGCTGCTCAGGTCGCCCTGCGTCTGCACAATCTCAGTATTGCCGGGCCGCGTGCCCAGGCCTATCTGCAAGCCGGAAGCAACCGTGGTCTGCTGGGTTGCGGCAGCGCCTGGCATGATGTCGTTCTGATAAAGAAGGTCGGAGAACTGCACGCGGCGCGACTGAAAGCCGGCCGTGCTCGAGTTCGCGAGGTTGTTCGCGATGTTGTCCAGGTTGAGCTGTTGTGCCGTCATGCCGCTAGCCGCGGTGTAAAGCGCGTGAAACATCCGGTGTCTCCTTTATCCAACCTTGGGCAGGTCCTGCGATGCCGTTTTATCGATCTCTGCATTGAACATGGAAAGCGCGCGCTGCATCATCTCGGCGGAGCGCTCGGTCGAGATAAGATCCACTAGGCCAAGGATGGGATTGACATTCGAGCTTTCCAGAAAGCCTTGCCGCACGTCGGAACTGGTCGAGTCTTCTGTCGTATCGGCCGGCGCGGTGTAGTAGGTGTTGCCGGCACTTTCCAGCTTTGTGCCCGGCTTGAATTCCACGATGTGCAGCTTGCCGGTAACCGCGCCATTGATCGAGATGGTGCCGTCGGCGCTGATGGAAACGTGGCCCGGTAGCATGGTGATCGTGCCGCCTTCGCCCATCACGGCATCGCCTGTGGACGTTACCAGTTGGCCCTTGTCCGAAACCTGGAAGCTGCCGGCGCGCGTGTACATCGGACCCTTTGCGGTCTGCACCACAAAGTAGCCGGGACCCTGAATGGCCACATCCAGGTCGTTGCCGGTCTTTTGCAGGGCGCCCTGGCTGAGATCGAGGATGGTGCTGCTCACGACGCCGTAATTGTTGATGGCCTGGTTCAGCGATGAGCCTGGGGCATTACTGGCGTCGGCGAGCACGGAGCTGAAGACGGCGCGCTCCGCACGGTAGCCAATGGTGCTGGCGTTTGCCAGGTTGTTGGCGATCGTGTCCATCTGCTGCGTGCTGGTCACCAGAGCGGTGCTCGCGGCGTAGTAACCACTGTCCATACCCCAGAGATAAGCAAGGAGCGTGCCATCCGGGTAGGCAAAGTTTGCCTGAAACAGCCGCAAAATAGCTACGGATTGGGCTTAAGAATGAGGGAACCATGAGAACCGGTGCGGAGCTTGCCATCGCCGACGCCCGATCCTCATCGGAAGACAATCTGTCTGGCGGCGGATTGCGGCTGAGAAATGAGACTGGAGCGCCGTAAAGGCGAGGAATTCTAGTGAACAATCCGATACGGAAGCGCAGCGGATACATCCAACAGCGGGCAGTGGTCTGCGTAGCTGCCGGCCAGGCGATGCACCTCCGCCATGAGCGCAGACCATTGCGGATTGTAGCCGGGCATCAGCATTTCGCAGAAGAAATCGCGCAGGTAGCCGGGGAAGGCCCAGCGCTCGGCCAGTTTGAGCGCGGTGTGCGCGTGGCCGCCCGCGTCCTCATTCCAATCCCATCCCAAGGCCGAGGGCAGCAAGCCGATGACGTGCAGCATTCCGGCCATATAGGCATGGTCAGGACGGATCGCCCAGAGAATCGTCTCCGCCAGATGCCTGGCATTGTACGCAGCTTCGCGTGCGTGGCGCCAGATCTCTGCAACGGTGCGCCCTGCCATCGCTCCGCGTACCGCGGCGTCAAAGCAGGCGGCGGGACCTAAGTCGCAGATGCAATCTTCCATGCGGACCGGGCGGTCGCCGGCGGTTCCGTACTCGCGTCCTGCCATGCGCAGAATCTGAATGGTGGCGCCCAGATCGCTCAGCACCGTCTCTGAGAACGCGCGCAGGTCAGTCGAACTTTGCTGGAGCTGAAGTTCCATCGCCAGTAGCGTCTCGGGCAGCACCGGAAGGTCGGGAAGGCTGTCGGCGTTTTCGCCGTGAGCGTACTTGGGTTCAACCAGGATGCAGCGGCCGGCAGGGAATTCGATTACGCCTGTCTTCAACACCGTAGGGTCACCTGGGCTATCTATCGGCAGCTATTGACGATTTGTCTAGCCCAGGCTGACCGTTACTTCCGGCACTGCTGTGGAAACTTTTATCCGGTTTGCCGCAGGAACGCGCTTCAGAGCGAAGATCACGTCTACCGTGCCGCGTTTTCCCAGCATTCTCGTCCACAGGAAGGCGTTGCACTTGGCGAAAGCCGCCTCGCGGGCTCCAATCTCCACTGCCCAGCCGCCCAGGGTACGGCCCATCTGGGCTGCGGTCCCAGGCTCGTCGATGCATGCTTCCTCGTAGTTCGGCATGGCCGTCACTCGTTCCATCTGTTCGGCGAACTCAGCCGGCGTGATGAAGCAGGGCTCGGCGCGGCAGCCGGTAATCTGCTCAATGGACTGCAAAAGCCCGTGCTCCACGCGGTCCACGAATCCCAGGACCAGGCGTTTCGACTTCGGCGAGTCATGAATGGGCGCGGCGCGGTGCGCGCGCAGCAGCGACAATGGCAGATCGGTCTCGATCGTCAGTCCGCCCAGCTCCTGCGCCAGCGCGGGATAGCCCCACTGCGCGGCGCGGGCCGCGGCCAGCTGCTTCTCGTTGGTGAATCCGCACTCTCTCAGCGCGGTTTCGAGCGACTCGCCACGGCGCTCGCTGCGCATCACCGCCGAGCGGTATTGATCTTCGCTCAGGTATCCCTTCGAAACCAGCGCCAGCCCGAGCGAGAGCCTTGGACTGCGCGGCATCTCCACCACGCATCCGCTCGCGAGTGAAGCCAGCGTATTGCGCGATCCCAGGGCAAAGCAGTCTGGCGAGCAGTACCAGTTTTCACCCACAAACAGTCCGGTGCGGCTGCCCGGAACATACTTGGTGAGCAGCTTGTTGTGGCACTCGGGGAGTGCGCACGCGGTACGCACGCGGTTCCAGCCAAGATCATGTGGAGGCAGAAGAGACTTGAGCGAGAGATTCATCGGAAGCGGCTCCTTGCGGGTTAGCGGAGAAAATGTGTTTCCACGGCTTGCGGAATCTCGGTGACGCGCATGCCGTAGTTGCCGTCGACGATCACCGCCTCGCCACGCGCCACCAGCTTGCCATCCAGCAGCAGCTCCACCGGCTCGTCCACCAGGCGATCCAACTCGACCACGGAGCCGCTGGTCAGCTCCAGCACGTCGCGCAGTGGCAACTGGCGCTGGCCAAACCGTAGCGCGACGTTCAGCTCGACATCCATCACCAGCTTCAGGTTCGCCGGATGAAACGGCCGCTTGCTCGACTCCGCGTCGTCCTCGCCGTTGGCGGCAGCCAGCGCGTCCAGCAGTTGTCCATCGAAGTAGAGCAGGACCGCGTCCTCCGATCCCACCGCCGGCGCTGTCAGCGGCACCACATACATGCCGCCGAAGGCCAGCCCGGAAACGGATTCAACCTTGCACGACAGCTCGCCAAACTGCGGCGTGAGCGACTCGCTGAACGCCGTCGTTGAAGCGGCGATCACCGTGGCCAGCGCCTTGACCTGTTCCTCGCCGGTGGTCTGGACCGGCTGGCTGCTCAGCTTGGACGCCAGTTCGGCAACCTGCGGCTGATAAAACTCGATGAAGCACTGGCCGTGCAATCCGCCTTCGAGTTTCAGGCTGAACTGTACCGGCTGTCCTCGCCGGGCAGGCGGCTGCTCAAGGTCCGCAACCTCGAGCGGCCAGGGAGAGCCGACGGCCTTGCCCAGCGATTCAGAAATTGCGCCGGCCAGCGCCGCCGCAAAGATACGCACTGCAATCCTGTTTTGATTCTCCATGACGCTTACATCCTCTCCCAGTTGGTGGTGGAAAGACGCCGGCCGAGCTGCGCCGCTTTCTGCGCGCCGTTCCGCACCGGTGTTGCTTCAAAGATTCCCTGTCCGCCGGCGGTGAGCATGCCTGGCGTGCGCACCGGCGCGCGCAGCTTGAGCACGCTGCCCGGCAACAGCGCCAGCAGGTCGCGCACCGCCACGTGCAGGTTCGGCAGCTCCGCGGCCACCTGCACATCGCAGTCCAGGATGCGCTCGCGTATCGATGGCCGCGGGAAAAACCGCACGCTGCTCTTCTTCTGCGGCTGATCCTGCTTGACCTGCTGGATCAGCACGTTCAGAAATGCAGCCGGAAACACGAGCTGGAATGTGCCGACCGTCCCCGCGATGTCCACCTCGAACTTCACGCAGGTGACTTTTTCATTCGGCGGGCAATACTGGTGCAGTACGGACGATTTGACCCGCCGATTCGCCTTCAGCGGCATATCCGCCGGCAGCCGCCACGTGCTCTCCGCCTGCCGTACCATCAGCAGGGTTACGTCCTGCATGAGCTCTTCTTCGATCTCGGAGAGCTCGCGCTGACCGCTGCCCGGCGTTCCGGTGCCGCCCAGCAGCAGATCGACGATGGGGAAGACCAGGCTGATGTCGCACTCCACAATCGTTGCGCCGGGAATAGCGCTCAGCGAAAAGGGAACAATGTAAGCAAGCGCCGGAATAGCCGCGATGTGCTCTTTGATGGGGAGCTGTTCCAGCCCGCTCAGCTTTACTTCGAGCCCCGTTCCCAGGTGCGCATCCAGCGCCGTAGCCAGGTGGCGCGCAAAGGTTTCGTGAATCGTGGTGAGCGTGCGCGCGTTCTCGTTGGAAAGCCGGCCTGCTGAGCGAAAGTTGCAATTCACGACTGTGCGCTGCTTGCCGTTGCTGTTCAATGTTGCTGACCGCTTCGTCGTATCCGTCATGCTTTTGTCCTGTCCGCGTTAAACCTGCTCGGCGTAGAGATCCGCACCCGCATAGCGCGGCTGCGGACGATCCTGAACGTGGGCCAGCGCCTTGCGCAGCTTGGTAACCGCCGCTTCCCTGATCTGCGATACCCGCGAGAGCGCCACGCCCACAACCTTGGCGATTTCCTTCATGGTGAGCTCTTCGCGGTAGTAGAGAGAAAGAATCAACTGCTCCCGCTCGCTGAGCCTGGAGATCGCTTCCGCCAGGTGGCTGCGCATCTCACCCTTGAGGCAAAGGTCGAAGGGATTGGGATCGTCGAGGTCCGGAGCGGCCTCAATCAGATCGATCGTCTCCGAGCTGTCGTCTGACGAAACCGCCCGCTGGCTGGTGATGTGCAGCGTGTCGAGCTGCGCCATGATCTTGCGCAGATATTCGGCATCCACATTCATCTCGGCCGCAATCTCCGCCTCGGCCGGCTTGCGTCCCATCCTGGCCTCGAGCTTTGCGGTGGCTTCTGCAATCTCGCGTCCGCGCCGGCGCATGAGGCGCGAGCCCCAGTCAATCTCGCGCAGGCTGTCCAGGATGGCGCCGCGGATGCGGAACTTGGCGAAGGTCTTGAACTGCGCATTCTTGGCTTCGTTAAAGCTGCGGCTGGCTTCAATGAGTCCCACCACGCCGGCGCTGACAAGGTCTTCCAGGTCGACGTGCTGCGGCAGCCGTTCGCGAATGCGCGCGGCAATATAGTAGACCTGCGACAGCTCCTGCATCACGAGCTCGTCACTGCTGCTCGAGTGGGCGACGCTGTTGGTATAGGCCAGTTCTGCCGGAGTCATTGGTCCACCTCACCGTAGTTGAAGATAAAAATCCTGGTTTTCATCGCACCGATCCGAGTGACATGACCTGCGTCATCGGCGGAATCTCCGATGGCGAAATCACCACAACCCTGGGAATAAACGGTTCAAGATAGCGCCGGAGATAAAAACGCCCCGGCGAAGCGCACAGCAGGATCGGAGGCGCCATGGCGATCTGGTCGCCGAGCATGGCGCGCAGCCCGTCCAGAACCCTGCGCGCCACGGAAATCTGCAACCCTCCTCCTGAGCCAAGCTGCAGACTCTGCGAGGGCGTGCGCGCGCACTCTTCTTCGATGGAGCTGTCGAGCGTAACCACCTTGAGCATGCCGCGCTCGTCCAGCAGCGGACGAATCAGCGCGCGTCCCAGCGCATGCCGCGCGGCTTCAACAAGCACCACCGGATTCTTGTTGGCCGCCGCCGCTTCTACCAGCGTCTCGAGAATCGTTCCCAGGTCGCGGATGGAAACCTGCTCGCGAAGCAACTGCTGCAGCACTTTCTGCACTTCGCCCAGGCTCATCAGCTTCGGCGTCAGCTCCTCCACCAGCTTGGGATGCGAGTCGGCAAGACGGTCCACGAGCCGCTTGGTCTCCTGGCGCGTGAGCAGATCGTGCGCGTTCTGCTTGATCAGCTCCGAAAGATGCGCGGCCAGCGCCGAGGTGTGGTCCACGACCGCGTATCCGGCGGCGATGGCCTGTGCCTGCAGGTCGGGCGTAATCCACTTTGCAGGCGAATTGAAGGCCGGCTCGCGCGTCTCCTGCCCCTGCAGATCGCCCGGCTTGGGATTGGAGTTTACCGCCAGCAAGCGGTCGCGCCGCATCTCCCAGCGCGCGATCTCCACGCCGCGCAGATACACCACGTACTCGCGCTCTTTCAGGGAAAGATTGTCGGTGATGTGAATCGAGGGAACCAGGAATCCGAGCTGCTGCGCCAGGTTCTTGCGCAGCGACTTGACGCGCGCCAGCAGTTGGCCTCCCTGCTTGGCATCCACCAGCGGCACCAGGCCCACGCCTACTTCCAGCATCAGCTCGTCGAGCTTCAGCACCGCATCCATCGGATCCACGGCCGGCGCACCCACTTTTTGCGCAGCGGTTTTCTCCTGCCTAGCGGCTTCCGCGGCCATGGCGGGCTTCATCTTCCAGGCCGCAAAGATTGTCAATCCGCCGAGAGCGATGAAGGGAATCTTGGGCATGGCGGGAATGATCGCCAGCGCCAGCAGCACACTGCCGGCGATCCACAGCGGGCGCGAAGTTTTGAAGACCTGCTTGCCGATGTCCACGCCGAGCGAGTGATCGGACGCCGCGCGCGTCACCACGATGCCGCCCGCAACCGAAACCAGCAGCGACGGAATGATGGCCACCAGTCCATCGCCCACCGTGAGGATCGTGTACGTCTTGAGCGCTTCCTGGAAAGGAACACCCTGCTGGAAGACGCCGATGAGGAAGCCGGCAACGATATTGATGGCCATGATAAGGATAGTGGCCATCGAGTCCCGCTGCGAGAAGCGGGCTGCGCCGTCCATGGAGCCGCAGAATTCGGCCTCGCGCGCCACCAGTTCGCGCCGCTGGCGCGCCTGGTCGGCGTTGATCAGGCCGGTATTCAGGTCGGAGTCAATCGCCATTTGCTTGCCGGGCATGGCGTCGAGTGTGAAGCGCGCGGTCACTTCTGCAGTGCGCACCGCGCCGTGGCTCACCACCAGATATTGAATGGCGATCAAGGCGAGGAAAATCACGAAACCGACAATGTAGTTGCCGCCGACCACGAATTGCCCGAAGGCTTCAATCACTTTTCCGGCCGCCGCAGGGCCTTCGTTGCCGTGCAGCAGAATGCGCCGCGTGCTGGCCAGGTCCAGCGCCAGTCGCATCAGCGTGAGCAGAAGAATGAGGCTGGGAAACACCGAGAACTGCACCGGACGCAGCACCTGGATGGCCGTGAGCAGCACCAGCACCGCGGCCATGATGTTCAGCGTGAGCAGCAGGTCGAGCATGAATCCCGGCAGCGGCACCAGCATCACGAAGATCAGCGCCACCGCGCCGGTGGGGATTACCCAGTCGGAGTATTGTTGAAGCGTCTGCAGCAGTCCGGGCTTCTTCGTCATACGGGCATTCCCTCTACGCGCCTGTAGGATGCGGTTCTTCTTTGCGCTTCGCGCGCTCTCAGCTCAGCTTGCGCCTTGTAAACGACGACCAGGATCTCGGCGACCGCGTGATAAAGCGCCGCCGGAATGGGATCGCCGACCTCGGCGCCCTTGTAAAGAGCCTGCGCCAGCGGCCGGTTTTCCATCACCGGAATGTCATGGAGCCACGCAATCTCCTTGATCTTCTGGGCTAGGAGATCGAGGCCCTTGGCCACGACCATCGGCGCAGCCATGCTGGCCTCGTAGCGAAGCGCAACCGCGTAGTGCGTGGGGTTGGTGATCACCACCGTGGCCGTCTCTGCGGCCTTCAGCATCTGCCGGCGGCGGTTGTGCCGCTGCAGCCTGCGGATGCGCGCCTTGTTGGCCGGATTGCCCTCCGACTGCTTCAGCTCTTCCTTGATATCCTGCCGGCTCATCTTCAGGTCGCCTTCGTTCTTCCACCACAGCAGCAGGTAATCCACGCCTGCCCAGGCCAGCAGAACAAGCCCGCTTTTCCAGATGATTTCAATCAGGATGCCGCTTGCCATGCCGGCGAAGTCGCGCGCATCGACAAAGGAGCTGGAGAGGATCAGGCCCCAGTGGCTGCGAATGCACGCGTAGCCCACACAGGCAATGGCGCTGAAGGGAATGAGCGATTTGAGAATGGTGCTGAGCGCGGCCAGCGAAACCATCTGCTGCAGTTTTCCTGCCGGGCTCAGGCGCTCCATCCTGGGCGACAGCGCATCGGGCGCAAAGACAAAGCCGCCCTGCGCGAGCCCAGTGAACAGAGCCACAGCCAGCCCCGCCGCAAAGATGGGGAAAACCCAGTGGATGGCCTGGATGCTTGTCCAGAAAAGCAGCGGGCCGTTGGGAGTGATGGCGTCCGTGCTGGCGGAGTCCAGCACATTGCGGAAAAACTGCGTCCATCCCGGCACGGCTCCGCGACCCATGAACCACACCACGCCGGCCACCGCGGCCATCGACAGTGCGCCGGTCAGCTCGCGCGAACGCGTCACCTGTCCGCGGTCGCGGGCCTGTTTCCGGTGCCGTGGTGTCGGCTTTTCTGTTTTACTCGCGTCAGCCATCGTCGTTTTAGTGCGCCAGGTGGAGCAGTTGTTCGCCTTTCACCATCGATTCGAGGAACAGGCGGCGGAAAAGATCGGGCCAGTACTTCAATGTCACCGCAAGAATCCCAATGCCCAGAAGGCTCTTGACCGCGGGGCCAAGCAGCATCAGCGGCATCTGCGGCGATGCTTTGCCCAGCAGTCCCAGAACAATGTCGGCGGCCAGCGTGGCCGAGAGCACCGGGGCCGCGATCTGCACGCCCAACCCGAAGATTTCGCCGGCCACCTGGAAGATGGCCCGCGTAAACAATCCGCCCAGGTGCGCCGTGCCGGGCGGCAGATAAAGAAAGCTGTTGCCCACGGCGCGCAACAGCCAGTAGTGCACATCCATGCGCAGAAACAGCAGCAGCACGATGCTCTGGTAGAAGACGGCAACCACTGTCGTATCCACCTGCGACTGCGGATCGAGAATGTTTACCAGCGAATAGCCCATCTGCACGCCCAGCACCTGGCCGGTGAGCTGCACCGCGTCAAAGACGATGTTGGTGGCAATCCCCATGCCCACGCCGATGAGGAATTCAGTGAGGATCAGCATGGGCCAGCCTGCCAGCGTGGGCACAACAATCGCGTGCTCCACGGAAGGAAACAGCAGCACCGTAAGCGCGATCACGAAGACCGCCTTCACCCGCGCCGGAATTACCGAGCTGCCGAAGAACGGCGCGAAGAGCATAAGCCCGGTCAGGCGCACGCCAATGGTGAGCGCCGCGGTGATGCCCGGGATGAGCGGAATCTGGATCATTGCAGGTACACGTGAAAGTCGGAAAACATGTTGAGCGTCATGTGCGCCAGGTGCCGCCACATCCACGGCATCGTAAAGAACAGCGCGCCGCCGGTCGCCAGCAGCCGGGTGACCGACGAGATCGTTGTATCCTGCAGCGAAGTGAGCACCTGGGCGACGTTCACCACCAGGCTCACCGTCATGGCCACCAGCAGGATGGGGCCGGCGAGGATGACCACCTCTTCGAGCACCGCGCGTCCGAGCAACACAGCCTGGTCCACTCCCATAGCGCTAGTTGAAACTCCTCATCAATGAGCCGATCAAAAGGTGCCAGCCATCCACCATCAGGAAGAGCAGCAGCTTGAGCGGGGTTGAAATCACCACCGGCGGCAGTTGCAACATGCCGACGGAAGTCGTAATCGAAGCCACGACCATATCCACAATCAGAAAGGGAAGAAACAGCACGGTACCGATCTGAAAGCCGGCCTTGAGCTCCGACAATATATAAGCGGGTAGCAGCACGCGCATCGACAGATCGTCGGCAGAAGCCGGCCGCGGCTCTTTGGCCAGATCGATGAACAATGCAACGTCTTTTTCGCGCACATAGTGAGCCATGAATTTGCGTAGCGGCGCCTGTCCGGCTTCAAGCGCCTGCGTGGCGCTGATCTGGCCGGCCTGCATGGGCACGATCGCATCCTGGTAAATCTGCGCTCCAACCGGCTGCATCAGGAAAAACGTGAGAACGAGCGAAAGACCGATCAGCGTCTGGTTCGACGGCGTGGTCTGCAGTCCCAGCGCCTGGCGCAGAAAATGAAAGACGATCAGCAGCCGCGCAAACGGCGTAACGCAGAGCAAAAGCGAGGGGATCAGCGTCAGCGCCGTGAGCATGATCACGATTGACCACGGCACGTTGGCTCCGGGCACTCCCTGAATCTGCAATCCTGCGCCGGCGCTGCCGGGCAGAGCGGCAGCATTGCCAGGTAAGCTGACGGAGCTTGCGGATTCTGGCGCGCCGTTGCCTGCGGGCGCGGGAGGAGCCAGCGCCGACGCAGTCGCGCTGAACGCGACAAACAGCGACGCGATCGTCGCCATGCGCCGGGCTGAGGAGCAGAGTTTCATTTACGCTGCTCCACGCCGCTTGTACTCGTCTGCACGGCTTCTGCAGCGCCAAGCTGCGTCAGCAGCGCCACTCCTGATGCGCCGCCGCCGATCAGGAACTTCTGCCCATCCACGTGAATCACAGAGACGAACCGCTTTTCTCCCAGCGAGACAGTCTCTGCCACGCGTAGTTGCCTGGTTGCGCCGAATTTGTTGTTCTTCCTGAGCCAAGCCCAGCCGCGCGTCAGCAGGCCGGAGTTCAGCGGCTGAGCAGCGGGCTCTTGAGCGGGCGCCGCCTGGACCGGCTTTGCCGGTTCCTCGGCAGGCGTATCCTGCTTCTTCCTCTTTGAAGCGCCGGTAGTCAGCGGCGAGCCCACGGGCGCGGGGCGTTTTTTCTGCAAGAGCTCGCGCGCGCCGGAAAGCTGCGTCTGCGTCAGGTCGAGCTGCTCCCGCTCGGCGAAGGCGCGCAGCGTCCGCGCAAACGCGCTGGTCATGGGCATCGCGGCGTCCGCGCGTTGCGCTGTCCGAAGGGAGGGCTGCTGAAGGGGCAAAGTAGAAGTCATGCCTGTTCCGTAATCCGCACGGCCAGCCGGTCGCCGATCACGTCGAACTCGGTCCAGCCGATGAGAAGCTGATTGACGCGCAGCGGCACGTCGCTGGTGTGATGGCAGGCCGTCTCCACGATCGAGCCCTTGGTGAGCGCAAGAAGATCGCCGATCGTGAATCGCACTACCGGCACTTCGAGTGTCAGCGTGCAGGGCAGCCAGGGCATGGTGTCGAGCAGATCGGTTGCGCTCGGCTCCTCAGCGGGCGTCTCGGTGACTCTGGGTTCCAGGGGTTGTGCGGCGGTGCTCATCTTCCGGCCTGCTCCTTGCCCCCGTTCGCGCATGCCGTGCCGGGCGGAAGTTTTCTCCGCCAGTCCAGAACACACTGCAGGGACGATTGCGCAGGGGTAATTGCATTTGGCGTGCCGGAAACGGACCGCAGGGCGCAAAGCCGCGAAAGCCGGCCTGCGTCATAAGCAGGTCTTCTTCTTTCAGTAACTTACGGCCATATAAGGAGGGGCCGGCGCGGCCTTGCAGAGGGTGAGACAGCGATGAGAACCCACGCGGGGGCGCGGGCTTCCGCCGGGGCCGGTTTGCCCGCGGCGGAAGTCTCTAATCGTTCGTTAACGCGCCGTTTGGATCGTCCGCATTACGAGATCAGTTGGATAGTGGCCTGCGAGACCTGGTCCATCGTGGTGAGAACCTTGGCGTTGGCCTCGTAGCCTTGCTGCGCGACGATCATGTTGGCGAACTCGGTAGAGAGGCTCACATTCGACTCCTCCACCGCACCGCCGGTAATGGTGCCGTTGCCGCCGGAGCCGGCCTGTCCAATCACCGGAGCGCCCGAGGCGAACGTGGCCTGCAGATCGTTGTTGCCCACCTGCGAGAGCCCCTGCAGATTGGCGAAGCTGGCCACCGCCACCTGGCCCAGGGCCATGGTCTGGTTGTTGCTGAACTGGCCCTGCACGGTGCCGTCCGGCAGAACCGAGTAGCCGGTGAGCGTACCTACGCCGTAGCCGTTCTGGGTGGTCGCCGAGGTCGCGCTGGTCGAGTCCTGCTGGGTGATGACCGGTGTGCCGCCGGAGCCGTTCAGGTTCCAGGTCAGGCTCATGCTGGCTGCGCCATCCGCCAGTCCCGTGATGTTGATTCCGGTAACGGGCGACGAGGGGGAAGTGAGCTGGCCGGAAGAGTTGAAGGTCAGCGTGCCCGACGCCACGGTTTGCGCGGTGCTGCTGGAGCCCACATCCGAGCCGGGGATGGTGATGTCATAGCTCCAGGTATTCGCGCCCGTGTTGGTGTACTGCACCGTCAGCACGTGCGAGGTGCCCAGCGAGTCATAAACCGTGATGGGCGAGCTGAAGGTGGTACCGGCCGCTGCGCTCGCGTCCAGGTTCGTATCCATGGTGAAGCTCGTTGTTGCCGAAGCCGGAATATTGCTTGCCTGGTTCACGCTGATCGGCGCCAGCGCCGTGCTGGTGGAGATTTGCCCGTTCACGGCCGGATAGCCCATCACTAACTGGCCCTGCGGCGTGCAGAGCTGGCCCTGCGCGTTGACCGTGAAGTCGCCGTCGCGCGTGAAGCTCTCCTCACCGTTGGCCTGATCCTGCACAACGAAGAACCCGTTGCCTTGCAGCGCCATGTTCGAGGCCTGTCCGGTGGAAGTCACGGTGCCGTCCGAGTAATTCGCAATCTGGCCCTCTACTTCGACGCCCGATCCGAACTGGATGGGATCGCCGTTGCCCGAGACACTCTGCATCTGGTTGAAGACGTCGGCAAAGTTCAGGCTCTCGTCCTTGTAGCCGTCGGTGTTGAGGTTTGCAAGATTGTTAGCGATGACATTCAGCGAATCGGAGCTGGCTGCCAGTCCTGAAAGAGGAATCGAGAATGCTGACATTTTATCTGCCTCCTGCGGCGGTAAAGTAATTGGAATTGGCGGCCGTAGCGCCGATGTTGCCGTAAAGATTCACCAGCGAGCCGGTGTAAGGCTGCGCTGGCTGAAAAGCGGTTGCAGGCTGCTGCGCGAGCGCATTGGCCTGCGTGGCAGGGCCCGCCTGTGCCGCTGTTTGCGACGCCTGTGCCGCGTCAGTGGTTGCGTCGCCCGTGGACGAAGACGTGAGCGACGAGAGCGTCTGGTTGATAGAGATGAGCTGGTCAAGCTGGTTCAGCGAAACCATCTGGCTCACCATCTCAGTCGGATCGACCGGCTGCGTGGGGTCCTGGTTTTGCAGCTCGGTGACCAGCAGGTTGAGGAACATGGTCTGCAGATCGCTGGCTGACGTGCCGTTCGAGCTGCTTGAGCTGCTGGAGCCGCTTGTTCCCGAACTGGCGCTTGTGCTGGCCGCCTGCGCCTGCATCGGCGCGCTGATCAACGGGCTGAATCCCTGTACGTTCATCGTTCTTACCTCGCGTGAAGAAATTTCCCTATGCCCTGATATCCAACCGGTATCCATCGCCTGCAATTGCCGCCGCGCGTGAAACCGGGCTGTCGGTTTCCGCGAAGGCCGGGATCGCTTCTGCCTGCTGCGGCTGCGCAAATGTGCGCTGATCTTTTTGTGGCGAAGCGCCGCGCTCGCCGGAAAACGACATTCCGCTCTGGCTCACCTGCACCAGCGCGCGCAGCCCGAGCTCGCCGCCGAGCCTGGCTTCCATGGCAGGGATGTGCGCCGAGATCGCCTTGCCAAGATCGTCGTGATCCACGGAGATTTGCGCCGTCATCTGTTGTTGCGAAACGGCGGTGCGGATTGAAATCTCGCCGAACTCGGCCGAGTGCATGCCCACGCGCATCTCGGTCCCGCTCATCTTTTGAATCACGTTTGCCGTACTGATTCCTTGCGTTGCCGCGGCCTCGTTTGTCTCCGCCTGTGCAGGCCGCTCGCTTGCCGCAGCCGTTCCCGTCGCTGCGCCTGCGCTGCCGCCCGGAGTGGCAATCTCATGCGTCGCGTTGTGCGGCGCGATTGCCTGAAGCTGCGATGCCGCTGCGCCGGCCTGCGCCGGCGTCTGCGCTGCGGTTGGGGTGGTTTGCGCGGCCTGATTTTGTGTGGTCTGGTTCTGTGTGGCCTGGCCCTGCGCGTGCTGCGCCGTGGTGCTGCCCGGCGTTGTATTGTTCTGCGTGTTGTGAGCCGGGACGCTTGCCTGCCCGGCGATGGAAGCCGGCTGCATGCTGTTTCCGTTGGCAGGCGATGACTTGAGCGAATCTGTGCTTACCGCTGTTCCGCTCTGCGCCGCGCTTGCAACAGGCCGGGCCGCAGCCGGCATGCCATTCAGGCAGGCTGAGCTATTTACGGTCGTGCTGCCGATAGGCATTGCAACTGCAGTGATCCCCTGCGCAGGCGGAAATCCCGCAGCAAACGTGCTCGTCGCGCACGCTTCGTCATTCGATTGCCCTGTCGCATCGATCACAGATGGGAGAGCATCCACTGCAATCTTCCCATTCTGCGTTGGCGATACGGCCTGACCGCGATTGGCGGCGGCCGTTGCGTGCGCCAGATGGCTGGCGTCGCTGGCCGTTTGAACTTTGTTGATTGCGCTGGCTGCTTCAGGCTGCTGTGTTTCTGCGCTGTCTTTGCCTTGACCGGAAGAGTCGGGGGCAGGAACCGGAGGCACAGGCGCCTGAGGGACGGTTACTGCAATCGTCGCAGCCGGCAGCGGAGCGTTTGCCACAGACGGTGCAAAATCCGCAGCGGACTTCTCATCACGCGCCGTTGCGCGGATAGGTCCGTTTGCATTGAAGCGAGCCGTTGCCATTGGCCCGCGAGCCGGCTCTGCAATCATCTTGACTGCAATCGGCGCGACAGAATCTTGTTGAGGTTCGTTTGCAGATTGATCTTGGCTGCTGGTGCTGGCTGAAGACTCCGGCTGGCTGTTCTGCTCTGCCGCGCCTGCATCTTTCTGCTGTGTGCTGACTGTGCCCATGATCGCATCGTTATTCGATGACTGCGCAGACGTTCCCGCGAGCACTTCGAGAAAGCTCGCGCCGGTTGGCTTCGAGCTTGTCTCCGGCACGGTGGCCGAAGTGGTAATCGTCGATCGATGGGCTGCAATGCGCACGCCTGTCTGTCTGCATGTTGCAGGCCACGAATTGCCAAACCCTCCGCGCCAAGTGGAGCCTCAATGCCTGCTGAAAACAAAGTGGTTATTCATCGACGCATCCGCACCCTCTTGCGTCCTGGGCAAAAACCGGCAAGCAATGCCGCGTGCACTGGGCAAGGATTGCCGGGTTGCGAGCGGGAGATGACGCAGCCAAAGAAAACGACCCGAGCACCCCCCCGACCGTGGGATGGAGTTGCGTGGCTGTGGAAAGACTAATTCCGCTGCGCCCGCGCGGCAAAGATGTCGTCGAGAAACTTTTGTGCGGCGCGCGCGCGCTGCTGTTCGTAAGCGTCCTGCTGCCGCGCGCGCATATCGCTCAGCATCTGGCGGTCGCGGTGCGCCGCCTGGTACCTCCCGGCCTGCAGTGCGCGCTGCTTTTCCAGTGCCCCGAGGGCCGCATGCAGATTTTTTCTGCGCTCCGTCGCAGCCTCGATATCATTCACGATGCCTTGCATGTGCGAAGCAGGTTGCGGATTCTGCATCGCCTGGTCCCGCGCCGTATGCGCAGCGGCAATCTGCGCGGTGAGCCGGTCGATCTCATGCCGCGCGCGCGCTATCTCCAGCAGGATTTTCTTGAGCGCAAGCTCTTCGCGCTTTTCCACGCTCTCGCGGAAGCGGAGAACCGTCGCAAGTGAGAAGCGAAACGCCATCTCAGCCCGGAATTTTCATCAGGTGCCCGGCGGCGTCGGCAAAGCTGCAGAGCACGTTGGGCGTCTGCTGCAGGAACTCGTTCAACGACGGCAGAACTTCGATGGCGTTGTCCAGCACCGGATCGGTTCCTTTTTGATAGGCGCCGATGCGGACCAGGTCCTCAGAATGCGCATAGGCAGAGAGCAGCAGCCGTAGCGCCTTGGCCTTCGACAGGTGCTGCTCGCTCACCAGGCTCGGCATCAGGCGGCTCAGGCTGTCGAGAATCGAGATGGGAGGATAATGACTCTTCATGGCAAGATTTCTGTCGAGCACCACATGCCCGTCGAGCAGCGAGCGCACCGCATCCACCACCGGGTCCTGCTGATCGTCTCCCTCCATCAGTACGGTATAAAACGCGGTGATGCTGCCCTGCGAGAAATTGCCCGCTCGCTCCACCAGCCTGGCCAGCGTATTCAGCACGGAAGGCGTATAGCCCTTGGCCGTAGGCGGCTCGCCCGCAGCCAGGCCGATCTCGCGCTGCGCCATGGCGAAGCGCGTGAGCGAGTCCACGATGAGCAGGACGTTTCTTCCCAGGCTTGCAAAATATTCGGCCATCGCCGTTGCGGCAAGAGCCGCGCGCAGACGCAGCAGCGGCGACTGATCGGAGGTGGAGACCATCACCACCGCGCGCCGCAACCCCTCCTCGCCCAGTACTTCAAGAAACTCGCCCACTTCGCGGCCGCGCTCGCCCACCAGCGCCAGCACGGTCATGTCCGCAGCGGTGCCGCGCGCCATCATGCCGATCAGCGTGCTTTTGCCCACGCCGCTGCCGCCAAAGATGCCGATGCGCTGCCCGCGTCCGCAGGTCAGAAATCCGTCAATCGCGCGAATGCCGCAACTGAGCGGCTCGCGAATCGGAACACGTTCGAGCGGCAGAGGCGCAGAGCCGTCGATGAGCACCGAATGCGTGGCACGATAATCGCCCCTGCCATCCAGCGGATTGCCCGCCGTATCCACCACGCGCTCCAGCACACCGGGCCCCACGCGCACCGATGGCCGCGCGCCCCAGGTTTCGATCCTGTCGCCGAAGCGCACGCCGCGCACCGGGTCGGCGGTCATCGAAAGCATCGTCGAGCCGCGGAAGCCGATGATCTCGCCCGCGTAGCTTCGCCCGGTCGAGTCCTTGATCTCGCACGACTCGCCCACAAAACAGAATGGGCCGTCAGACTCAACCAGGTTGCCGACAACCTGGCTGATGCGGCCCCTCCACCGCAGCGTCGAGCCCGACTCGAGATAGTGTGCGTAAGGCGCGAGGATCGGGCGCTTCATCGTGCTGCGGGCCTCAGCGCAAGCAGGTCAAAGAATCCCTGTTCCACTTCTTTCAGTTGCGTGTCGAGCCCGAAGTTGGCGACGCCCAGTTGCGTTTCGAGGAGGCAATCCTGATCGCTCAGCTTGGAATCTTCCACCACTTCCACGTGCGCCAGGTTGGGGAATCCGGCAAAATACTGCTTCCAGGAAGCGCCGCGTCCTGGGGCTACGCGCACCGTCACATTCGAGTCGTCGCGCATCTTCTCCACGGCAATGCGCGCCAGCGTCGCCACCAGCATGGGATCCACCTGCGCTTCGCGATGCAGAATCTTCGCCGCAATGGACAACGACAACTGCACCACCTCCGCTTCCACGCGCGCAAAATAATCGTCTCGCTGTTCCGCAAAATCCTTCACGGCCGAGGCGACCGGACCGCGTGCAGCCAGCAGTTTCTGCTCAAGCTCCTGGCGCAGCTTCTGCTCCAACTGGGCCACTGCGTCCGCGCGTTCCTGGCGAATCTTGGCGGCGAGCTCCTCTTCCGACATCTCCACTTCCGCGCGACGCTTGCCGGCGCACCCGTTGCGATGCTCGTCCCCGGCCGGCTCTTCTTCTGTTTCGAGTGAGCCGCCGATGTCCCGGTACTGCAGCGTAGCAATGGGCAAAGGAGCGATGGTGCTGTATGGCGTGCTATAGGACATATTCGTCGTCTCCCTCACTCTTCAACACGATCTTGCCTTCCGACTCGAGCTTGCGGGCAATGGCCACAATCTCAGCCTGCGCCTTGGCCACTTCCTTGCTGCGTACCGGGCCCATCACCTCGGAATCCTCCTTCATCATTTCCACCGCACGCGAAGACATGGTCCTGTAGAAGTGGCTGCGTACATCTTCACTTGTGCCCTTGAGCGCGATCATCAGCGTCTTCTTGTCGAGCGAGCTCATCAGCTCGCGCATCTCCTGCTCGGGAACCTCGAGGAAGTTGTCGAAGGTGAACATCAGGTCGCGGATATTAATGGCCAGCTTCGGTTCTTCCCGCTCGATGTTGTCGAGAATCTCGCGGGACGTGACCGGGTCAAGACGATTCATCAGCTCGGCAATGTTCCTGAATCCGCTGCCGGACTTCCTGGTCTGGTCGCCTACGGAACGAAGCCGCCGGTTCAGCACCGTCGAAACTTTCGCGGCCACTTCAGGCGAAAAATTGCCGAGATTGGCGAGGCGTCTCACGCAGTCCGCGCGCACCTCCGGCTCCAGCTTCATCAGCAGCGCCGAGGCCTGCTTCGCATCCAGATGGCCGAGCACCAGCGCCTTGGTCTGCGAGTTTTCGCCCACAAGGAATCTCGCCAGTTGCTGCGGATCGGCCTTCCTCAGTGTTTCCAGGCACAGAGATTTGGTTTCGTCCGACTGCGTGAGCCGGTCCACCATATTCCGTGCGCCGCTTTCCCCGAAGGCCTTCACCAGCAGGCGCACCGCGACGTCCTGCCCGCCAATGGCCGCGCACTCCTGCGCAGACATCATCTCCTGGTACTCCTCGAGCACCTGCAGCGTTACCTCCATGGGCACCTGTCCCATGTGAACCACTTCTTCGGTGATCCGCTCCAGGTCTTCATCGGGCAGATTGCGCAGGATCGGCGCGGCGGCGTCTTCTCCAAGAACCGAAAGAAGGACCGCTGCCTTGCGAGTCCCGCTCATGGCGATGCGTTCAGTCGTGCTCATGAGGTCTCCTCATGCAGCCAGGCTTGCACCGCGCGCGCGGTGTGCAGCGGCTTCTGCCGTATCATTTCAACGGTCTGCTCCTTGAGTTGGTTGGCGCGCGTCACGCCGGGGCCGGGCTCGCTTGACGCGCCGGGCAGCGCCTCAACGCGCGCCGGCGGCAGCAGCGGTTCGGCCCCGGCAGGCACTGGAGCCGCCGTAAACACGTGCCTCTGCACCGGCCGGATCACGAACAGATAGGCGAGCACGAAGAGCGCCAGCAGCGACACCGGCCTTAAGAGCGAAGAGTAGTCAGAAACCGTCTTCTGCACCTGCGTAGCCCAGCCAGCCGCAGGAGCATCCAGCTCCGCCGAGTCGGCGTCGAAAGGCAGGTTTTCTACGCTGATGCTGTCGCCGCGCTTCTCGTCAAAGCCGATGGCCGCTTCGGCAAGCTGCCTGATCTGGCTCAGCTCCTCCGCCGATCGCTTCTTCCGCGTGAAAGTGACCTTGCCTTTCTGCACCGTGCGCACAATCGCATCGTCCACCAGGATGGCGGCCGTGATGCGCGCAATCCTGCCTGCAGGAGCGACGGTATGCACCACGGTCTTGTTCACGCCATACTGCGCATTCTCCGTCTTCGAGCTCTGCATGAGCGGCGGATTGGCCGGCTTCTGCGGCTTGGCAGTGGGAGTATTGCTGGAGGTTCCCGGAACTCCCGCTGGAACCGCGCTTCCGCCCGAGATGTCCTCCGATTTCTGGTCGCTCAGCACGGCGCTGACAGCAGGATCGTACTTCTCCTGGCTTTCGTCTGTAGTACCTTGGTCGTAGTCCACGTTCACGCTGGCGCGAATCTTGTCCACGCCCACGATCGGCTCGAGAGTGCTGATCAGCCGCGCGCTCAGATCCGCGTCCGCTCCGCCGCCGTCGGTCCCGTCTGCGCCAATGCCGAGCGAGCGGTCGGTGTCCGCATCCACAATCGAAACGTCTTCGGGCTTCAGATCGTCCACTGCGCCGGCCACCAGGCGCGAGATGGCCACGGCCGCATCCTTTGACAGCGTGCCGCGGCGCAGCCGCAGAACCACAGACGCCTTTGCCCCGCGCTGGCGGTCCAGGAACACCGAGTCAGTGGGCATGACGAGATGAACGCGCGCGCTTTCCACGTCAGACAGCGTCTCGATCGACCGTTCCAGCTCGCCCTCCAGCGCGCGCTGATAGGTGACTTTCTCGTCGAACTCGGTCTGGCCCCAGGACATCTTGTCGAACAGCTCGAATCCCATGCGGCCGCTGTGCGGACCGCCGTCCGACGCGCTCTGCATGCGCGCCGCGTCCAGCTTGTCTGCCGGAACGCTGATGGTCTTGCCGTCGGCGCTGGCCTGGTGCGGAATGCCGGCCGCATCCAGCTTTGCGCTCAGCGCCTGCGCATCTTCCGGCTCCAGTCCCGTGTAGAGGGTCTTGTAGTCGGGCGTGCCGATGAACTTGACAAATAGCAGCACCACCAGCGCCGTTGCCGCGGCTCCGCCCAGCAGGAATCCTCTCTGCCGGCTGTTGCGGCTTACCCAGATCTGCTTCAGTTGATCGCCTGCGTTTTTATAGCCAGCCATTCGATTTCAATCCTAGAACTGCATTTTTTCAATGTCCTGATATGCGTTCACGATCTTGTTGCGAACCTGCATCATCAGTTGGAACGACACGTCAGCCTTTTCCACCGCAATCATGACCTGGTTCACGTCGCCGTTGCCGGTCTGCATCAGGCTGGCCGCCTGCGTTGCCGCCGTGTCGTGCAGCGAGTTCACGGTGTTCACGGCGTCTTTCAGCACGTCGGAAAAACTTGGTCCGCCCTGGTCGCCGCCCAGGTCGAGGGGCGCGGCGTTCGGCGCGTACACGTTCGGAATATTGCCTAGATTGACAGTGTTCATCGCGCCCTCCGCTAAGTAGTTTTCAGAATGTCGATCGATTCCTGGATCATCTGCTTGGCCGCGCTGATCGCTGAAGCATTTAACTGGTACGCGCGCGTGGCGCTCATCAGGTCCACCATCTCCGTGATGGGATTGATCGCCGGATACGCGACATATCCATCCTTGTCCGCGTCTGGATTGCCCGGCTCATACCGCCGGACGGACGGCGACGGATCGTCGACCACGTCTGTCAGCCGCACCGAGCCGGCCGGCGCGTCGCCAAAGGAGCCAAGGCGGTTGAAGACGGTTTGAAACGGAGAGGCATTCGTCGTGCTGAACACCACCTCTTTGCGAACGTAAGGCCCGCCCGATTCCGTGTGCGTCGTCTCGGCGTTGGCGAGATTGGCTGAGGTCACCTCGGCGCGCTGCCTTTCTGCCGAAAGGGCCGAAGCGCTGATGCTCATCATGTCAAAGATTCCCATGACCGGCTATCCTCCTAATCCTTGCTAATCCTTGATTGCCGTGAGCAGCTCGTGAAACTCTTCCTTGATCAGTTGCACGCCCATCTGGTACTGAAGCTGCGTTTCCGACATCATCATGCTTTCGCGGTCGATGTTCACGTTGTTGCCGTCAGGACGTTCCGGCAGGTTGTCGAGCTCGATGCTGGCCGGCTGCAGCCGCATAGCGCCGCTCTGGTCCATCACCTGCTGCATCACAGTCTGAAAGTCGATGTCCTTGGTGTGATAACCGGGCGTATCCACGTTGGCCATATTGGTGGTCACCAGTTGCTGCCGGTCCGCGGTCACCTGCAGATATCCCTGCAGCATCTGGAGCAGCGGTGTCGTCGCCATTTATGCATACCTCCTTGGCGGAAGTCCGTACTCACGAATCTTGTTGCGCAGCGTGCGCAGGCTGATGCCGAGCATCTCCGCGGCGTGCGTCCGGTTTCCGTCGGTAAGCGCCAGCGTGTTCTCCAGGTGCTGGCGTTCCAGCTCGCGGATCGGCATGCCGGCCGCGGGCGCTGCCGGCGCCGGAGCGGCCTTGCGCGCGCTTGATGCCAAATGGAACTCGGCGTCGAAGCAGCGCGCGTCGATCTCAAGCGTGCCGCTGAGCGTAACCACGCGGCGCATGAAGTTGGCCAGCTCGCGCACATTGCCTGGCCAGGAGTGCGCCTGCAGCCGCTCCAGAAAATCCGGATGCAGCCGCGGCGTTCCCATCTTCCGCTGCGCGGCGAACTGCTCTGCAAAGTGCCGCGCAAGCACCGGAATGTCGTCGCGCCGGTCGCGCAGCGCCGGGAGTGAAAGCGGAATCACGTTCAGCCGATAGTAAAGATCGGCGCGGAACTGACCACGCTCCACCATCCCGGCCAGGGAAACGTTGGTTGTGGCCACCACGCGAATGTCCACGCGCACGGAGCGGCCTTCGCCAAGCCGCTCGAACTCGCGTTCCTGCAGGGCGCGCAGCAGCTTGGGCTGCAGATTGAGCGGCATCTCGCCAATTTCGTCCAGCAGGAGGGTACCGCCATTGGCCAGCTCGAACTTGCCGGGACGCGCGTTGACCGCGCCGGTAAACGCGCCGCGCCCGTGGCCGAAGAGCTCGCTTTCGAGCAGCGTTTCAGGAACCGCGGCGCAGTTGACGGCCACGAAAGGCTTGCCGCTGCGTTCGCTGGCATCGTGAATGAAGCGCGCCAGCAGCTCTTTGCCGGTGCCGCTCTCGGCTTCGATCAGCACATCGGCGCCCGTGCCGGCCGCGGCGCGCGCGCGCTGCAGCGCGTGCCGCAGCAGCGGCGACTGGCCCACGATAGCGCCGTTGGCAATCCCGGTTTCAACCGGAGCCTGCTTGGCGCGCTGCATCACCTGCGCCGCCGCGGCCTGCAGCCGGTCAAAGGGAATTGGCTTGGTCACGTAATCGAGCGCGCCGTCGCGCATGGCATTCACCGCGTCGGGCACCGAGCCATACGCGGTGAGCAGGATCACGGCCGTGCCGGGCGCCGCGCTGCGCGCCGCGCGCATCACTTCCATGCCGCTGCCATCGGGCATGCGCATGTCGGTCACCACCAGGTCGAACTCGCGATCCTGCAGGTTGCGGATCGCTTCGCGCACGCCGGACGCCGTCTCCACCCGCCATCCATGGCGAAGAAAGTTGGCGCGCAGGGCGGTGCGAATGCCGGGTTCGTCATCGACAACCATCACCGAGCTTTCAGTCCATGTCGTCATAGTGCAGGGAACTCCAGTTGAAAATTGCTGCCTTCTTTCAGCCGGCTGGTCACGCGGATGGAGCCGCCGTGCTGCGCCATCAACCGCTTGCAGACCGCCAGGCCCAGTCCCGGCGTCTCGCCGGTTCCGCTGAATCCCGCTTCAAAGAGCCGTCCGATCTGCTCGTCCGGAATGCCACAGCCGGTGTCTTGCACTTCCACCACGGCAAGGCTTTTGGCAGCGCGCGTCTCGCCATGCGCGGTGACCGTTACGCTGCCGCCCGCCGCCGTGTGCCGGATCGCATTGCAGATAAGGTTGAGGATGATCTGGCGAATGCCGTCTTCGTTGCCGCGAATCGTCAGCGCGGCCACATCGGGCTCAAAGGCAAGCGCCACGCTGGCCTGCTCGGCGATGGGCCGCACAAACTCCACGCCGCCGCGCACGCATCCCACCAGGTCCAGCTCCCCAAACTGCGGCGTTCCCTCGCCGTTCATGCTGAGAACGTTGTTCACCGTTCCGGAGAGCGTCCGGATGCCAGCCCGCAGGTGCGCAATCCACTGCGGATTGGCGCCGTGGTCTTCCGCGATGAGGCCGGCGAACAGCTCCAGGCTGGCTAATGGATTTCTAATCTCGTGCGCCAGGATCGATGAGATCTCGGCCAGCGTGGTGGCGCGCCGCGCCGCTTCGCGTTCCAACTCGGCCTGCTTGCTGGCGGTAATGTCGCGCAGAATCCAGATGCTGCGCAGCAGGGCTGTCGCCGGCTCCTGCTTCTGCGGCAGGCAGATCAGCTCGCGCTTGCCAATCTCCAGCCAGCGCTTGCCCGTCTCCGCCGGGATGCAAACTTCCGTATCGCGCTGATCGCCGGCCTGGGCCAGCGCTTCGAAATGAATGCGGCTGGCGGCGGAAAGATCGCGCAGCGTGGTCACGTGAATCGAGCCCAGCGCCAGCAGCCGCCGGCACTCGGGATTGATCATCACGATGGTCTCTGCGGTGTTGAGCACCAGCACGCCGCAGGGCATGGAATCGATGATCTGCTGCAGCGCCGCGCGCATGCGGTCGTTCTCAGCCAGGCTGCGCGTCAAGGCCGCATTGCGGTCGGCCAGCTCGACGCTCAGATGCGCCACTTTCGTCTGTAGGTCGCGGTACGAGGCTTCCAGCAGCGCTGAAGCGGAGATGAACTCCGAGAACGCATCGGCCAGCAGCCGTGGACTGTTGATCCGCGGCGCGGCGGGAGCCTGGTTGATTGGAACTACATGAGAACTGGGCAGCATTTGCCTATTTCCTAAGCACGATGCGTGCCAAATTGAAACAGGCATCCCAATCCGGGATCGATCTTTACAAAAGAATATGCTCGGCCTTGATCTCGCGCTCGCCGCCCACCAGGATCGTGGCGCGCTCGATCGCGTTGCGTAGCTCGCGGATGTTGCCCGGCCAGCTATGCTGCGCCAGAATCTGCAGCGCCTCGCGGCCGAGCGCCGCACCGGGCAGAAATCTGGCCGCAAACGATCGCGCCAGCTCGTCCAGGTCGTCCATGCGCTCGCGCAGCGGCGGCAGATGAATCGGGAAGACGGCTAGGCGATAGTAGAGGTCTTCGCGAAACTGCCCGTTGGCGACCTGCTTTTTGAGATCGGCATTGGTGGCGGCGATCACGCGGACATCGACCTTGAGATTGTCGTTGCCGCCCAGCCGTTGCACTTCACCCTGTTCGAGAAAGCGCAGAATCTTGCTCTGCAGCGAAAGCGGCATGTCGCCGATTTCATCCAGGAACAGCGTGCCGCCATGCGCTGCATGAATGCGCCCGATGCGCGACTGCATGGCTCCGGTGAACGAGCCCTTCGTGTAGCCGAACAGTTCGGCTTCAAGCAGCGTCTCCGGAATGGCCGAACAGTTCACCACGATGAAGGGCTGGTTGCGGCGCGGGCTGATCAGGTGAATCTCCTGCGCCAGCAGGTCCTTGCCGGTGCCGCTCTCGCCGGTGACGAGAATTGTGGTGTTGCGCGCGGCCACCATGCGTGTCACGGCCCAGATGCGCTGCATTGATTCGGCGTTGCCGATCATGCCGCGCAGCTTGACGCCGTGGCGCTCGGGCGCAACCTGCGCCGCCTCGGCAGCCACCGGCGCAAAGCTTGCGCTGCGCGCGGCTCCGCCGGTGTTGATCACATGGACGAGCTTGACAGAAACCGGCGTGGGCGAAGCGCTGCCCACCAGCAGTTGCCCGGTCTGCGAATTCAGCATCAGCACCTGGGTATTGGGAAAGCGGTGGCCCACGATGGCACGAAATCCCTCCGGCTCCAGGTCGGGCAGCATGGGGTCGAGCAGCAGCACGCCGTCGCCGGACTCATGCCGGCGCAGCAGCTCGAGCGCGCCGGCACCGCTGCTTGCCTGAAGGACCGACCAGCGCTCCGGCGCCAGCTTTTCTTCGAGATCCTGCCGTAACTGGGCATTTGGGCTGACAACGATGACATTCAACGGATAACGATCTTCTAGGCGTTCCGACTGCACGACGGCTATTCCCATACCATTCCTGCGGACAAAGTTGTTGTGAATCATGGATGGAAGCAGACTGGGATCAAGAGTCACGCGCCGCTTCTATGCGGTGCATGTCTCGCAGCAAATGGTCTCGCTTTTCTGTGGATCGTTTTGGTAAGCCGGCAACGCAAGCGAGATGCGAAACGGCTCCTGGTTGAAGTGGTAGCGGCCCTGCTGGCTTTGCATATTCACCTTCACCAGGGCGAGAGTGAGGCGATTGGAGGAGTTGAGGTCATTATCTTTCCTGCGCGTGGTCCGGATGGCGCATTCGATGAAGCCATCGACTGCGGAGGCATCAACTTGGATAACAGCGCCCACGCCGGAGGTGGCGGCAGCGGTTTCGATGGCCGCGGCAAGCGCCTGCGCCATCCGCCGCCGGTCGCCCAGCGCGCGGCCCATCCCGTCGGTAGCCGGCGCGGTGATTCCGATGCCGAGCGTATCGAGAGCCCCGATGCGGTCTTGGATCGTCTCTGCCAGCAGGCTTTCCAGCTCGATCGGTTCTTCTTTTGCAGGTATCAACTGCGAGGCAACAAGATCCTGCAGAGAAGCGAAGATTTGGCACGCGCGGTCGATCTGCCGCGTGGAAAGCTCCACATAGCGCACGCTGTCCGTCTCGCCGCCGCCGGCCATGGCCAGCAACGCAACGGCCGAGCGCAGGATGGTGAGCGGCTGGGCCATCGCGTGCAGGCCGTTGGCCATGTCGGCGCAGAACCGCTCGTGCTCCTCGCGCTCGCCGCGACAAGCGGCTTCAGTGGTCGCTTCTGTGTTGTGGCTAGGCTTCGCGCAGCTCATATCCGAATCCGCGAATGGTGTGGGCGAGCCGCGGTTCACCGGGCAGGTCGATCTTGTCGCGGACGTACTTCATGTACACATCGACAATATTGGTAGACGGCTCACCGGGCATGTTCCACACCTCGGCCAGCAGCGTTGCCCGCGAGACCGGACAGCCCGCGTTACGCATCAGCACGTCCAGAATGGCGAACTCGCGCGGCGTCAATTCGATCTTGCGGCCGTTCCGCTCCACGCGCCTCTCTTCGCGCTGCAGCATGAGGTCTGCGACCCTGGAAACATTGGGAATCACGCCGGAGTTGCGGCGCAGCAAAGCCTGCACCCTGGCCAGAAGCTCCATCAGCGAGAATGGCTTGGTCAGGCAATCGTCCGCGCCGGTATGGAAGGCTTTCACCTTGTCTTCAATGCCCGTCCGCGCCGTCAGCACCATCATGGGCAGCCTGGGCTGCGAGGGACGCACGCGCTCGATCAGCGCAATCCCGTCCAGCTTGGGCAGGTTGAGGTCGAGGATCAGCAGATGATAGCGGGTCTTGTCTTCGAGAGCGGCCAGGGCCGCTTCGCCGTCGTGAATCACGTCTACGCTATATCCCTGGGCGTCCAGCTCGCCGGAGAGAAATCCCGCCAGGTCGATATCGTCCTCCACGATCAGGACGCGCCGGCCGGCCGGGTTGCTGAATCCCCGGAGAGCCTTTTTATTATTGAGTTGATTATTAACCACAGAGGCAATTGCACTCGCTGGAGCTTCGGTCGTCTCATCCAGCGAGAAAGCTGTAACTTCCATTTCACCCTCTCGTGCAGCGGCTGTTGGAGTTCTGTCTGAGCCTGGTAATCGGGGCCCATAACTTTAGTAATTTGTGGCTTGTCTGGATAGTCTCTCATAGGAATCCAATGAGCAATACATACTAAGTGTCATCGGGACGGCGGGGAGTGCTACCCATATGACTTTCCGAATGAGCAAAATGACGGCTATACTCTGGATTTGACCCACGCCTATGCAGAAGTTCGAATATCGGACGCCGCGCTACAAGGTGGACCTGCCGGTCCTGCTTATTCTTGCGGACTCGCGCATCACCGGGCGGTGCCGGGAGATCAGCAAGGAGGGGATGAGCGTGGAGTTTCCCGAGCCGCTGGCGACAGACTCCGCCGGCACGGTCTCGATCCGCTACAGGAATCTGGCCCTGGAGCTGCACGTCGAAGTGGCGCACAGCGGCACGCGGACGGATGGGTTGAAGTTCGTCTTTGCAACCGATCAGGACAGGGCCGATGTCGAGAGACTGGTGGCGCTCGTCGCCGGCTCTACAGGCCAGCGCGGCCCGGTGCTTGTCCGCTAGCCGCCGGGGCGGGTTTCGGGTTGGCGGAAGTGTCCGCGTTCTGGCCGGTGATGGAGCCGGGAAGCGCCACTTCCGATCCGCCAACCACCTGGTATTGAACAATCAAGGTCACGCGGCGGTTCGAGGGATCCTGCGGATTCTGGAGCAGGCGCGGCTGGGTGTCGGCAAAGCCCCGCACCTGGGCAATCTGCTCCGGCCTCACGCCTTCTGACACCATCAGGCGTCTGGCTTCATTGGCGCGATCGGTTGAGAGGTCCCAGTTGTCATAGTCTTTCGTCTGGGAGTAGACCATCGAATCGGTATGCCCCTCAATCGAAATTTTATTGGGTAGCTGCCCTAGGTTCACCGCCAGGGCCTGCAACAGGTCGCGTAGCGCGGGCGTGGGAGCCGCGCTGCCCAGCTCGAAGAATGTTCCCTTGGACGACTCCATCAGCTCGATGCGCAGTCCTTCGGCCGTAACCGTGATTTCGATCTGGTTTTTGAGCTTGTCGTGCGGGTCGAGATGGTGGATGGACTGCAGCAGCTCGTCCTTGAGCTTGTTCATGTCCTCTTTTTTCAGGGCCACAAAGGTGTCGCTGCCGTTCTTGTTGCTGCCCACCCGCTTCGAGGTTCCGCGCGGATCTTTGAAGTAGCCGCCTACCGCTTCCTGCACCTGTTTGCTGGCGTTCATCAGCCACAGCACGATAAACAGCGCCATCATGGCGGTGACAAAATCGGCGTAGGCCACCTTCCACGCGCCGCCGTGGTGTCCGCCGTGTCCCTTTTTCTTCTTGATGACGATAATGGGCGCCGAAGCTTCCATCGTGGTTTCCTTTGCGGCCGCTTACGCCGCCGCTGCGTCAGCCGCGCCATCTTTCTGGCGGCAGGCCTGTTCCACTTCCTTAAACGAGGGGCGAACGTGCTCGGGAACCGCGCGCCGTCCTACCTCGACGGCCAGGGCGGGGGACATGCCCTTCAGAAACGAGAGCATCACCACGCGCAGAACGTGATAGTACGCATGTTCGTCGTCGATCAGCTTGCTCATGTTCGACGAGAGCGGGCCCACCACTCCGTAGCAGAGCAGGATACCCAGGAAAGTTCCCACCAGGGCTGCGGCTACCTTGTGACCAATCTCCTCCGGAGGGCCGCCGAGCGCGCTCATGGTTACCACAACGCCCAGCACGGCGGCCACGATACCCATGCCCGGCAGCGCATCGGCCACGGTGGAGAGCGCCGTGGCGGGCTGCGTGGCCGAGGCGTGGTGAACCTCCATGTCGAGCTCCATCATCTGGTCCACGTCAAACGGCGTGGCGCCGCCGGTAATAGCCATGCGCA
The DNA here is from genome assembly GCA_030038195.1 of Acidobacteriaceae bacterium. GTDB lineage: Bacteria > Acidobacteriota > Terriglobia > Terriglobales > Acidobacteriaceae > Telmatobacter. The sequence goes on from JASHPJ010000078.1 coordinate 65,306, forward strand.
TGGTGTCGCACACAAAGTCGCGCGCATGATGGTTGTGAAGAAAGTCGGGATACTTCGTGAAGAGCGGGCTCTTTTCCGGCTCTTCGATGTCGGACTCGATACCCACCAGTCCCGCCTTGCGCGCCTTGTTGAAGATCTGGAACATCATCTTCAGCGAGCTGAGGTAGCGCTGCCTGGTGTACTTCGATCCCTTGAGTACCAGCAGCACGCAGCCCACGATCTTTTTGAGGATGAACATCGGGTTGCCGACCAGCATGGTGCCCAGGGCCGCACCGGCGATGATGATGAACTCGGAGGGCTGGATCAGCACCGGCAGCGGACCCTTTTCCATCAGGAAGCCGCCCAGCACCGCGCCGAAGACAACGACAATGCCAATGATCGAAAACATCTTCTCAATCTCCTCCGGGGAAGCGTGCTGGACAGCCCGGCTCCCGCCAGCTGTCTTCGGCATTACGTCGTGCTCACCCCACTATCGGCATTCCGGATGCCGATTTTCAGCCGGGGCCGGTTAGGAAAAATGACCCTGGAGCGGGCAGCCGCGCGGGCCGCTGCTACTGGATAAACGTGGTCTGCAACTGCTCCACCACCTGGTCCACCGCGACCGGCCGGCTGAAGTAGTAGCCCTGGATCTCGTAGCAGTTCTGGGCGCGCAGAAAGTCCAGTTGCTCTATGTTTTCAACCCCCTCGGCCAGCACGTCCAGGTTGAGCGCCTTGGCCATATTGATAATGGCCGTGGTAATGGCCGCATCGTCGGAGTTCTCCGGCACTTCGCGGACAAAGGATCGGTCGATCTTGAGCCGGTTCACTTTGAACTGCCGCAGGTAGTTCAGGCTGGAGTAGCCGGTGCCGAAGTCATCGATGGCCAGCTTCACGCCCATCTCGCGCAGCTCCTGGATGAGCAAGAACATCACGTCGACGTTGCTCATCAGCAGCCCCTCGGTCAGCTCCAGCTCGAGGTACCTGGCTTCCAGCCCGGTTTCGCCGAGCACGCGCCGGATCAGCTCGCAAAAGCCGTGATGGCGCAATTGGATGGCCGACACGTTCACCGCGACCGGCACTGCTGGCAGCCCTGCATCCTGCCAGCGCCGCGCCTGCGTGCAGGCCGTGCGCAGCACCCACTCCCCGATGGGCAGAATCAGGCCGCTGCTCTCGGCAATGCCAATAAACTCCGAGGGCGGCACCTGGCCCAGCTCCGGATGCTTCCAGCGCAGCAGGGCCTCAAGCCCTGAAACTCCGCCCGTCCGCGTGTTCACCTGTACCTGGTAAACCAGGAAGAGTTCGTTGCGCTCCAGCGCCAGCCGTAGCGCATTTTCCAGCCGCAGCCGTTCGCGAATCTGGTTGTCTATCTCCGAGGAGAAGAACTGGAACTCGTTTGGCCCGTGCTCCTTGGCCGAGTACAGCGCTACGTCGGCCCGCTCCACCAATGTGTGGCTGTCGCGCCCGTCGCCGGAGAACATGCTGATGCCCATGACGCAGGAGACATTGAAGGAATGGCCGAGGAAGGAATACTCCGAGCCAACCTTGGCAATCACCTGCCGCGCGATCGGTTCCACCTCGCGCGCCGTCTTCACTTCTTCAAGAATGATTGCGAACTCTGCTCCGCCCAGCCGCGCCACCGTGAGGTTGCGGCCCGCCACGGTCCTGATCCGCTCGGCGATCTCCTGCAGCAGCCGGTCGCCGAAGATCTTGCCCAGCGAGTCGTTGATCATCTTGAACCGGTCCACTTCCAGCAGCAGCAGGGCTACTCCCTGGCCCTTCCACCGCGCGGCGGAAAGCGCCTCGGTCAAGCGCTCCTCAAACAGCGGGCGATTGGGAAGGCCGGTGACCAGGTCGTAGTAAGCCAGTTGCCGGATCCGCTCCTCGGCCTTCTTGCGGTCGGTAATGTCTTCGGCTGTGCCCTCGTAGTGGACGATCCGTCCTTCTTCGCGCACCGCGCGCACGTTCAGTTGCACCCATTTCCGCGCCCCGCTGCGGACGTTGATCTCCGCCTCGATACCGCATTGCAGCCCCGTTGCATGGAGCACGCGCATGAAATTGCTCCACCGCTCGTGATCCACAAACATCTGCTCACCGATATTGGACACCTCGGCCAGCATCCGCTCCGGGGAGTCGTAACCGCAGATCGCCGCCATCGCATGGTTCACGATCGCCGGGTTGCCGCCGGAGCCGATCCGGAAGATCCCGATGGGAGCACTCTCAAACAGGCTGCGATAGTTCTCCTCCGCTTCTGTCAGAAGCCGATTGGTCTCTTCATAGCGGATGAGAAGCCGATGGACGGATTCGAGCGCCTCGTGCCATGCGTGTTCCATGGGGCGCTGGCGCCGGCGTTCGACGAACGGACGCGCCGGCGAGGTCTTCGCCCGTCCGCGGCCATCTTTCCGGAGAACTGCTGAGGAGCCGGAATCCATACTCAGTTCTGCATCCAGAGGCGCGGGATTGCCGGTACCCAGGGAGTGCATGTCCCTCTATCGGCAGGTCGGGCGGCAAGTTACAGGGCCGGAGCCTGAAAAATCACCCCGGCGCGGCAAATCCTGCAGCGCAACCTGTGCGACCCCGGCAAAAGCTGCCCATCGGCGCGCTGCGCATTCTGAGCCTGATCGGGCAAGTAATAGATGATCAACAACTTGCCGCAATCGCATCACGGCGTTCGCGGATGGCGCTTCAACTGCAAGCTATGACAGTTCTCCAATGGGTGTAGAGCGAAGCCGCAGTTCCAAGGCGGCTCTTTCCTTAGGAAAGAGCCGCCTGGCCATCTGTTCAAACTGCACACAAATTGGAGAACCGCTCTAACCAGGCAAGATCGTCATCCAGGAGATTGTCATGCACATTCCGAGCCTTCCGGCCCATGTGTTTACCAGCGCCGCATCCCAGGCGCTGAACGGAGCCGCCAGCCGCGCCTCGTCCACCGTAAAGAGCTTCGCCTCCGACCTCGACTCCGGCGACATCGCCGGCGCGCAGTCGTTTCTGTCTGCACTGCAACAGAAGCTCTCGCTCAGCGGAGCGGGCTCCGCTGTCTCCGCGCAGCTTGCCCAGGTGGGCAGCGATCTGGGCGCCGGCAACGTGACCGCAGCCAAGACCGACTTCACCCAGCTTCAGGACTCGATTGCGCAATGGAAGCAGACCCAGCTTCCGCCTGGCTCCGGCGCTGGCTCCGGCGGTCTGCTGGCAGCCGGCAACGACATTCTGCAGAGCGCCTACGCCGCCGCTGCGAATCTTGCTCTGCCGGCGAGCCTTCCGTCGCTTTCCCTGAGCCTGTAGCCGGCTCGGAACCGCGTGCTTCGCGGCCGTCGCGCCGCGCCGGAATTCACAGGGATTGCCGCCTGAAAATCTTTTGCATAGATGCCGATGAAACTCACGCCCGATTCGTCCGCGAAGTTGGATCGGCGAGTGAGGATGGCTCCCGGTGGGTGACCAGCTTGGCCACAGATCGCGGATGCCTGCATCCGGACTTTGTGGAGTTCACGTGGATAAAAGCACCTTTACCGGTATCCTGATTGCCCTGGCAGGTATCGGAGCCGGCCTGGTCATTGAGGGAGGCAAGCTGGTCCAGGTGCTGCAGCCCACCGCGGCTCTTATCGTCTTTGGCGGCACGCTCGGGGCGGTGATGGTGCAGTTTCCGCTCAAGGTGGTCGGGCTGGCATTTCGCCATCTCAAGGACATCTTCTGGGGTGCGGAGCCGGAGCCGGATGCTCTCGTCAAAAATCTGCTGCGCTACGCCTACACGGCGCGTAAAGAGGGGCTGCTCTCGCTCGACTCGGAGCTGGGCAAGATCCAGGATCCGTTCCTGAAGGAGAGCCTGATGCTGGCCATTGACGGCGCCAGCGCCGAAGATCTGCGCCGGATGATGGAGCTGCAGATCGACTATCGCGGCGAAAAGATGGACCGCATTCCCAAGGTCTTTGAGGCCGCCGCCGGCTACTCGCCCACCATGGGCATCCTGGGCGCCGTGCTGGGGCTCATCCAGGTGATGCAGCATTTGCAGGACATCAATGAGGTGGGCCGCGGCATTGCCACCGCGTTTGTGGCCACCATCTATGGAGTGGGCGCGGCCAATCTTCTGTTTCTGCCCTGGGCCGGCAAGCTCAAGATCAGGATGCGCGAGCGACAGGTGATCCGCGAAATGACGCTGGAAGCGGTCCTGGCCATCATGGACGGCGTCAACCCGCGCGCTCTGGAGATGCAGTTGGGCAGCTATCTGCCGGCGCCCATCCGCACCGGAACCGGCGGAGCGGGCGCGCCCACCGTGGTGAAATCGCGATGAGAAGATCGCGCGCCATCGAGGAAGAGCAGGCAAGCCGCGACCGGTGGCTGGTCTCGTATGCCGATTTCATCACGCTGCTCTTCGCCTTTTTCGTGGTGCTCTTCGCCTCGGCCTACCGCGACAAGCAGGCCATCATCCGCGTCTCCAACGCCGTGCACGACGGTTTCCAGGCTCTTGGCGTCATGCCGGGAGGCAGCGCAAAGAACGCGATTGCTTACTCCGGCAGACCGGTGGAGGCCCCCGAAGCTCCTCCGCCCGGCGTGAAGAGCAAGGACACCAATGGTTCCCAGCCCGCCCTCTCTTCCGCCGGTCTGCTGCAACTGCGCAAGCAACTGCAGCAGGCGATGGGCGACGAATTAAAGAACCATGAGATCGAGATGCGCTTCACTCCCGAGGGCTTCGTCATCAGCCTCAAGGAGCTTGGCTTCTTCAACAGCGGCCAGGCTGAGCTGCTTCCCGGAGCCGCGGAGAAGATCAAGCGCATCGCAGGCATCCTGTCGCAGCACGGGCTGGAACTGCGCGTGGAGGGCCACTCGGACAATCAGCCCATTCACAACGCGCAATTCCGCTCCAACTGGGAGCTTTCCACGGCCCGCGCCATGTCTGTCCTGCTGCTTCTGGCGAACGATGCCGGATACGACCCGAAGAAGATTTCTATCGCGGGCTACGGACAATATCGTCCTATTGCCGACGACTCCACGCCGGAGGGCCGCAGGATGAACCGCCGCGTCGATCTTGTGGTGCTAGGCGCTGCGCCTCCGCGTCTCGCTGGACAGTAGCTGTTGAGTCCGGTCCTAAGCTTTGCATGCGTGCTTGCTGCGCTGTTGTCGCGCATTGCAACGCAGCGCTGGCCATGTGATAGCATTCCGTCGTTACGCCATTCGACAGGCAGGAGCGGAGATGCGCGAGCGCAGGGTTGGAGTCATCATGAACGGCGTCACCGGGCGCATGGGGCTCAACCAGCATCTGGTCCGCTCGATCCTGGCCATTCGCAAGCAGGGCGGCGTGAAGCTGCATGACGGAAGCGTGCTGGTGCCCGAACCGGTCCTGGTTGGCCGCAATGAAGAGAAGCTACAATCCATCGCGGCGGCGCACGGCATAACGCGCTGGAGCACGGACCTCACCGGGTGTCTCAAGAATCCCGATGACGTTATCTACTTCGACTCCGGCGCAACCGGCCTGCGCGAGCAGAACGTGCTGCAGGCGATCGAGGCAGGGAAGCACATCTATTGCGAGAAGCCGCTTTCCACTACGTTTGCCAGCGCCATGGCGCTGGCAAACGTCGCGGAAAAAGCAGGCGTGAAGCACGGCGTTGTGCAGGACAAGCTTTTTCTGCCCGGCATGCGCAAGCTGCGCCGGCTCATCGACGCGGGATTTTTTGGCCGCATTCTTGCGGTGCGCGGCGAGTTCGGCTACTGGGTCTTTGAAGGCGGCTGGCAGACTGCGCAGCGCCCTTCGTGGAATTACAAAAAAGAGCTCGACGGCGGCATGATTCTCGACATGTTCTGCCACTGGCGCTACGTGCTCGATCACCTCTTCGGCGCCGTGCGTTCCGTCTCCTGCACCGGCGCAACGCACATCTCCGAGCGCGTGGACGAGAACGGCGTGCGCTACAAGTGCACCGCGGACGACGCGGCCTATGGCATGTTCGAGCTTGACGGCGGCATCTTCGCGCAGATCAATTCGTCGTGGGTCACGCGCGTGTATCGCGACGAGCTTTTCATGTTGCATGTGGATGGCACGGAGGGCAGCGCCGTGGCCGGGCTGCGCGAGTGCAAGGTGCAGCACCGCGTGAGCACGCCGCGCCCGGTGTGGAATCCCGACCTGCCGAACCCATTCGATTTCCGCAGCCAGTGGGCCGTCGTTCCTGACAATGCTGATTTCGACAATGCATTCAAGGTCCAGTGGGAGATGTTTCTGCGCCACGTCGCATCGAACAAGCCGTTCGCGCACAACTTCCTCGACGGTGCGCGCGGGGTGCAACTGGCGGAGCTGGCCACGGCTTCATGGCGCGAGCGGCGCTGGATCGACGTGCCGGCAATCTCTCTCGACACGCAGAGCGCGGCGTAATTACAAAGGCAGAACGGGATGGCGGACAAGGCAAGGCTCTCGTTGAACCAGATGACGACGGCCAACTGGAGCGTGGCGCAGGCGGTGGACGGATGCGTGCGTCATGGCGTGCCCGCGATTGCGTTGTGGCGGCACAAGATTCAGGACGCCGGCATCGATGCGTGCGTGCGGCTGACGCGAGACGCGGGCCTGCATGTGTCGAGCGTCTGCCGCGGCGGCATGTTTCCTGCGCCGGCGGAGCAGGAGAGGCGGAAGAAGATTGAGGACAACTTGCGCGCGGCCGATGAAGCCGCCGCGCTGGGCGCAGACTCCCTGGTCATGGTGGTCGGCGGCTGCGCGGGCATCGATCTCGATGACGCCCGCAAGATGGTCGCCGACGGCGTTGCGGCGTTGGTTCCTTATGCGCGCGAGCGCGGAGTGCGCATCGGGCTCGAACCGCTGCATCCCATGTACGCGGCCGACCGCTCGGTGCTGAATACGATCGGCCAGGCGCTGGAGATGGCCTCCTATTACACGGCGAACGAGGTCGGCGTCATCCTCGATACGTTTCACATCTGGTGGGACCCGCGCGTTACCGAGTTGATTGCGCAGGCCGCCGGCAGGATCTATGGATTTCATGTTTCCGACTGGTTGAATCCGCTGCCCGACGTGCTGCTGGGCCGCGGGCTCATGGGCGATGGCGTGATCGACAACCCCGGATTGCGCGCACTCGTGGAGCAGGCGGGCTACAGCGGGCCGATCGAGGTTGAAATCTTCAACCAGGCGTTGTGGGACGCCGATCCGGATGCCGTGCTTGCGCAGGTGATCGAGCGATTTGAAAAGTTCGTATAGCGGAGAAGATTCGAGTGCAGGTGAATGAAGCGCTGACGCCGCAGGCTCTTGCCGCCGGCATACAACGCGCAGCCGCCCTGGCTGCGGAAAAGACTCTGCGCCTCGATCGGCACTGGCGCGCGGCGGATGGCGCGCCGGTCTTCACCGCTGCGGGCAGATACACGGCACGCAGTTGGACGCAGTGGACGCAGGGCTTTCAATACGGCAACGCGCTGCTCTGTTTCGACCTCACCGGCGATCCGGAACTGCTGGCGCTCGCCCGGCGTCACGTGGTGGCCGGCATGGCCGAACACCTGACCCACACCGGCGTGCACGATCACGGCTTCAACAACATATCGACGTATGGCCAGTTGCGCCGGCTCATGCTGGAAGGACGCATCGAGCGCAACGAGTGGGAGCTGCGCTTCTATGAGCTGGCATTGAAGGTGAGCGGGGCAGTGCAGGCTGCGCGCTGGACGAGCCTGCCCGGCGGCCGCGGCTATATTCATTCGTTCAATGGCAGCCACTCCCTGTTTATTGACACTATGCGCACGCTGCGCGTCTGCGCCGTTGCTCACCAGCTTGGCCATGCGCTGCTGGGCGAGCAGGACGCGCGCGTCAACCTGCTGGGCCGTGTGCTTGCGCACGCAGAGACCTCGGCGCAGTTCAATATTTATTACGGCGAGGGGCGTGACAGCTACGACGTGCCTGCGCTGCGCGGACGCACGGCGCACGAGGCGATCTTCAATCCGGCCGGCGGCGCATTCCGCTGCCCGTCTTCGCAACAGGGTTACTCGTCCTTCACCACGTGGACGCGCGGGCTGGCGTGGGCGATGCTGGGTTTTGCCGAGCAGCTCGAGTTCGTGCGGGCGCTGCCTGCGAGCGAGTTTGAATGCGGCGGCATGCCGGGCCCGTCCGAGGCCTGCGCCATGCTGGAGCGGGCCGCGCGCGCCACCTGCGACTTCTATATTCATCAGGCCAGCGCGCTGGACGGTATCTGCTACTGGGATACCGGCGCGCCGCAACTTGACCGGCTTGGCGACTGGCGCAGCAATCCCGCCGAGCCGTACAACGATTATGAGCCGGTGGACTCTTCCGCGAGCGCCATTGCCGCGCAGGGGCTCATCCGTCTCGGTCATGTGTTCGGTGATGCGGGGCGCGATTACACCCAGGCCGGGCTCGCCGTGGTTCATCGGCTACTCGATGAACCGTATCTCTCGACCGATCCCGCTCATGAAGGCATTCTGCTGCACAGCGTCTATCACCGGCCCAATGGATGGGACTATGTTCCGCCTTCGGCGAAGATTCCCTGTGGCGAATCGTGCATGTGGGGCGATTATCATTTGCTGGAAGTTTTGCTGCTTGTGGCCAGGCTGGCGGACGGACGCTATTATACGTTTTTCTAGTGTGGTGTCCCAAAAGTTCACCGCATAATTCGCTTTGTCATCCTGAGCGAAGGTCGTCCGCTGCGGCGGACGACTGGAGTCGAAGGTCAAAGATCCGCCGTGGCGGAACCTGCGGTTGTTTTTGTACGAATTTTCAGATTCACCACACTATAGCATTTTCAGAGATGATGTAATCCGAAGCCGAGAAGCCAAGCCGACGCGACCATCAGGGAGCAGCGACCTTGCACGATATGAAAAGGCCACACTCTCTCTGAAAATGCCGTAGGATACGCGCCTGCGTGGGAAGGGAACCGGAATGCCGAACGAAAACAGGGTCGCGCTGGTTACGGGCGGGTCGCGCGGCATCGGCTTGGGCATCGCCCTCCAGCTTGCGGAGGCAGGCTTCACGCTGGCAATCTGCGGCAGGCGCGCGCCGGAGCAGGTGCGGCCGGCGCTCGACGCTCTTGCCGAGCGCAGCTCCGGCTCCATCTACGTGCAGGCCGATGTGTCGAACGGCGCGGAACGCGCGCGCCTGCTGCTGGCTGTCGAAGAGCAGCTCGGTCGGCTTGACGTTCTGGTGAACAATGCGGGCATTGCGCCGCGGGTGCGCGCCGACATTCTCGAAGCGCAGGAAGACAGCTTCGACGCGCTGATCGCGACCAATCTCAAGGGACCGTACTTTCTTACGCAGGCCGTCGCCGCATGGATGATCCGCCAGCGCGCGCACGATGCCGCGGCGCATCGCGCCATCATCAACATCGGCTCGGTTTCGGCCACGGTGGCCAGCGTGAATCGCGGCGATTATTGCATCTCGAAGGCGGGCATTGCCATGGCGACGCGCCTGTGGGCCGCGCGGCTGGCGGAATACGGCATCGGCGTATACGAGGTGCGCCCCGGCATCATCGCCAGCGACATGACAGCCGGCGTGCGCGCCCGATATGACGCGCTGATCGAAGGCGGCCTGCTGCTGGAAAAGCGCTGGGGCACGCCGGACGATGTGGGCCGCGCCGTGCGCGTGCTTGCCTGCGGCGAGCTGCCGTATGCAACCGGAGCCGTGCTGGTGGTGGATGGCGGCCTGACGCTGGAGAGGCTGTAATCATGCGCTACTGCGAGGACCGCGCATGAGCCAGCCGGGAGCGAGCGCTTCAAACAACTCCATCGTTATGCAGCGCGGATGGCAGTTCGCCGTCGCGTCGGGAATCCTGGGATGGATTCTCGACGCCTATTACTTCTTCGTTCTCATCTTTCTTGTCGATGTGCTTGCAGCCGGCTTTCACGTTTCCAAGGCGGCCATCGTCTGGTCCATCACCGTTACGCTGGCCACGCGTCCGCTGGGCGCGCTGATCCTTGGCTCGCTTGCGGACCGCTATGGACGCCGCCGCCCGCTGATCGCCTGCGTGCTGTTCTTCTCCATCGTCTCCGCGCTTACGCCGTTTGCGCCCAACTACGCGGTGTTTCTGATCCTGCGCGCGCTCTACGGCGTCGGCATGGGCGGCTACTGGGGCATTGGCGCATCGCTGGTCATGGAAAGCTCGCCGGCGCGCTGGCGCGGGCTGTTTTCAGGCATTCTGCAGTCGGGCTACTCGCTGGGCTACCTGCTGGCCGCGGCCGCCATCCCGCTGGTTGTGCCGCGCTTCGGCTGGCAGTGGGCCTTTCTCGGCGGACTCTTCATCGCCGCGCTGGTTGCGGCTCTCACGCTGCTTTCGCCCGAGTCGCAGGCGTGGAAGAAGACGCAGGCCGCCGGCCTCGGCAACATTGTGCGCGTTGTTCTGCATCACAAAAAGGATTTTGTCTATCTCGTGCTGCTGATGACCGTGGTGACCTGCCTCTCGCACGGCACGCAGGACCTCTATCCCGATTTTCTGAAGAGCGTGCATGGCTTTTCGGCCGCCATGGTCTCGAATCTTGCCATTCTGTACAACGTGGGAGCGATTCTTGGCGCGCTGGCCATCGGCCATCTCTCGGAAAAGATCGGCCGCCGCAAGTCGATCCTGGTTGCGCTCGCGCTTGCCGCCGTTTCCATTCCGTCGTGGGCGTTTGGCGGCTCGCTGCTCCTGCTCGCCGCCGGCTCGTTCGCAATGCAGTTCGGCGTGCAGGGCGTCTTCGGCGTGATTCCTGCGCATCTGAACGAGCTTGCGCCGGCCAGCGTGCGCAGCCTCTTTCCCGGAGTGGTTTACCAACTTGGCGTTTTACTGGGTGCGCCGTCAGTGAGCATCGAGTTCGCGCTGCGCCGCAATCTGGGCTACGCGTGGGCGCTCACCGCCTTCGAGCTGTGCGTGATCGCCGCGCTCTTCGTCATCTGCGGCCTGGGACCGGAACGCCACGGACGCGACCTGGCGAGCTGACTGCGCTGCAATCTACGGGCGTAAAAAAGATCGAGCCCTTCCCAAGGGAAGGGCTCGACACGCTGCTCGTGAAGCCCAGTTAATTCACAGTGACCGTAAAGGTGGTGCTCTCGGATGTGCTGGCCGGATCGCTGCCCTGTCCGGTTACCGTGAAGGTATAGGTTCCGGCGGATGTGCTGGAACCTCCGCCACCACCGCCGCTGCTCGATCCGCCACCGCACGCCGAGAGTCCGCCGAGCGAGGCCAGCAGGATCACCATTCCCAGCAGTCCGCGCCAACTGCGCCGCCGGGCCGGAATGCCAAAGAACAAGAGGAACGCGAGCGCCGTCCCACCTGCTGCTCTCAGCCAGCCTTTGCTGCCCGGCCTGATGTTGAGCATCGCGGTGGTGTTCGTCGTGGTGACTGTGGCTGTTCCGCTGCCGGTTGCCGTGCCGTTGGCATAGGTGATGGTTCCGGTGATGGAGCACGACGGCGGATCAGTGGGATTGGTCACGCTCGACGTAGTCAGCGTGCACGAGTTCAGGGTTACGGTACCCGTGTAATCCGTGCTGCTTGTGTTGCCGGTGATGGTTGAGGTTGCCGTTGAGCCGGGTGAAATTGCCGCGGGAGTTGTTGCCGTTAGCGCGTAAGCCGAAGCGGTTACGGTGACGCTGGCGCTACCGGTCCCTGCGGCATAAACTGCATCGCCGGAGTAGGTCGCTGTGATAGTTGCCGAAGGCGCAGACAGGCTATTGGCCGGGATGGTGAAGCTGGCATTGGCATTGCCGCTGCCCAGTGCGGTCACAGCGCACGCCGCAGTGGAAGCTGTGCATGTGCCGGCGCTGAGAGACACGGTTCCGGTGGGGACTGCTCCCGATCCGCTCACATTGACGACTACGGCCAGAGATTGACCGGAATCGATGCTGGTTTTAGCCGGAGTAACGGTGATGGTCGGAGTCAGCAGAGTCACTGTTACAACCGTGATTGGTTCACTACCTGTAGCCGAGGTGTAGGTTGTGTCGCCGCTGTAGGTTGCAGTCAGCGTTACGGCACCAGCGGAAAGAGTATTGGCGGGTATGGTAATGGAGGCTGTCCCTTGGCTCGACAGAGTGGCTGCGGAGGAGCTGTACGATCCCGCCGTCAGGGTCACTGTGCCGGTAGGAGTTGCTGAGCCCAGAGGCCCGCTTACAGTAACTGTGACTGTTAAGGCGTTCTCTGAATTTACGGTTGTGGGTGCGTTCACTGCTACCGTCGGAGCAATGGCAGAGACCGTTACGCTGGCGGTAGTGTTCGCCGAGGCGTAGGTGCTGTCACCGCCGTAGGCGATGGTGAGCGTATCGGAGCCGACGGCCAGGCTGTTGGCTGGGATGGTCACCGTGGCGACACCGCTCGAGTTCAATGTTCCTGTCCCGTTCGCCCCTCCGCCGGAGACCGTTACATTGCCGGTAGGCGGTCCATCGTTCCCGGTGACGGTTACTGTGACGGTGAGAGCCGTATTGGCCGCGATTTTCGTGGCTGAGAGCTGCGCAGTCACCGTTGCCGTGTGCGTGCCTGCATTGGAGACCCATGCATTGACCACGTTGGCTACGTTGAGCGAGCCAAGACCAGTAGCCAGGTTATAGCCAGCGGTAGCGTTATAGGCCGGCGTAGTGCCGGAACTGATCAGCGTGCCGATTCCACCTGCGTCTGCAGAGTTAATGGCCGTGCAATTCGGAGAAATTGCTCCGGTGTACGCAGAGTCAGGATCAACGTACCAGCCATTGCCGGTATAAATCGCTCCACCTTCTGCGCCTGCTTCTCCCAGGCTGCAGGGCATGGCGTTGGTACCCTCATCGATGCTCTGGAAGTAGCAACTGCTGGAAGTGGTCACCGATTCGGCGCTGCAACTGGAGTAAGTCTGCTTGGTTGCCAGCTCGTACAACTGCTTGTTCGGCAGACCCTGTGACGCTCCGGCCTTTTGATTGATGAGAGCCATCACGCCGGCCATCTCCGGCGTGGCGACAGATGTTCCACCGATTTCGAGGGCCGTATCGGCCACGGTAGACGCGGTGCAATCACCCCCAGTAACCGTCTCAAGGCAAATCAGCGTTGCGCTATCCAATGCGCCGTCGCCGGAGAAGAAACTCACGTCTGGAATGCCGCGCGAGGTCAGACTGCTGGTTCCCGTGATGCCTGTCTGCCAGGAAGGAACAGGCCAGCCGTCATTGGACAAGTTTACGGTGCTGCTGCCGACGTTCACTGACGTTGCGCTGGTTGTGCAACTCGGGTTGTCTTGATCCGAACTGTCATTATTGACGACGCAGTTGCTTTCACCGCCGCTGCCGCCCACCGTGTCTACATATCCAGCTAGCATGCTTTCTTGAGCGTCTTGTTCCCCGTATTGGTCAAGGATTGACTCGTAAATCTCATACCAGTCATTCTCAACAAAGTTGCAGGCTTCCTCAGGGGTGGATACACCGGAGATGCCGCTTGCTGAGGCGTAGGTTTCCAGGTATTTGCCTAAGATTGGATTTTCGCAGGTATCGTTCCACGGAATTTCTGGAACATAACCCTTTGCGCTGGAGTTGTTTGAGTTGTTGCTAGTGTAGTTCCAGTCGTTACTGGCGGCGCTTGTCGGGCAGTTGTCGACATTGCTGCCGCTGACCGTCGGTTGGCACCAACTGAAGTCCGTGCCGCCCACAGCGGTATTGAAGGGTGTAGAGGCCAGGCCGCTTACCGAAAGCCCGTACTGTGCGGAATAGGGATTTCCGTAAGTATCTCCCCCATCGTCACAGGAAGGCGAACCGGAGTCGCCTGAGGCCACAAATACCGCGAGCCCCTCAGCCGCGGCCGTCTGCCATAGGTTGTAATAGTCCACGTTGCCTGTAGTGCCTTCGCCCAGTTCGCACTGCCCGTAGCTCACGCTCATGATGCGCGCGCCGTTGAGCGGCGAAGAAGAGTTGTTGATATTTTCCTCGATATACTGCGCGTCATCTTGAATCGGGTCATTCGTTGCATCGGTGTTATAGCCCGAAGTGACCAGCACGACCTGCGCGCCTGGAGCCACGCCGCCGGAGACTTCTACGTCAAGCGTGTTCTCTTCGAGGTCATTGATGCTGCACACAGCGGTGGAGGACGTGCTGGTACACACCCCGGGATCGTAACCATTGGCGCCTTTGATCTCTTCCGGAGTTGTGCCGGCCGGCAGACTGAAGGCGCTCTTATAGCTGCTTACGTCGTTAGTCGAATTACACGGAGAACCGGATTGACCGAGGCAGATATCGCTGGTTCCAGCAATGGCGATGATCTGGTTCGTTCCTGTGATATCTGCGTTCCACAGCGGCTGCACGTTGTAGATTGTGGCAAAATCGTTCGGGGAGACATCTTCTTCCGCGAAAGTGTCGCTGGTGGCCGGAAAGGTGAACAGTGGACGCGGCCCGGCCGTCTTGGCGGAAGCCGACGCGCCGATGGAAAGCGGACTCAATGAAGCCGCGCTGCCCCCCGGGCTCCCTACACGCTGCCATTTGCCCAGCTCGTGGTTGAATTGCACCACGCTGCCCACCTTGTGCAGCGGATGCGGATGGAAGTCGTGAAGCTGCTTGATGCCCACCACCACTGGCGCCAGCGCGGCCGGAATCTGTGGATTGATCATGTTGGCGATGTGCGCGACGCCGTTGACCGAGAGATGGTGAATCGAGGTATGGAAGGCGCTCTGCACCAGACCGGCCGTGCCGCTGAAGGTGATCGACATGCGGTCCTTGGCCGTGTGGGAAACGGTAAATCCCTGGCTGGCGAGCCAGTTGGTGATGGTGGCAATGTCGGCGAGCGAGGGGCCGAACCGCTCGCCGATCTGGTCGGCCGTGAGCCACTGGTGGAAGTAAGGCGAGCCCGAATCGTATTCGCCTTGCACATAGGCGTCGAAGGCCGCCTGCTGCTCAGGGCTGCGGCTCAGCACCAGGACCAGGTCCTGCATGGGCAGGGAAGAACTGACCGGGCCGCGGTCGTTGTGCGCGTTCGCAGCCGGGATCACGTTCCCGTGGAGCGTAACCAACTGGTTCTCGTCGATGGGAGTGACAATGCGGACTTCAGGGCGGACTTCAGGCGCGGCCTGCTGGGCGATGGCGGCAACCGAAAACGACACGGCCGTAAGCGCCGCGCCAGCAAGGGCGCGCAAGGGGAGCGAACGCAAATTTGTCATGGTGGCTGTCCTGGTCCTCTTCCTTCGGAGAAACCCTCGAGTTGAAGAAAAGTTGTGTTGCCGCGGCGGGTTGCGGCAATCTGAGTGATGAGGCTGAGTGATGACTCGCGGCGACGCCCTTACGCACAGCCATCCGCGCCCACGGCGCAGAGTCCTGCGCGGAGAGGGTGTGCGCAACCGCACGGGCCGAAGATCGTACGCCCAAGTTCATTCCTGCACATTTCGCACTGCAGAACCGCAAAAATCAGGAGAAACTGGGAAAAGACAAGTTGTCGCAACCAAATGACCGGCGCATCTGGTCTGCTTAGACGATGCCTGTCTTTAAACGTTGACCGCATGAGGCAAATCGGCATGCTCCACTTTGCCGGAAAGACCTGAGCAGAAATGGATCAGCAGGTTTCCGATTGCAATAGACAATTCATTTCGGATTGTATATTATTCGTTTTCCTGATCATGCCAGGAGCCCCGTGATGCGCGCCTCTCTCTTCATTACCTGTTATAACGATACACTCTTTCCCGAGACGGGACGCGCAGTGGTTACCTTGTTGGAAAGACTGGGTGTTGGGCTGGAGTTTCGCCCGCAGCAGACCTGCTGCGGGCAGATGCACGCCAACACCGGTTTCCGCACCGAGGCCTTCAGCCAGGCCAGGCGTTTTGTGCGGATGTACCAGGATGCGGAGACGGTGGTGATTCCGTCGTCCTCCTGCGTGGCCATGATCCGCGACCAGTATCCGGGACTGTTTGAAGAGCTTGGCGACGAGACGCTGCGCCGGCAACTGGCTGCCCTGGTGCTGCGCGTCCATGAGCTGAGCGAATTCCTCATCGACGTGCTGGGCGTGGAGGATGTGGGAGCCTATTTCCCGCACCGGGTGACTTATCACGCCAGTTGCCACGGGCTGCGCAGTCTGCATCTGGCTGACCGCCCGGCCCGGCTGCTGGCCAAAGTACGCGGCATCGACCTGGTTCCTCTGCCCAACCTCGATCGCTGCTGCGGTTTTGGCGGCACATTTTCCGTCAAGAACGGCGAGGTCTCCTCCGCCATGCTGGCCGTCAAGCTGCAGGACGTTGCGTCCACGTGCGCCGAGTTCTGCACTGCTCTGGACAATAGCTGCCTCATGCACCTGGGTGGCGCCATGCATCGGCAGTATGCCGGCATGCGAACCATCCACATGGCCGAGATTCTGGCCAGCACCGAGTCGGCTCCGGCGGAGGCGTTGAAGTGACCCACGCCGTGGCTGACCATCCGGTTCTCGATCCCACGGTTGCGCCGCCGTTCCCGGTGGCGGCGCTGCCGGTCCTGCGCAATCCGCAACTGCGCAAGAACGTGGCCCACGCCATGGACGTGATCCAGGCCAAGCGCGCCCGGCTGGTGGAGGAAAAAGCCGACTGGCAGGCGCTGCGCTCGGCCGGAGCGGCCATCCGCGACCATGTGCTTGAAAACCTGGGCGCGTATCTCGAGCAGTTCGAAGAGCGCTGCACGGCTGCCGGCGGCGTGGTGCACTGGGCCGCGGATGCCGCCGGCGCCCGGCGCATCGTCCTGGAAATTCTGCGCGCAGAAAAAGCCGCCGAGGTCATCAAGATCAAGAGCATGACCACGGCCGAGATCCAGCTCAACCCCTATCTCGAGGCCGCGGGCGTGGGCGTCTTCGAAACCGATCTCGCGGAGATCATTCTGCAGCTCGGCAGGGAAGAGCCCTCGCATATCGTCGTGCCCGCGCTGCACGTCAACCGCAGCCAGGTGCGCGAAATCTTCGCGCGCAGCATGGGGATCAGGGATCTCTCCGACAATCCGCAGGCGCTCACCGCCGCCGCGCGCAATTATCTGCGCCGGAAGTTTCTCACCGTGCCCACGGCCATCAGCGGCGCGAATTTCCTGATCGCTGAAAGCGGCGGAGTTGCGGTGGTCGAGTCCGAGGGTAACGGCCGCATGTGCCTCACGCTGCCGCGCACCATGATCACCGTGGCTGGCATCGAGAAGGTGTTGCCGCGCTACCAGGACCTCGAGGTGATGCTGCAGGTGCTGGCGCGCTCGGCTACCGGCGAGCGCATGAACCCTTACACCTCGCTCTGGACTGGCGTAACGCCGGGCGATGGCCCGCAGCGCTTCCATGTGATCCTGCTTGACAACGGCCGCTCGCAGATTCTTGGCCGCAAAACCGAGCGGCAGACGCTGCGCTGCATCCGCTGCGCGGCCTGCATGAACGCCTGCCCGGTCTATCGGCAGACGGGCGGCCACGCCTACGGATCGGTGTATCCGGGCCCCATTGGCGCCATCCTCACGCCGCAGCTCATGCAGATGCACCATGCGCAATCGCTCCCCTATGCTTCGTCGCTGTGCGGAGCCTGCTACGAGGTCTGCCCGGTCAAGATCAACATTCCCGAAGTGCTGATCGAGCTGCGCGCGCAGGTGACGGACCAGGAGCGCAGACAGGTGCGGCGTTTCTTCGATCCCATGTACCTAGGCATGCGCATGGCCGGCCTGCTGCTTTCGCGCGCGTGGCTCTTCCATGCCGCGCAGCGGATGGGCCGCCTGGGGCTGCGGTTCTTTACCGGCAAGGACGGATGGATTCACTCCCTGCCCGGCATGGGTGCCCAATGGACCCAGACCCGCGACCTGCGCGGCATGCCGGGCGAGACCTTCCACGAGTGGTGGACGAAGCACAAAAAGGAGGCACGATGAACGCAGCGGCCTCGCCGCGCCAGCAGGCGCTCGAGCGCATTCGCGCCGCCACGCGGAACCCTGCCGCCTCGGTCGAGCCGGCGGGTTCTTACGCAAGCCTGCGCCGCGACTACATTGGCCACGGCGCGCTGCCTGCCGAGTCGCGCATCGCGCTCATGCTGGAGCGGCTGCGCGAGTACGACGCCGAGGTGACCGAATGCCCGCCGGAAGCGCTGCCGGCGACGATTGCCGCGCAGTTGCTGGCCAGCGGCCGTCACGCGTTTGTGGCTCCCGCAGGACTGCCCCAGGAGTGGCTCGCGCCGCAGTTCGCGTGGAAGGTGGATCGCGATCTGCCGGCGGCCGAGATCGAGCAGGCAGAAGGGGTGGTGACCACCTGCTTCTGCGCCATCGCCGACTCCGGTACCATCGTCCTGCATCACTCCGCTTCGGAGGGCCGGCGCGTGCTGTCTCTGCTGCCCGACTGGCACCTGTGCATCCTGCGCGCCAGCCAGGTTGTGGAAACGCTGCCCGAGTATTTCAGCCTTTGTAAGCAACCGCCGCGCCTGGTTACCTGGATCTCCGGGCCCAGCGCCACGGCGGATATTGAGATGACCCGCATCAAGGGGGTTCACGGGCCCCGATTCCTACATGTAATCTTGGTCCGCGACCCTGTCGCCGACCCAACATCGAATTTGCAACCGGACCAGGCGAGATAGGGCCGGCTAGGGGAAACAGCAATGACACTTTCTGACTCGCAAACCCGCGATCTGGCATTCAAGGCCCTCGATTCGTTTCAGATCGAGATTCCTTCCTGGGGATTTGCCAATACCGGCACACGCTTTGGCAAGTTCGTGCAGGCAGCCGCAGCCAGCACCATCGAGGAAAAGTTCGCCGACGCAGCCGAGGTGAACCGGCTCACCGGCGCTACGCCCACCATGGCGCTCCACGTTCTCTGGGACCTGCCCAACGGCCTCAGGGACGTGCCCGAAGTGCGCGCGCTCGAACGCCGCTTCGGCATCCGCTCCGGCTCTATCAATCCCAATCTCTTCCAGGACCAGGAGTACAAATACGGCTCGCTCTGCAACCCCTCGGCGGCCATCCGCGAGCAAGCTCTCGATCACATGCTCGTGTCGATCGAGATCGGCAAGGCGCTCGGCTCGCGCGACGTCTCGCTGTGGATGGCCGACGGCTCGAACTATCCCGGCACGCAGAGCATCCGCAAGCGCATTGGCTGGCTTGAAGACGCGCTGCGCGCCTGCCACGACCGGCTTGCGCCCAACCAGCGCCTTCTGGTCGAGTACAAGCCCTTCGAGCCGGCCTTTTATCACACCGATATTGCCGACTGGGGCATGTCTTCGCACTTTGCGCGCCACGCCGGGCCGCAGGCCTGCGTGCTGGTGGACACCGGCCATCATTATTCGGCGCAGAATATCGAGCAGGTCGTGGCCTGGCTGCTGCACACCGGCATGTTGGGCGGCTTCCACTTCAACGACCGCCGCTATGCCGACGACGATCTCACGCTCGGCTCCATCGATCCCTACCAGATCTTCCGCATCTTCCACGAGATTCACCAGGCAGCAAGTGACGGCCTGGCCCTCGATGTGGCTTACATGATCGACCAGAGCCACAACCTGAAAGGCAAAATCGAGGCCGTGGTGCAGACCGTGGTGACGGCGCAGGAACTGTATCTGAAGGCTGCGCTGGTGGACCGCGAACGGCTGGCTGGATACCAGCAGTCCTGCGACCTCGTCGCCGCCGAGGAGCTGTACCGCGGCGCGTTCTGGCGCGACGTGCGTCCGCTCACCGCCGCATGGCGCGCGGCGCGCGGCCTGCCCGCCGATCCGATTGCCGCGTTGCGCGCCAGCGGCTACGTGGAGCGCATCGCCGGCGAGCGCGGCAGCCGCAGCTCCGCGGTGAGCAGCTATGCCTGAGCGCGTTGTTCTATGATATTGGTCGCGCTTTGCGCGGGGTGATTTTCGACACGGGGGGCGAGGTTGGCCAAGGCAAAGATCAAGCGGCTTTACCTGATTCCGATTCTTTCCAAAGCGCTCGATGTGATCGAGCTGCTGGAGCGGGACCACGCGCCGCTGACCCTCGAAGACGTCTACCAGAAGACCAATATCTCCAAGACCAGCGTCTACCGCATCCTCAAGACGCTGGTGCATCGCGGCTACCTGGCCCAGACGCAAAGCGGCCAGTACCGGCTGGTTTCGCGTCCGCGCCGCCTGCACTTCGGCTTTGCGGTGCAGAGCGCGGAGATGCCGTTTTCGCAGGCTGTGGGCCAGAGCGTGGCCGCGGCCGCGGCCGCCTCCGGCGTTGAGCTGATCACGCTCGACAACCGCTACGATCCCGACGTGGCCGTGCGCAACGCCGAGGAGTTTGTGGCCAAGCGCGTTGACCTGGTGCTTGAATTTCAGGTGGAAGAAGCGGTGGCGCCGCGCGTGGCTCACATCTTCAAGAAGGCTGACATTCCGCTGATCGCCATCGACGTGCCGCACCCCAACGCCACCTACTTTGGCGTGGACAACTTCGAGGTTGGCCACGAGGCCGGCTCGCTGCTGGCGCAGTACGCGCAGCGCAAGTGGAAGGGCAAGGTGGAGCGGGTTGTCGGCGTGGGATTCAGCGAGGCCGGCAGCTTCGTGCAGAGCCGCATTGCCGGCGCATTCGACGGCATCCGCGAGCGGCTGCCCGATCTGGCTGCCGACCGCTTTCATCAGATCGAGGGCCGCGGCATGCGCGAGCCCAGCCGCCGCGCCATGGCCGACTTTCTGCGTGCGGCCCGCCATGGCGAGCACACGCTGGTGGCCGCGGCCACTGACTCCAGTGCGCTCGGCGTCCTTGACGCCATCCGTGAGGCGGGCCATGAGCCGAACTTCGCCATCGTCGGCCAGGACTGCATTCCAGAAGTCCTCGAAGAGATGCGCAAAGGATCAAGCGCATTGATCGGGTCTATCTCTCACGAAGCGGAGAGCTACGGCCCGCGGCTGATCCAGCTCGGCATTGCGCTGCTGCGCGGCTACAGCGTTCCGCCCTACAACTACGTGCACCATCGCGCCGTGACCGCGGAGACGCTGGCCTCCGGCCAGGGCGTGGCAGCATCCCGCGCGGCTTCGTCCTCGGATTCCCTCTGAGAAAAGAATTTTCTATTGTTCCAAGCTGTATGATGGTAGTTGAGCTTGCAACAAATTCCCTTCAAAGACTGGTTCTTATGACAACGGCAATTGCAGTATCTTCCGCACTGAAGTTTCTTGAAGACCGCTGGGATGCCAGCGTCGCCGCCACGCTCGACGAGCCCGAGCTTCTGCGCTATCGTTCGAATCTGTTTGGCTCCGACCTGCGCCTGACCAACTTTGCCGGCGGCAATACCAGCTCCAAGATCACTGAGATCGACCCGCTCACCGGCGAGCCGGTGCAGGTGCTGTGGGTGAAAGGCTCCGGCGGCGACCTGGGCAGCATCAAGCGCGCGGGCTTCGCCACGCTCTACCAGGAAAAGCTGCTCGCGCTCGAGCGCAGCTACAAGGGCGTGGACACGGAAGACGAGATGGTGGCGATGTATCCGCTCTGCGCCTTCCGCAACAATCCGGTGGCGGCCTCCATCGATACGCCGCTGCACGGCTTTCTGCCGTTCCCGCACGTGGACCATCTGCACCCGGACTGGGGCATCGCGCTGGCCGCTTCGGCCAACGGCAAAGCCAAGATGGAGGAGTTCAACCGCGAGTTTGGCCACCACCTGGTGTGGTTGCCCTGGCAGCGCCCCGGCTTTGAGCTGGCCATGATGATGAAACGCGCCATCGCGGAGAATCCCGGCTGCGACGGCATCGTTCTCGGCGGCCATGGACTCTTTACCTGGGGCCAGACGCAGCGCGAGTGCTACCTGAACACCATCACCATCATCGACAGCATCGGCCAGTTCATCGAGCGCCACGGCAAGGGCAAGGTGCGCTTTGGCGGCGAAGTGATTCCTGCGCGCGAAGACCGCAGGGCGCTGGCCGTGAAGATCGCGCCGTATCTGCGCGGACGCATCAGCGCGCAACATCGTTGGATCGCCAGCTTCTCCGACGCACCCGACGTGCTGCAGTTCGTGAACTCCGCGCACGCCAAGGAACTGGCGTTTCTGGGCACGAGTTGTCCCGATCACTTCATCCGCACCAAGATTCGCCCGCTGTTTATTCCGTGGGCTGCCGACGAGGGCCTTGACTCACTGCGCCAGCAGATCGAGCGCTCGCTGGCCGAGTATCGCAAGCAGTACCGTGCCTACTATCGCGCCTTCGCCACGCCCACGTCGCCGGCCATCCGCGATGCCAGCCCGACCGTCGTTCTCATTCCCGGCCTGGGCATGTTCAGCTTTGGCAAGAACAAGACCGAGGCGCGCATCACCGGCGAGTTCTACACCAACGCCATTCACGTGATGGAAGGCGCCAGCCTGCTTGCCGAAGGCCCGGTTTCGGGTCCGGTTCCGCAATGCCAGCCGGGGATGGATCCGGCCAGCTTCAAGGTCTTCAGCAATTACGTGGCACTACCGGCGCTGGAAGCTTTCAAGATCGAGTACTGGGCTCTCGAAGAAGCCAAGATTCGCCGCCAGCCCCCGGAAAAGGAATTGAGCCGGCGCGTGGCGCTGGTGATCGGCGGAGCCAGCGGCATTGGCCGCGAGGTAGCGCGGCTGGCCGCTGCGCGCGGCGCGCACGTGGTCGTCGCCGACCGCGATGCCGAAGGCGCAGCCCGCGTGGCCGAAGAGCTGGCAACGCTCACCCCGGCGGAGTTCGTCACCAGCGCAGCGGTCGATATCCGCAGCCGCGATGCCATCCGCACCGCCATCGATGCGGCCACGGCAGCCTTCGGCGGCGTGGACATCCTGGTGAACACCGCGGCGCTGTTTCCGTCTTCGCCAGACGGCGTGATCGCCGACAGCGCGTGGGCCACCACGCTCGACGTCAATGTGACGGCGAATTACCTGCTGGCTTCGGAGATCGCCAAGCTGTTTGAGGACCAGGGGCTGCATGGCAACATCGTCTTCACCAGCTCGGCCAACGCCGTTGTAGCCAAACGCGGCAGCGAAGCCTACGACGTAAGCAAGGCTGCGCTCTCGCACCTGGTGCGCGAGCTGGCTGTTTCGCTGGCGCCCAATGTGCGCGTGAACGCGATCAGCCCGGCGACTGTGGTAAAAGGCTCGACGATGTTCCCGCGCGACCGCGTGCGCGCCTCGCTCAAGAAGTACAACATTCCCTTCCAGGAGTCGTTCAGCGACGAGGAGCTGCGCAGCCGTCTGGCGGCGTTCTACGCCGAGCGCACGCTTACGCTCAAGACCATCGATCCGGCCGACTGCGCCGAGGCCATCCTGTTCCTGGCCAGTCCCCGCGCGCGCTGCACCACCGGCCACGTCATCCCGGTGGACGGCGGCCTGACCGATGCTTTCCTGCGGTAATTCGGCACTTCTGCACCGTGCCCCGTCCTTTCGTCTTTATTTCTGACGAAAGGGCGGAGTACACGGCACGAGGATTTGCGCGAGACCATTCGCGGCTGCGGTGCTGAATTATGGATAATCGATACGGAGTTCAACTTCCGCCATGCAACAACCCGCCCGCGTTGCCATTGATTTAGGCGCTGAAAGCTGCCGTGTGTCTCTCCTCCGCTGGGATGGCGGCCAACCAGCCGTTCAAGTCATTCATCGCATCTCCAACGGCCCCGTGCATCGCGGCGGTTCGCTGCACTGGCCCATCGTATCGATTCTTGCCGGTCTCGAAGAGGGTCTGCGCAAGGCCGCAGCCGCGGCTCCCGAAGGCATCGCATCCATCGGCGTCGATAGCTGGTCGGTCGACTACATGCGCTTGGCGCCCGACGGCAGCCTGCTGCGCGAGCCCTTTTGCTATCGCGACGAGCGCACCATCGCCAGCAAGGAAAAGGCCGACGCGATCATCGCGCCGCTCGCGCTTTTTCGGCGCACCGGCACCCTGCCGCATCGCATCAACACCGTTTACCAGTTGCTCGCCGATCCCGCAGCCGGCATCGACGTGCGCGCACCGTGGGTCATGTTTCCCGAGTACGTGCTTTACTGGCTCAGCGGCCGGCGCGTGGGCGAGTACACCAACGCCACGCATACGGGACTGGTGAATCTGAAGACCGGCGACTGGGACGCGGATGTGTTTCGCGAGCTGGGGCAGGCCATCGAAGCCGCTCCTCCGCTCGTTCCGACAGGCACTGTTCTCGGTCCGCTCAGGGGGCCGCTGGCCGTGCTTGATGCGTTCAAGCAGACGCAGATCGTTGCGCCGGCCACGCATGACACGGCTTCGGCTATCGCTGGCATTCCCAGCGAGATGGCCACAACGGCCTACATCAGCTCCGGCACCTGGTCGCTGGTGGGCGCAGTGACCGCCGTGCCGGTCACCACGCAAAGTGCATTGGACGCGGGCCACACCAATATCGGCGCCGCGGGCGGCAATCTGCTCTTTCACTCGCTCATCAACAGCATGTGGGTGTTGAAGCAGTGCATGGACGGCTGGGCCGCCGAGGGCCGCCCGTGGCCTATCGAAACACTCGTCCAGGAAGCTGCCGTGCGCAGTACAACCGGCGTGCTTGATATGGACGCCGAAGCCCTGATGCTCGACAGTGAGATGCCGCGCCGCATCAACGGCGAGCTCACGCGGCGCGGCTTCGACGCAATTCCCGATGTGGCCGGCAACGAGCCGGTCTTTGCGCGGGTGATCTTCGAGAGCCTGGCGGTGCGCTACGCGGCGGCGCTGGCCAACCTCGAAAAGATGCTCGGCCGCAAGCTCGAGCGCATTCACATGATCGGCGGCGCCACGCGCAACAAGCTGCTGGTCGGGCTTACGGAACAACGCGCAAGCCTGCCGGTCGAGATCGGCCAGGGCGAAAGTTCAACTGTAGGCAATCTCGCGGTGCAGTTGGCTGCGAGCGAAGCGAACGGCTCAGCCGTGACGCCGGAAGCTATTCGTCGCTGGGCCAAGCTGCTCTGCGAGCACCGCTAAACAAAGAACACAATCATCGCCGGGCTGCCGACGGCTGCATACCTTCCCATAAACGTCAGCATGCCGCTCGCGCGATCCACGCGAAATGACGCAATGGAGTCGCTGCGCTGATCGCAGGCAAAGAGCAGGTTTCCACCGGGATCGAAGGCGAAGTAGCGCGGGTAATCGCCCATGGTGGACTGCTCGCCGATCAGAGTGAGCCGGCCATCGCCGGCAATCGAGCAGATGGAGATCGTGTCGTGCAGCCGGTTGCCGCTGTAAAGGAACCTACCGTCCGCCGACACCTGAATCTCCGAGCCGAAGCTCGTGCCTGCGAAGCCGGCAGGCAGAGCGGAGATGGTCTCTGCGGCGGTGAGCGTTTCGCGCTCGGCGTCGAAGTGAAAGAAAACGAGTGTCGAGGATTCTTCGCAGAGCAGATAGAGCCAGCGTCCGTTGGGATGGAAGACGAAGTGGCGCGGCCCGTCTCCCGAAGGCAGTGAGACCGGCTCGCCGGCGGGCGTGAGCTTTCCGGTTGCCGTGTCAAAGCGATAAAGATAGATGCGGTCCTGGCCGAGATCGGTATTCAGCACGAATTTGTTGCTTGGATCGGCGGCGATCATGTGCGCGTGCGGCTTGTCGTGTCCGCTGATGGCGAAGTTGCCGCGTGGTCCGCTCGCCGGGTGCAGCGCGCCCACGGAGCCGCTGTCCTGGCGCACATCGACCGCATCGCCCAGCCGGCCGTCGGCGCCGATAGGCAGCACCGCGATGTTGCCGCCCATGTAATTGGCGACGAATGCGAACTTACCCGTCGCATCCAGGCTCATATGCGCCGGTCCCGCGCCTGCGGAGCTCACCGTGTTGAGCGGAGCCAGGTCGCCGGTCGCCGCGTCTATGGCAAACGCGCTGACCGATCCGTTGCCGCCCGCAAAGTTCGTGACTTCGTTAATGGCGTAGAGATATTTCTTGGAAGGATGGATCGAGATACACGAAGGATTCGGCGTCCTGGCAACAAGCCTGCGGTTCGTTAGTGCGCCCGCCTGCGTGTCGACATCGAAGAGATAGATGCCTTCGCCATTGCCGTTGCCGTCGGTCGCCGTGGTATAGGTTCCCACGTAGGCGCGCAGCTTGCCTGCCGTATCCTGCGCGCGCAGCGATGAGCCGCGCAGCACCGTGTGAGCCACGGCTGCCGCGCCTGCATTCTTCAGAAAGCTTCTCCGCAACATTCTTTGCCTCATTCCGTTTTTTAAGCGTTATGCAAAATGCCAGAGAATGGCCGTGAAGAACAGCCCCATCACGGCGATGATCGTTTCACTCACTGACCAGGTCTTCATCGTCTGGCCCACGCTCATGTTGTAGTACTCCTTTACGAGCCAGAAACCGCCATCGTTCACGTGCGAAAAAATCAGCGCGCCCGCGCCGGTGGCGATGGCCAGCAGCTCGGGATGCATGCCGGCCGAGTGCAGCGCGATGGGCGCAACGATGCCGGCCGCCGTGGTCATGGCTACAGTCGATGAGCCGGTGGCGAGCCGGATGAGCGCGGCCAGCAGCCAGGCCAGCAGCAGCAGCGGCACGTGCGCGCCCAGCGCCACGGTCATGATGGCGTTCGATACGCCGCAGTCCTGCAGCACGCGGCCGAAGCCGCCGCCCGCGCCGATCAACAGCGTGATAGCCGCCGTAGGAGCCAGGCACTCGGTGCTGAAGCGCAGGATCATCTCGCGCGAAAAGCCGCGCATGGTGCCCAGCGTGATAAAGCTGAAGAGCGCGCCGATGAGCAGGGCCATGTCGTCGTTGCCTACCAGCCGTATCGCGTTGTTGACGGTGCTTCCTGGTGGAGAGAAGACGTCGGCCCAACTGCCCACCAGCATGAGAATCACCGGCAGCACGATGGTGAGCACGCTCAGCCAGAATCCGGGCAGCTTGTGGCTTTCATCGTGGCCGGAGAGCTGGTCGGCCATCGGGTTTTCTTCCGGCAGCTCGATGTGCGGCGCAATCAGCTTCGCGTAGAGCGGTCCGGCGATGATGGCCGTGGGCACGCCGACGATCAGCGCGTAAAAAATCGTGCGTCCCACGTTGGCTCCGAATGCGGTGACAGCCAGCATCGCCGCCGGATGCGGAGGCACGAGTCCATGCACCACGGAGAGCCCGGCAACCATGGGCATGCCGGCCAGCACCAGCGATGTGTTGGTGCGCCGCGCAACCGTGAACAGGATCGGCACGAGCAGCACGAAGCCAACCTCAAAGAACGCCGGCAAGCCGACAATAAGCGCAATCACCACCATGGCCCAGGGCACGTTCTTTTCGCCAAAGGCGCGGATGAGCGTGTAGGCGATGCGGTCCGACGCTCCGGACTCGGCCATCATCTTGCCCAGCATGGTGCCCAGCGCCACGATGATGGCGATGTGTCCCAGCACGCCTCCCATGCCGGTTTCGAAGGAGCGAATCACCTGCGTCATGGGCATGCCGGTCACCACGGCCAGCGAAAGCGCGGTGACAAACAGCGTGATTACCGGATTGAGCTTGACCACGGCGACCAGGACAATGAGCCCGATGACCGAAACCAGCGCCGCGATGAGCAGAAACATGCTGTGAGGATCGATGACCGGCATGAAACGAACTGGCTCCTGTGGCTACAAAGATGGGAGAGAAGGGAATCGGAGAATGATGGAGTTCACCTGGTCTTTCCGCGTTCAAAATATCGTCGGCACGCCACCTCGCTGCTCCTTCGGCAGTATAGGAGAGGACATCGCACGTCCACCATCAACCGCGCAGCCAACCTCGTCTCGCCTGGCAAGCACCGCGACGATTCAGGCTGATACCATTGCATCTTACGTTTTACCATCTTCACTGCAGGTGTGGTGCCGGCCCATGAACAACAGTCTTTCCGCGCAGGCTGCAAATGCTTCGCCGATCTCTCCATTGAACAAGGGGCTGGGCCGTCTCGATGGTCCGCTGGCGGCGAGCGGGATAGCTGCGCTGGGATGGAACCTGCTCAACGAAGATTTAAGCCTTCCCGTCGCCGTGCTCTACCAGGACAGGATCGAGCACAATCTGCGCTGGATGCAGCAATTCATGGACGCCTATGGCCTGCGGCTTGCGCCACATGGCAAAACCACCATGGCGCCGCGTCTCTTTGCGATGCAATTGCAGGCCGGCGCGTGGGGCATCACGCTGGCCACGGCGCAGCAGGCACATGTGGCTTATCGCCACGGCGTGCGCCGCGTGCTCATGGCCAACCAGCTTGTGGGTCGGCAGAACATGGGCCTGATCGCGCAGCTCATTGAGGATCCCGGCTTCTCTTACTATTGCCTCGTCGATTCGGCGGACGGAGTGAACCTGCTGGGCGAGTTTTTCCAGGAGCGCGGATTGCGGCTTGAGGTGCTGCTGGAGCTGGGCGTGATGGACGGCCGCACCGGCGTGCGCGACGACGCGCAGCTCGAATCGGTGCTTGCGGCCCTGGCGTGCTGGCCGCAGTCGCTGGCTCTCGCCGGCGTCGAGGTGTACGAAGGCATTCTAAAAGACGAGGCCGAGGTGCGCGCATTCCTGGACCGTGCGGCCGGCGTTACGCGGCGGCTGGCGAACGAAGATCGCTTTCAGCGCACGCCGTTTCTGCTCTCCGGTGCCGGCTCCATCTGGTATGACGTGGTGGCCGAGGTCTTCTCGGCGGCCGGCTTTGGCCCGAGCGCGGAGATTGTCCTGCGGCCGGGCTGCTACCTTACCCACGATGTGGGCGCCTACCGCGAGGCGCAGGCCAGAATCCTGGAGCACAACCCGGTGGCGCGCCGCATGCAGTTGGGCCTGCAGCCCGCTATCCATATATGGGCTTATGTCCATTCCATCCCCGAGCCGGGCCGGGCTATCGTCGGCCTGGGCAGGCGCGACGCCGCTTTCGACTCCGGCCTGCCCACGCCCGCGCTGCACTTCCGGCCGGGCCAGCCCGCCGCGGGGGATCAGCCTGTGCCCACACCGGCGCCAGCGCACTGGACACTTTCGAAGATGATGGACCAGCACGCCTACCTCGACATCGCCGCCGGAGATCGGCTCCGTTCTGGCGACATGATCGGCTTCGACATCTCCCACCCCTGCCTCACCTTCGACAAGTGGCGGGTCCTGCCGATTCTTGACAGCCGCTATCGCGTCGTCGATCTCATAGAGACCTTCTTTTAACGGACAAACTGTCCCATCCTTTACCGGCCCGGATTCTTCAACGCTATAGCCGGCGTCTCCAGCGGGATGGCCATGCCTGGCGCACGCGCTTGCACCACGAAGAGACACGTTTCTGTCTGCGCCGTCGTTACTAACGATAGGGAATCTCCTGCCTGGTTCACGGGTTACTAAAAGCCAACTCCTTCATTACCCAAGATATAAATCCGCCAACTCCTGCGTTTACCAGCGCGAAATTCAGAAAATTTCACTTGCATTTAGGATTTTGGCTTTCATACAGTCCCCCTCACCTGAATAGTGAAATATCCGCAACGGTTAGAGGCAAGTTATTTCTTTTGAACGGTATGTAAATTGTGCAGGGGGACGGCTGCGGAGCAGGATCCGCTCCGCAGCCTGGCTGCTTGCTGCTTAACCGCCTGGAAATCAGCGAATTAACGATCAGCGTCGATCGAAATCCGGACCAGCCCAGAAGCGGCGGACGTCAATCACGCCCGTTTTGGCTCGTGATGAGTGCCATTGGAGGCTTGTGTAATGTCCAGTCACAAACAGACTCTCAAATGCTCCCTGAACAACTTTTTGGCTTTTCTGTTTGCCTCGGTTCTCTGCTTCGGTTCCTCGGTTCTCGCTGGCGCGCAAACCACCGTTTCACCCTCGTCGCTGAGCTTCGGCAGCGTGGTGGTGGGTTTTTCCAGTCCGGTCAAAAATGTCACGCTCAAGAACACCCAGGCCGTCCCACTTACGATTAACTCGCTCGCGGTTACAGGCGGGGGCTTCGCTCTCGATCCCTCCACCACCTGCGCCAATCCCGGAACCCTGGCCGCCGGGGCCAGTTGCACGATCGGCATCACCCTCGCGCCGACGTCGGCCGTGGTGCAGGCCGGCACGCTGACCATCAGCACCGATGCCAGCAACAGCCCCCAGACCGTCACGCTCACCGGCAACGGGCTGGCCCAGGCCTCGCTTTCCCAGGCGACCATGTCTTTCGGCAACGTCGTGGTCGGCACCACCAGCCCCATCCAGAGCCGCACTCTGACCAACAATCTGCCCACCACGCTGACCATCAACCCCATCACCCTGCCGGCCGGCGGTTACGCACTCGATCCCTCCACTACCTGCGCCAACCCTGGAACCCTGGCTTCCCACGCGAGCTGCACGATTGCCGTAACCTTCACGCCTGCGACCGTGGGCGCGGCGCCCTCCGGATCGCTCGTCGTGAACACCTCTGCCAGCAACAGCCCGCAGAGCATTCCTCTCACCGGGGCCGGCGTCGGTCCCACCTCGGCTTCGCCTGCCTCGGTGAGCTTCGGCACCCAGGTAGTCGGCCTGACCAGCCTGATCAAGACGATCACCTTCTCAAACAACGCGGCTGCCGGTATTACGATCAACTCGATCGTTGCGCCGTCTGGCGGCTTCGCCGTCGATCCCTCCACCACCTGCGCCAATCCCGGAACCCTGGCTGCGGGCGCTTCGTGCACCATCGGCATTACCTTTACGCCTACCGTGGCAACAGTTGTGCCGGCGGGCACGGTGTTGACCATCAACACCACCGCGAGCAACAGCCCGCTGACCGTGACCCTGACCGGCAGGGGCATCGCAGCCACCACGCTCTCTGCCACCACGGTCGCCTTCGGCAACGTAGTTCTGAATCAGACCAGCACCATCCAGGCCGTCACCCTCACCAACAATCAGCCCACCACGGCGCTCACCTTCACATCCCTGCCGCTGACCGGCGACAGCCAATTTGCGCTCGATCCTTCCAGCACCTGCGCTGCGAGCCTGGCTCCCGGCGCGAGCTGCACACTCGCTTTTACGTTTACTCCCACCGCGAGCGGAGCGCAGCCCAAAGGCACGCTGACCATCAATGACAGCGCCAGCAACAGCGGACAAACCATTACGCTTACCGGCTCCGGCGTAGCGGCCACGACGCTCACTCCATCCAGCCTCGCTTTCGGATCGGTGGTCGTAAACACCGTGAGCGCCACCAAGACGCTCACGCTCAGGAACAACCAGTCCAGTGCGCTCACCATTACTTCGGTAGTTTTTGGCGGACCCTTTGCGCTGGACACCAGCGCCAACACCACCTGCCCGATGGCGGGCGGCACGGTGAGCGGCACGCTGGCCCCGAATGCAAGCTGCGTCATCGGCGTTACCTTCGATCCCACCGCTACGGGCGCCACAACCGGCGGCCAGGTGACGGTCATCGATTCGTCTTCGATGGGGCCGGTGCTGGCTACTCTTTCCGGCAGCGGAGTGCTCCCGGCCACGCTCTCCGTGTCTTCTGTCGCCTTTGGCAGCGTGGTGCAGAACGGGACGAGCGCGGTGAAGAACGTCACGCTCACCAACAATCAGACCGTCAATCTGAATATCTCGGCCATTACCGTGCCGGCTCCCTTTGCCGTTTCCGCCGGCACCACCACCTGCGCCGTCGGGACGCCCGTCCTGCCCGGCAAGAACTGCAATATCGCCCTCACATTTACGCCCACGGCCCTGGGCGCGGCGCCGGCCAGCTCCCTTACCGTAACGGACGACGCGGCCAACAACCCGCAGTCGGCTTCGTTGACGGGCACCGGCATTGCGCCCGTGACTTTCAGCCCTTCGTCGGTCAGCTTTGGCGCGGTGGTGGTGAACGAGTCCACAATCAAAACCACCACGCTGACCAACAACCAGGCGACGGCCCTGACCATTACGTCGATTGGCAGCTTTACCTCCGGCTACTCTCTCAACCCGGCCGGAACCACCTGCCCGCTTTCGCCCAACACGCTGGCGGCCGGCGCGCACTGCGTGATCGCCGTGAGCCTGGACGCGACGGCAACCGGATTGCAGCCCGGCTCGATGACGGTTGCAGACAGCGCTCCGGGCGGCTCGCAGGCGATTCCGTTCACCGGCAACGCCTCGCAGCCGGTGGTGCTGTCTCCAGGCGTTCTGTCGTTCTCAGCGCAGCTTGTGGGAACTACCAGCGCGTCCAAAACCATCACGCTGACCAACGAGCAGGCTGTTCCGCTGAACATCTCGGGGGTGACGATCACCGGCAGCAATCCATCGGACTTCGGCGTCACCAGCCTGTGCCCCACCCTGCCCACGCCGGTTGCCGCCACTTCGCATTGCACGCTCTCGATTACCTTCTCGCCGACCGCTTCAGGAACCCGCACGGCCACGCTCAACGTTGCCGACGATGCCGCCGGCTCGCCGCAGACGGTTTCGCTCGCCGGATCGGGCAACGCGCCTGTCTCCGTCTCGCCGACTTCGATCACCACCTTCAGCGCGCCGGTGGGAACCGCGAGCGCCTACAGGACCGTCACCCTCAAGAACAACGATACTGCGCCTCTGACCATCAGCAGCTTCCAGTTCAGCGGTGATTTCATCCAGACCTCGACGACCTGCGGCTCCGCGCCTCCGTATACTCTGGCCGCCGGCAGCTCCTGCAACGTGACGGTGAGCTTCGACCCGACGATCGGAGGCATGCGCGCCGGCCAGTTGCAGATCTATGACAGTGCCCTTACCAGCCCGCAGGTGGTGAATCTCTCCGGCAACGGTACCTCGCCACTCACGGTTTCTCCGGGTTCGCTCGCGTTCAGCACGCAGCTCGTGGGCACCACCAGCACCGCCAAGCCGGTAACGCTCACCAATCACGAGTCCGAATCCGAGACATTCACGCTCACGCCTTCCGGCGACTTTACCGCGGCCAGCAACTGCGCCACAGGTGTCATTGCAGCCAATTCAGCCTGCACCATCTTCATCAACTTTGTGCCTAGCAGCACCACGCCCGCTGCGCGCACCGGCTCGCTGGTGATTGCGGATTCTGCGCCGGGCGGCTCGCCGCTCGCGGTTTCTCTTACCGGCTCGGCCACGGCAACCAATCCCGCCGCGGCCGTAGCCGTGGTTTCGCCCGGAGCCGGCGCGGCCGGCTCGGTGGTTCCGGTGACCATCACCGGCAACGGCTGGACACACTTCAGCACGTCTTCGGTCATCACGTTCACTGACACGGCCAGCGGCAGCAATCCAGCCGACATTACGGCCGTCATCACCAGCGTTCCATCGCCGAATACGATCAGCGCCAACCTCACCCTGGCGGGCGGTTCGGGCGTGGTGTACGGCGCGCGCAATATCAAGGTGGTCACGCCGCTCTCCGGCGGAGGCAACGAAACCGCCTCGCTGAACTCGGCCTTCATCATTGCCGATCCGTCGCAGACGCACCAGATCACCGCCGTCTCGCCGGCATTCGGCTCACAGGGCCAGACGCTTACGGTGAATCTGACGGCCAGCGGCACGAACTTTGTGCAGGGCACCACCTTCGCCAACTTCGGCGACGGCATTACGGTGGATCAGCTTGTCATCAACAGTTCCACCACGGCGACCGCGACCATCACCATCAGCAACACCACGCCCATCGGCTATCGCACCATCACCATGGTTACGGGCGGCGAGGTTGCCACGTCGATCACCACGCCGCAGGGCAATCCCATCTTCCAGGTCGGGCCGAATAACGCCACGCTGGTGAGCGTAAGCTCCACCACGCCCGCGGTCACGCCGGTCTCGGTGCCGCAGAGTTTTGCCGGGCCCATCTATCTGACCGCGACAGGCACGCACTTCCTGCAGAACGCCACCACTGTATCCATTAGCGGCGGCGTAACGGTGGGTGACGTTCTGGTGACTTCGCCGACCACGGCGACCGCGCAGGTAGTGGTGCCGGCCAATGCGGCCATCGGCGTGGACAACGTGACGGTTGCGACGGGCGGCGAGATCGCCAGCCTGGTCAACTCGTTCACCGTGACCGGATTGACGCCCGCGCTGGTTTCCGTCGCGCCGGCTTCGGCGCAGCAGGGCCAGTCGACCACGGTCGTGATCACCGGCAACGCCTACACCGCGTTCAACGCGTGCCCCGGCGGCGTGCTCACGGCCGACTTTACCGGCGAGATTGCAAGCCCGACCGTGAACGTGATCAGCGCCAACCAGGTTTCCGTGCCGATTACCGTGGCGCAGGACGCCAGCGTGGGCGGCATCACGGCCAACCTCATCTGCGGCGGATCGGGACAGGCGACGATCTTCCCGTTCAGCTTTACGGTTACGCCATCGGCGGCGGCGATCGTGAGCGTCTCGCCCAACAGTGTGCCGCAGGGCGGCCAGGTGACACTCAACGTCACGGGCGTGAACACCAACTGGATCCAGGGCACCACGACAGCGGCCTTCTATCCGGGCGGCGTTCCCGTGCCGCAGGTGAACGAAGTCACCGTCAACAGCGCGACGAGCGCGCAGCTTGCCATTTCCGTGCCCACGAACACGCCGCCGGGAACCTATGGATTCTACATGGCGACGGGCGGGCAGATTGTAAGCTCTTCGATCGGCGTGTACGCCAACACGCCCACGCTGACCATGAGCCCGGCCAACGGACTTGTGCCCGCGACCGGCACCAGCAGCTTCAGCGTAAGCTTCACCGGCCAGTTCACGCACTTCTCGCAGTCGGGCACGCTGCCGGTCATCGCTGGCCAGGGCGTCACGCTGACCAACTTCACGGTCAACAGCCTGGTAAGCGCGACCGGAACCATCAACATTGCGGCCGGCGCGGCGACGGGAGCGCGTCTCGTCACCTTCACCACCGGCGGCGAGATTGTGACCACCTACTTCAACGCGACCAGCACGCCGGTGGGCATCGTGAGCATCTCGCCGTATCACGCGCCGCAGAGCACTACGCTCAACGTGGAGATCGTTGGCCTGAACACGCACTTCACGGCCGGAACCACGCAGGTGATCTTTGGCGGACCGCAGATCACGGTGAACAGCGTCACGGTGAACAGCGCGACCGACCTGGTGGCGAACATCACCACCAGCTACACGCCCACGGGCGGATCGCTCACGCCCACGCCTCCAGGATGGAATGCGGTCTACGTCAACACCGGCGCGGAGATGCTCATCACCGGCTTCTCAGTGGATGCGCCGGCTACGCCGACCATCCTGAGCGTGAGCCCGAGCAGCGCGCCGCAGGGCTCGAGCGGCAACTCGGTGACCATCACCGGCTCGCTGACCAACTGGGTGCAGGGCCAGTCCGAGCTGATCCTCGGCGCGGGCATTACCGTCGCCAACCTGACCATCACCAGCCCGACCACGGCGACCGCTACGATCAGCGTGTCTCCGACGGCACCGGTGGGCGGCAACAGCGTCATCATGATCACCGGCTCGGAGTACGACTCGGGCACCGGCTTCAGCGTGACGCCGAGCGCGGCCTACATCTCCGCCATTGCGCCGAACGTCACCTGCCAGGGCAACTTCATCGCCTATTGCGGCGGATCGTCGGGCACCGCGGGTCCGTGGGTGGTGGCGCAACTGCAGACCACCACGCTCAACATCACCGGCGTGGGCACACACTGGCTGCAGGGCGAAACCACGTTCAACTTCGGCCCCGGCGTGATCGTCGACCAGGTGACTATCAACAGCCCCACCAGCGCAACGGTGCAGATCACCGTACTTTCGACGGCGCCTGTCGGCTTCGCGGCGGTTTCGGCCAATACCGACGGCGAGACTGCATCGATCCAGCAGGGCATCGATATCGAGGAAGGCTCGCCCACGCTGCTGGCTATCTCGCCGGGCTCCGCGCAGCAGGGCGCAACGCTCAATCTCGAGGTGCTGGGCCGGTTCACCAACTGGCCGGTCGGCATGAACACGGTCAACGCGGCCTTCAATCAGGACATCACGGTGAATTCGGTCAACGTGATCGACTCCGAGACCCTGGTGGCCAACATCACCGTGAGCCCGTGGGCCTATGTGGACTTCGGCAGTCCGTGCGGCCACGTGCTGACCATCACGTCGGGCAGCGAGCAGGTATCGACTGCGTCCATCAATGACAATTTCTGCGTCGCGCAGGGCGGCGAAGAGATCACATCGGTCATCAACCAGACTTCGGGCACGGCATCGGCGGTGCAGGGATCGACGGAGACGGTAGCCATCACCGGCATGTCCAC
Organism: Acidobacteriaceae bacterium; assembly: GCA_030038195.1. GTDB lineage: Bacteria > Acidobacteriota > Terriglobia > Terriglobales > Acidobacteriaceae > Telmatobacter. The sequence goes on from JASHPJ010000078.1 coordinate 101,068, forward strand.
GAACTTCCTGAATGGCCAAACGCAGGTGAGCTTCGGCGACTCCGGCATCCAGGTGGGCGTCGCGCAGGTCATCGACAGCACGCACCTCACCGTGCCTGTCGCTGTCTCCACCGCGGCCACTGACGGATACAAGACCGTCACGGTCACTACGTATGGCCAGGTCGCCACGCAGCAGTTTGCCTTCCAGGTGGTGCCGGGCGTTGCGCAGCTTACTGAGGCCATCCCCAACGAGGCTGAGCAGGGCGTGCAGAACCTGACCGTCAAGCTGATCGGCCAGTACTCGCACTTCAGCGCCGACAGCACGGCGACCTTCGGCGCGGGCATCACCGTGGTCGGCACGCCGACCTACGTGAGCCCGACGGAGATCGACGCGGTCATCAACATCGATCCGCTCTCTTACCCCGGCAGCCGCAATGTAACGGTGACCACGCCCGATGTGTCGTGCGCCAATCAGCCGCCCATCGCCACCACGGGCGTTACATACGCGAACTGCACGCCGGGCAATCCGAACGGAACGGGCAGCGAGATCGTCAACGCCAATGTCTTCCAGATCATTCCGGGTCCGGCGATCATCAGCAGCGTTTCGCCGAATACGGGCAACGAGGGCCAGGAGATCGTCTTCACCATCACCGGCTCGGCTACGCACTGGCAGCAGAACTTTACGCAGTTCTACATTGCCGGCGGCGGCTCCGACATTACGGTGAACGACGTCATCATCAACAGTCCCACCAGCGCCACGGTGGATATGACCATCTCGCAGACGGCCAATCCCGGAACGCGCTCGGTCTACATGGTGACGGCGGGCGAGTCCCTGTCAGATGCCGGCGCGTTTGTGGTGACCGGCGGCGTGCCTGCCATCAGCTATATAACGCCGGGCAGCGCGCAGCCGGGAACCACTGAGCTGCAGACAACCATCGTCGGCAATGCCTACACGCAGTGGACCGCGGGCACGACGACGGTCAACTTCGGCCCCGGCATCACTGTCGATCAGTACACGGTCGATGACGCGTCGCACATCAGCGCGGACATCGACATTGGCCCAACCTGCACCAGCCCCGGTGTGCCTGCGGGCTGCGCGCAGTACGGTTATCGCACGGTTGTGGTGCAGACCGGCACGCAAGGGCTTACGGGCAGCTTCAACGTGGTGGCTCCGCCTCCACCGCCTACGCCTTATGTGTGGTACGAGTCGCCGACCACCGGCATTCCGGGCCAGACGCTGACCATCCACTTCTCCGGCGCGAACACCGAGTGGAACCCCGATCCAGTGACCGGCACGCAGCTTACCGGTTGGAACGCGGCCATCACGGTGAACTCGTTCCAGATCACCAGCGCGACCTCGGCGATTGCCAACATCACCATCGCCGCCAACGCGACCGCCTCCACCAGCGCGCTCACCTTTACTACCAACGGAACCGCGTCCTACGGAACCGAGGTGGACAACGCGCAGTTCACGGTGGTCATCGCGCAGCCGGTGCTGAGCATCGTCGATCCGGGCTCGGGCATGCAGGGCGCGCAGAACATTACGGTGAACATCCTCGGCCAGTTCACGGCCTTTGACAGCACCACCACGTTCAACTTCGGACCGGGCGTCACGGTCAACGGTCCGCCCACCGTTCTTGGGCCTACGGTGGCGCAGCAGAGCATCAGCATCGGCCAGGAGACGCCGACGGGCGGCTACGCCGTGACAGCCACCACGCCCGACGCTCCTGCCATCGCGCAGGTTGTGGGCGGTGCCGGATTCAGCGTTACGCCCAGCCTGGCGCTGATCTCCGCGGTCACGCCCAACACCTCGCCGCAAGGCACCACCATCACCGTCGATGTGCAGGGCTCGAATACGCACTGGAACGGCTCGACCGTGTTCAGCTTCGGCGCGGGCATTGTCGTCACCAGTGCCGTGGTGAACAGCGAGACGGATGCCACGCTCACGCTGGCGATTCCGCCGCTTGCGTCCGAGGGCACCACCTATGCGCAGGCGCGCACCGGCGGCGAGGTGGCCACGCTTAACCAGGCCTTCGTGGTCACGGCTGGCACACCGCTGCTTCTGTCTTCGGGTCCGGGCTCGGTGCCGCAGCAGGGCAGCGCCGTGTTCACCATCCTGAGCCAGGCCACCAACTGGTCCAGCGCCAATCCGCCGGCCGTGAGCTACGGGACAGGCATCACGCTGACCAACGTCAACGTGACCGGGCCGACGTCCATGACCGTGGATGGCTACGTGCAGCCGACTACCAACACCGGCTACCGCAACCTGACCGTCACTACCGGCACGCAGACGCTGAGCATTGCCAATGCCGTCTACGTGAGTCCCGGACCGGCGGTCATCAACAGCGTTTCTCCCAACACCGGCGGGCAGGGCGTGACCCTGGCCAACGTGGCCATCAACGGCATCAATACGCACTGGCAGCAGGGTGTCACCACGCTCACTTTCCCCGGCGTTCTGGTGAACAGCTTCGTGGTGAACTCGCCTACGTCCATCACGGCCAGCATCACCGTCGATCTGAACGTGACTCCGGGACAGGTGTCGGTGACCACCGTGACCGGCGGCGAAATGGCCACCGAGGTGAATGCATTCACCATCACCCAGACCCAGGCCGAGCTGGCGTTCGTGAGTCCGCCCAGCCTGCAGCAGGGGCAGACGCAGAACATCGCCATCACCGGCATTGACACCAGCTTCAGCACAAGCAGCACCGTGACTGCGGGCACGGGCGTTATCGTCAACTCCGTCACCTACACCAGCGCCACCTCGCTCACGGCCAGCGTAACCGTGCAGCCCACGGCTGCGCTCGGCTATCGCACCATTACTGTCACCACCGGCACGCAGGTGGTTGCCAGCTCGTCGCTCTTCCAGGTAGAGGCAGGCCCGGCGGCGATCGCCAGCCTGAGCCCGAATACCGGCGGCCAGGGCCAGTCTGTCACCATGCTGGTCACGGGCAGCCAGACGCACTTCTCGGGCGGCACCGCGGCCAGCGTCAGCGGCGGAATCTCCGTCACCGGCATCAGCGTGGTGGACGGCCTGCACGCCAACGTCACCGTGTTCGTCCCCAACACGACGCCGCTGGGCGCTTACAACGTAACGCTCACCACCGGCGGCGAAGTGGCGACCATCCTGGGCGGATTCACCGTCACCACCGGCTCGCCGCAGATCTCGGCCGTCAACCCGCCCACCGGCAACCAGGGCGAGACGAACCAGAACGTGACCATCACCGGCCTGTTCACGAGCTTTGTGAACGGAACCAGCGTGGCCAGCTTCGGCTCGGACATCACGGTCAACTCCACCACGGTGACCGGCCCCACCCTTGCCGTGGCGAACATCACCATCAGCAACACGGCTGCGCTCGGCTCGCGCAACGTGACCGTGAACACCAGCGGCCAGATAGCCAGCATTACTGGCGGATTCACCGTGCTCGCCGGTATTCCGGCGCTCACCACGGTCTCACCGACCATGGGCCAAGCCGGCACCACGGTGAACCTCGTGGTCAACGGCGCGTTCACCACCTTCCAGCAGGGCTTTACGTCTGTCTCGCTGGGTGATGGCATTGTGACCAACTTCGTCACAGTGAATTCGACTACGCAGTTGACGGCGAACATCACCGTCCCGTCGAACGCATCGGTGGGCAATACCTACGTCTCGGTCACCGCCAACGGCCAGACGCTCACGCTCAACAATGCCTTCGCCGTAACGCCCGGAACGCCGGCGATCGCGCAGATTAACCCGAACATCGGCACGCCGGGCAACAACGTGACGGTGACGATTACCGGCCTGTACACCAACTGGGTGAACGGCACCACGGTTGCGAACTTCGGCCCCGGCATCAGCGTGGGCGGAGCTGCGGCCGGCACATCGGGACCGGTGACAGTGAACAGTCCCACCAGCCTGACCGCGCAGCTCAGCATCCTGGCGAGCGCCGCACTCGGTCCGGTGACCGTGACCACCACCACCGGCGGCGAAGTGGAAAACGTGCCCGGCGGCTTCACCATCCAGGCGGCTACCGTGCCTGCGCCCACGATCATCTCGCTGAGCCCCGGCTCGAACGCCAGTGGCATGCCTATCAACAGCGACATCATCGCGGTGTTCAGCGAGCCGATGAACCGCACCACGATCAACATCAGCACGGTGCTGCTCTATCTCACCAGCAATCCGAACCAGGGCAACGTTCCGGTTACGGGCACGGTCACCGTCGATCCGACCGGGCGCGTAATGACCTTCGCGCCATCCAGCCTGCTGGCGGTCAACTCCACCTACTACCTGCAGATGACCAATGCCATCAAGGATGCGACCGGCAATACCTTCAGCCAGTACACGACTGATCTCTACACCACGTCCACGGCCAACTCGATTGCGCCCACGGTGATTGCGGTCAATCCGCCGCCTTCGAGCACGGTTGGCACCAATGTGCCGGTGCAACTCGAGTTCAGCGTGCCCATGGATCAAGCCACGCAGGCGGGCATCACCGTGTCCACCGGTGGCAACCCGGTTGCGGGCACATACACCTGGAACGCGCCCATCAACTGCTGCTCGTGGGGGCCGGGAACCATCGTGACCTTCACGCCGACCACGGCGTACACGCCCGGCACCACGTACACCGTGGCCTGGTCGAATACCGTGACCGACACGGCCGGCAACGCGCTTACGCCGGGCTCGTTCACCTTCACCACCGGCAGCGGTCCTGACAGCACGAACAACGTGCCGAGCACGAACTTTAACAACCAGACCAACGTGGGCACCAACTTTGCGCCTATGGTTACCTACTCCAAGCCGGTCAATCCGCTCGACATCAACACCAGCACGCTGCTGCTCTACAACTACGACAGCGGCAAGTACGTGGGTGGAACGGTGAGCGTTGCCGCCAATGGACTGAGCGCAACCTTTACGCCGTCTATTCCGCTGCTGCCCGATACGTACTACCGGCTCGTGCAGTCGGGCGGCAACTACGACGCGGACGGCATCAGCCTGAATGGAAACACCTGGTACTTCACCACCGGCAGCGGAGAAGATCTGACCGCGCCGACGGTCGCCTCGATTTCGCCTTCGAACAATGCCACGTCCGTGCCGCTGAACGCCCTGGTGACAGCGCACTTCAGCTCGGCCATCAACCCGTCGAACGTGAACGTGATCACGGTTACGCCTTCAGGCGGCTCGCCGATCGCGGGGACTGCGACCCTGGGAAGCGACCTGGTGACGCTCACCTTTACGCCTACCGACCCGCTGCTGAGCAACACCGTGTACACCGTGCAGGTGAGCGGATACACCGACCTGGTGGGCAACTCCGGCTCGACGTTCACCAGCAGCTTTACCACCGCCAGCTCGGGAGTGGTCATCAACGTCTCCACCGGAATCGACGCCTCCGGCAATGTGATTCTTACCGGCAACACGGTCGATCCGCACTGGAGCTACTATCCGACCAGCGGCACCTCCGGCGAGACGAACTTCCAGTATCCGGGCACGCAGCCGCTGGAGGTTGTGGCGCCCAACGATGCCGACTGGTACAGCGGATGGGACAGCAACGGTCCTAGCTCGTCCTGGATTGCGATCAATCCCAACAGTACTTCAGGAAATACTTACGGCTTCTACTCGACAGCGTTCCTTCTGCCGAATCCGCTGCCCAGCGGCCATCTCTGCCTGGCGGGTGCCATGAGCCACGACGATAACGGCCTGCTGGCCGTCAACGGCACGGCCATCATGGCCGACCAGGGATACACGGGCGGCTCCCTGGTTCCGCTCAATATCGACATCACCAGCGAGGTGACGCCGGGAACGAATTACCTGATATTTGGCTTCGGCTCTACAGACAACGACCTCGAGGGCCTGCGCCTGCAGGCTGCCGTGGAAAGCTGCGGCGCCAGCCTCACCGGCGGGCTGACGCTGACCAGCGCGACGCCGAGTAACGGCGCGACCAACGTGGCCACCAACACCACCATCACCATGACCTTCAATAACCCGCTCGATCCGGCGACGGTGAACCCCACCACGCTGCCGGTGATGGTCGGCTGGAACAGCAACCAGGAGATTACGGGCAGCTACGCGGTTTCAGGCAGCCAGGTCGTGTTTACGCCGGCCAGCCCGTTCCCGACCAACACGCAGATCTACGTGGGCGCTTGCGGCGGACCGCTCGACCTGGCCGGCGACTCGGCCGGCGGCTGCTACACGCAGTTGATGAGCTTTACCACCGGCAGCACGAGCACGCCTGCGGCCAATCCACTGCAGGTGATCGCCTTCACGCCGGCGGCAAACGCTACCAACGTGGGCCTGCGCGCTCCGGTGACGGCGACCTTCAACCGGTCCATCAACCTGGGCACGGTAAACCAGAACAACGCCAGCAGCGACTTTGCTCTCTTTGCCGGCGATGGCCAGAGCCCATGGTGCACCAGCTACTCGCACTCGCAAGACGATGCAACCCTGTCGTTTACCTGCTACGCGTTGCCGGCCAGCACCAGCATGACCATGATGCTCAACAGCAACATCGAGGACTGGCAGAGCAACCCGCTCCAGAACTTTACCAGCCAGTTCACCACCAGTCCGGCCGATTCGAATACCAACGGAACGATCATCACCACGCGGCCGGGCAGCGGCGCCAGCGGCGTGAATCCGAACATGCCCATCGTGCTCTACAGCAATCTGCCCATCAACGCGGCCACGGCGACGGGTGGCATCCAGGTGACGCAGAACAACGTGCTGATTCCCGGCACGGTGCAGGTGCTCGATAGCGGCTACACGCTCGAGTTCACGCCCAGCGTGCCATTTACGGCGGGCGCGCTCATCCAGTGGTGGACGAACACCTCGTTGATGGAGTCCACCTACAACACGCCAGTCAACGCCACGTCGGGCTACTTCTACGTGGCGGCCAGCACGGCCACGCTTGCGCCGACGGTGCAGACCACTTCGCCCCCGGCCAACTCCAATCCGGTTCCGCTCAATACGGTCTTCGACGTGCAGTTCAACACGCCGCTGAATCCGAGCACCATCAACTCGAGCAATATCTACCTCTACGACGGAACCACCGGCCTGAATGTGACCGCAAACTACTCACAGCCGCAGCCCAACGAGGTGCTGATGGTGCCCACCAGCGCGCTGCCTGTCAACCACTACATCTACGTCTACGTCAAGAGCGGATTGCAGAGCACCACCAGCGTGCCCGCAACAGCTACCAACTGGTACGAATACACCGGCACCGCTGCCGATTCCACCACTCCCACGGTAATCAGCGCCGTGCCCTATAACGGCGCCGGCAACGTAGGCGTCAATATCTCGCCGGGCGTGGTCTTCAACAAGGCTATCGACCAGGTGAGCCTGAACAGCAATACCTTCCAGGTGCTGAATGGAAGCACGCCGCTGGCGGGCAGCTACTTCTTCAACTCCGCGGACACGCGCATCGAGTTCGTGCCCAACGCACCGCTGCCGCCGAGCACGGCACTCACCATGAAGATCAACGGCGTCACCGACCGCGTCGGCAACCCGGTGAACTTCTCATCCACATTCCAGACCGGCACAGGCCCTGACTTTACCGCGCCGTCGGTCGTGTGGAGCAGCGTCACCAGCAACGGCAGCATTCCCACCAACTCGACCATCACCGTGCAGTTCAGCGAGTCGATGGACGTTACAACCTTTACCGCCGGCCAGCCGGGCGCGTGCGGCGACTTCTACCTCTACGATGACCTGAACGGTAACTGCATCGCCACCACGCTTACCTGGAGCGCGGACCAGTCCACGGCGTACCTGACGCCGAGCGCGCCGCTGTGGGCCGGCGACGAGTATCGCCTGGCGATCAATAGCGGTACTGATCTGGCCGGAAACACGGTGAACGGCATCAATCTTTCGTTCTACGCCGACTTCACCAGCTCATCCGCCGCTCCCACGGTGATCAACTTCAACCCCATCGGCGGCAAGACCGGGCTGGGCACCAACGCGATCGTGGAAGCGCAGTTCAGCGCGCCCATCGATCCCAACAGCGTGTCGGGTGTGACGCTGTCGGCCAGCGGAACGACGGTCCCGACCACGCCGATTCTGAGCGCGGGCAACACCGTGCTGCAACTGCTGCCCGCCACGCCGCTCACGGCCAATACCACCTACACGACGACGATTGCCGGCGTGAAAGACCCGGCCGGCAACCTGGTGGCGACGGTGAACAACAGCTTTACCACCGGCGCCACCTACGACATCGCCGCGCCTTCGGCGGTCACCTCCGATCCGCCGAGCGGCTCCACGGTCGGCACCAACGTGGTTCCGAAGATCGTCTTCAACAAGCCGCTCAACCCGATCACGGTAAGCAACAGCACGTTCCGGATGTATCTGAACGACAGCGGGCAGTTCATCCCGCTCACCGTAACTCCGTCGGCCGACGGGCTTACGGTGACCATGACGCCGCAGGTCGCGCTGCTGCCCAACACTTACTATCACTTCCAGGCCTGCTGCGGCTACCAGGACCAGGATGGCAACAACGGCAACCAGGCAGACCTCTACTTCTACACCAACGGCGGCACGGATACGACCGGTCCCACAGTGGTTGTGACGCCGCTGGCCGGCGCTACCGGCATTCCGCTCAATGCGCAGGTGACGGCGACGCTGAGCGTGCCCATGGATCCGACAAGCTGGAGCCAGGGATCGATCCAGCTCCTGAATGGCTCCACGCCTGTGGCTGGAACGGTGAGCTTCACCAACAACCAGACATTGACCTTCGTGCCCGCGGCAAACCTTGCGCCGAGCACGACCTACACCATCAACGTAAGCGGATTTACCGACGCGAACGGCAACGCCGTGGTGCCTTACAGCAGCACCTTCACCACGGGCACGGCCGCGGTCTCCGGTGGATTGACCGTTGTGAGCACCAACATCTCCAACGGCTCGACCGGCGTGTCGAGCACGCAGCCGATCATCATCAACTTCAGCCAGATTCTGGATCCGGCAACGGTGAACAGCGCCACGCTGAAGGTGATGAACGGCTGGAACAGCAACAATGCCATCGCCGGCACATACACGGTAAGCGGCAACAGCGTCACGTTCGCGCCTCTCAGTCCGTACCCGGCCGGCGCCACCATCTATGTGGGCGAGTGCGGCGGTCCCACGGATGTTGTGGGCGATGTGTTCCAGAACGGCAATTGCTACAGCCAGCAGATCGTCTACTTCACGGTGAGCAGCGCTACGCAGAGCCCAATCCCGCTGCAGGTGATCTCGGTGAGCCCGTCCGACGGCGCCACGAACGTGGGCCGCGACCAGGCGGTGGCTGTTACCTTTAACAACTCGATCCTTTCCGGCAGTGCCAACAGCTACAACTCGCAGTTGTACTCCGGCCAGGATCTGCAGGACGCAGGCAGCTACAGCCTGTCTGCCGACAACCGCACGCTCACTTTCAACGTGGGCTCGCTCACGAACAACGCCACGTACACCATCGCCTTCCCGGCGGGCGGCATCAGCGACATGGCGGGCAACACGCTGGCGACGGCGTTCACCAGCACGTTCTCGACGGTGGCCGATCCCACCACCGGCAACGGCGGCGTAAGCAGCACGGCGCCGGGCACCAACGCGACCGGCGTGCCCACCAACACGCTGCTGACGCTCTATCTCAACCGCCAGGCCAATCCATCCACGGTTGCGGGCAGCCTGACCGTGGTAGTGAACGGCCAGGTGTACGCCGGAACTGTGCAGGCCGATGCAAGCGGCTACCAGATCCAGTACACGCCAACGGCTGCCTTCCCGAGCGGCGCGACGGTGGAGTGGTTCTTCTCCGGCGCGAGCGACGTGTATGGCAACGCGTTGAACTCCACCAGCAGCTACTTCTACACTGCGCCGGTGGTCAATCCGGCCACGGCGCAGCCAACGGTCGTTGCCGTGAGCCCGACCTGCTGCAACCTGCAAAACGTGCCCACCAACGGCGAAGTCGATATCCAGTTCAGCCAGCCGCTCAACCCGGCGACGGTGACCACCACGAACTTCTACGAGAACACCGGACCGGCGATCGCGTACACGGTCACACTGCTGTCGCCGACCGAGGTGCAGATCAAGCCCACGTCCAGCTTTGCTGCATCCACGCAGTACGGATTCTGCATGAACAGCTCGGTGCAGGGGACCAACGGGGTGAATGCGCCGTCCGACTGCTGGCTCACGTACTTCACCACCACCGCCGGCTCGGATTCGACTTCGGGCACGGTGACGGTGGGCCCGCCAAACGGCTCGCAGAACGTGGGCACCAACGCCTACATCCGCCTGCAGTTCTCCAAGCCCGCGGACCGCACCACGGTGAACTCGGCCAGCGTCCAGATCACCACCGGTGGCAATCCGATTCCGGGCTCGTGGACTTACAACTACAGCAACAGCAACCTCGTGGGCGCCAACTTCTACCCGCTGAATCCGCTGCCGCAATCGAGCGCCATCCAGGTGGCCGTGAGCGGCATTCTGGATTACGCAGGCAACGAGTTCAGTGAGCCCACGGCGCAGTTCACCACCGCGGCGCAGCCCGACTACACAACGCCCACGGCCACGCTCGACTTCGGCAGCAACACGAGCGGCATCGCCACGAACGCGTCGTTCACCTGCCGCTACTCGGAGCCGATGGACCCGAGCAGCATTACGCCGAGCGGTACCTACCTCTACAGCTACGTCACCAATGCAAGCGTGCCGGTCACCTACAACATCGCGCCAGACATGATGTCGGTGACCATGATGCCGGTGAGCCCGCTGCTGCTCAACTCCGAATACTTCTACTACTGCGACAACGCCATCGATCTGACCGGCAACGCGCAGTCGAATAACAGCTCTTACTTCTACACCGGCAACAGCGCCATTGGTGCAGGCCCGCAACTGGTGCAGGCCAACCCGCCGAACGGTATGACCAATGTACCCATGAACACCAGCGAGGGACCGTGGTACGGCTCCAGCCTGGGCCTGCTGTTCAACGAGCCGGTAGCCAGCGCTTCGCTGGGCAATATCACGCTCACCCCGCAGGGAGGCAGCCCGATCCCGATCAGCGTGTACTCAGAGGACGGAAACTACATAGCCTGGGTGCAGTTGCCCTACGCTCTGCAGCCCAACACTACCTATGCCTACAACGTAACCGGCGTGACCGATCTGAATGGCAACGCAATGACGCCGGTGACCAGCAGCTTTACCACCGGCGGCAGCTTCGACTTCAGCGGTCCAAGCGTGGCGTCTACGGTGCCGGCCAACAGCGCGACGAACGTTTCGGTGACCACACCGCTTTCCATCACCTTCAGCGAGGCGATGGACCCGGTGCTCATCGACTCGAACCACGTGTATCTGCGCACGCACAACACGCAGACCACGGTGCCCACCACGTTCACCCTCTCGCCGGACTACGAGACGGTGACGCTCACGCCCACGGTGTCGCTGGCCGCCAGCACCATCTATGACCTGGTGACCAACAATCCCAACTGGTGCATGACCGATATCGCCGGCAACAACTTCAACAACTGCGGGCTGGTGGTGCAGGCGAGCTTTACTACCGGAACGCCTGCGCCGGTGAACGGCGTGTGCGGCTCGTCCAACGGAGGCACGTTCGCCACGCCGCCCACCACCAACCTGTGCTCCACGGGCACGGTCTCCGGCCTTACCAACAACGGCACGCTGAGCTGGACCTGCAATGGCCAGTACGGCGGCGCCAACGCCTCGTGCTCAGCTACCATCACGCCGGCGCAGGCCTGCGTTACGCCGCCTTCCGGCTTGGTCTCGTGGTGGACCGGCGACGATACCACCAACGATGTCGTCGGCGGCAACAACGGGACGCTCGAAAACGGTGCTACCTATGGGCTGGGCGAGATCAACGACGCCTTCAGCCTGAATGGCAGTAATCAGTATGTGCTGATCGGCCAGCCGGTGCCAACCAACCTGCAAATCCAGGACGCGATTACCCTCTCGGCCTGGATTTATCCAACTGCGTACCCGACTGATTACGGCTCGGGCGCCATCGGCATCATCGCCGGCAGCCAGCACGATGGCAACTTTGCCGGCGCGACCATCTACTACGATGCGCGCGTGAATCCTGATAACGTCACTGGGGCTCCGATTGGCCACATCGGCTTCAATCTCGGCGACGGCACAAACTGGCACGTGCAGGACACGCTTACCCAGGTGCCGCTGAACCAGTGGACCCTGGTTACGGCCACGGCCACGGCCGGCGGCTCGGGCCAGGTCTACTACAACGGCGTGCTGCAACCCTCCAGCTCAGGCGAGTACCCGGCTACGTGGAGCGGAACCATCTCTTACAGCGGCTCGTGGTTCGCCATCGGGCAGGAGGTCAACGAGAACCGGCCATTCACCGGATTGATTGACGACGTGCAGGTGTACAACACCGCGCTCACCGCGGCGCAGATTCAGTCCATCTACAACGCAGGCAACGCCGGCATGTGCCAATAAGTTTCATAGCCAAGAGCGGGGATCATCCCGGTGGTTCCCGCTCTTCTTTTTTTAACTTTTTACTTGTAGAGAATTGCCTTAACCGCCGCTCTCAGAGAAGAACAGGACAGATCCGCCAGCGATGCCGCCTTCTGCAGGCCGGGCGAAAGCTGCGCCCAGGGATCGTGATTGGGGTCGCGAACCAGGATGGTTTTCATCCCCAGTCTGCGGCCAAACTCCACATCGACAGCAGAGTCGCCGATGATCACGCTGGTCTGGGCAAGAATCTCGGGAAAGTCAGCCTTGGCCTGCGCGAACAATCCCGGCAGCGGCTTGCGGCAGTTGCACTCGCTGTGATTGTGCGGGCAGACGTAGAAAGCATCGATGCGGGCGCCGTGTTCCGCCAGAAATCTTTGGGCCTCTGCATGGAGCGCTTCAACGTCAGCCAGCGTGTAGCGGCCCAGCGCCACGCCGCGCTGGTTGGTGACGACGACGACGCGCAATCCGGCGCGATTCAGCCGCATGATGGCATCCGGCACGCCGTCGAGGATGCGAAAATCCTCCCAGCGCCAGACATATTCGCCCTCCGGAGCTTTCTTGTTGAGCACGCCATCGCGGTCGAGAAAAACCGTGCGCAGGTGGCTCCCTATTGGTCCGCCATCGCTTGTCACACCGTTATCATAGCAACGCGTCAATGCATGGCCGGCACATGGCCGGGCGCGGCCCATGTGGATACATCGGGGATTGCGGGCTTTCCCTCGGGGGCTGAAGCCCGTACCCTTCAAGCAAAAGCTGCGCTCTGCAAGCGGAAACCGTACCCCTCAAATTGACCGGCTGCGCGCGTGACGCGTTCGCCATGTCCCCCGGATACAATACTGGGATGGACTCCTGCACCCATCCGCGGCTCGGATTTCAGGCGGGTCCGTGCGCATGAAGAACTTTCTGCGCCTGCTGCGCTACGGGCTGCCCTACACGCTGCAGTGGATACCGGGCGTGTTGCTGCTGGCGGCCGTGGGCGCGCTGGATGCCTTTCGCGTGCTGCTGCTGCAGCCCATCTTCGACCAGGTGCTGCGGCCCGACACCCCCGACGGGCCGATTCTTCTGGGCCTTCCCAGCAGTCGCTGGCACTTCGATCTGCGCCAGCTCGTTCCACACTTCCTGCATATGCACAATGCCTGGGTCGTTGTAGCCTTCGCGCTGGTGCTCTCCACGCTAGGCAAGGGACTTTGCGATTACACCGGCACCTACCTGGTGAACTATGCCGGCTTCGGCCTGATCACCGACCTGCGCAACGATCTGTATGAAACCACGCTGCGCCGCTCGTCGAGCTTCTTTCACCGGCATCCCACCGGCACCATCCTTTCCACGCTCATCAACGATGTAGACAGGGTGCAGACCGCCGTCAGCTCGGTCATCGGCGATTTTCTGCAGCAGTTCTTCACCTTCGTCGTCGGGCTGGCCTTCGTCATTCGCATGGGCGGAGAGCTGAGCTGGGCGCTGCTGCTGTTTATTCCGGTGGTGGTTACATCGGCGCGCAAGATCGGCAGCGAGGTGAGGAGCCGCACCCGCACCGGCCAGGACAAGCTCGCCGAGATTCAGAATATCCTGCACGAAACCGTTACCGGAAACCGCATCGTCAAGGCTTTCAATACCGAGCTGTGGGAGATTCTGCGCTTCAGGAAGGCCGCGCGGCGGCTGTTCCGCGCCAACCTGCGCAGCGTGCGCATTCAGTCCATCAGCTCGCCGCTGATGGACACCATCGGCGCCATCGCCATCGCCATGTTCCTGCTCATCGGGCGCAACGAAATTCTGCACGGCCGCATGACCATGGGCCTCTTCGGCGCGTTCATCGTGCTGCTGTTCAAGCTCTACGATCCGGTGCGCAAGTTTGCGTATTTCTATAACAGCTTCCAGCAGGCCATGGGCGCATCGTCGTCGATGTTCGTCTTCTTTGACGCCGAGGACGACGTGAAGGAGCGGCCGCGCGCGGTTACGCTTAGGAGCTTCCGTCAATCCATCCGGTTTGAAAAGGTCGGCTTCTCTTACAGCACCGATGAGGGCGAGCACCAGATTCTGCACGACGTGGATCTCGAAGTCCGCGCCGGCGAGGTGCTGGCGCTGGTGGGTCCCAGCGGAGCGGGGAAATCGACCCTGGTCAATCTCATTCCGCGATTCTTTGACGTGACCTCGGGCCGCATCCTCATGGACGGCCAGGACCTGCGCAGTCTTACGCTGGCCTCGCTGCGTGGGCAGGTGGCGCAGGTGACGCAAGAGACGATCCTCTTCAACGACACGGTGCGCAACAACATCGCTTATGGTCAGCCGGACGTGAGGTTTGCGCTGGTGGAGAGCGCGGCGCGCAACGCGCTGGCCCATGACTTCATCCTGCGCATGCCGCAGGGATACGACACGGTGATCGGCGAGAAAGGCTTTCGGCTTTCCGGCGGCGAGCGCCAGCGCATGGCCATTGCGCGCGCCATTCTGAAGAACGCGCCGGTGCTGATTCTCGACGAGGCCACCTCGGCGCTCGATTCCGAGAGCGAAGCGCTGGTGCAGGCCGCACTGGCCAACCTGATGAAAGACCGCACCGTGGTGGTGATTGCACACCGGCTCTCCACCATTCGCCGCGCCAATCGCATTGCCGTGCTCGAAGGCGGGCGCATCACGGCCATCGGCTGCCACGAAGAACTGCTCAATACCTCGCCCACCTATCAGAAGCTCTATCAACTGCAGTTTATCGACATGCCGGAAGCGCAGCCGCACGATCCGCTTGCGTTTGCCGTATCGCCAGAGGTTTAGCCAGGATGCCCTTGCATTCCCCGTCTTTGTATTCAATGACCGGCTTTGCGCGGGTCCAGGTCCGCGTCAACGACCAGCTCAGCTACACGCTCAGCCTCAAGAGCGTGAACCACCGTTTTCTCGATCTCCAGTTCCGGCTGCCCTCCGGTTTCGACGCGCTGGAAATGGATCTGCGCAAGACGCTGAAAGACGCGCTCATGCGCGGGCACGTGGAGCTGACGCTCTCCATTGACCGCAGCGCGCAGCAGCGGGCGGGCTATAACCGCGAGCTGGTTTTGAGCTTCCTTGCGGCCTTTCGCGAGGCGCAGCGAGACCACGCGGTGATGGGTGAGCCCGACCTGAATGCGGTGTTGCGTCTACCCGGCGCACTGCAGTCCGAAAGCCGCGGCGACGACGATCTGGCCGCGATTGCCGCCAGCGTGGCTGAACAGATCGGTCCGCTTCTCGATCAACTGAAGGCCATGCGCGCACGCGAGGGCGAGGCACTGGCCGCCGTGCTGCATGGCACGCTGGACCGGCTGGCGGAAGCGACCGAGGGCGTGGCGTCGCTGCGCCCGGAGATCGAGCAGCGCTATCACGAACGATTGGCCCAGCGGCTCACAGCCACGGTGGGTTCGGAGTTCAGCCAGCAGCGTCTGCTCGAAGAGGTGGCCGTGCTGGTGGAGCGCAGCGACGTTTCGGAAGAGTTGGCGCGCATGGCCACGCACATCGGACACTTTCGCGAGCTGCTCGACTCCGGCGGCGAAGCCGGCAAGAAGCTCGACTTTCTGCTGCAGGAGATGAATCGCGAGGCCAACACACTGCTCTCCAAGACCAGTGGCATAGGTGGAAAGGGGACCCGCATGACCGAACTTGGACTGGCGATGAAAGCCGAGATCGAGAAGGCGCGTGAGCAGATCCAGAACGTGGAATGATTTTTGAGGGAATAGGGAATAGGGAATAGGGAATAGGGAACAGGGAACAGAGCCAGTGGAAGAATTCGTTACGCAGATTTGTTTTGTAGCAGCACACGACTTTAGTCGTGCCGAAAAGGGCGCATACAACCTGGGGTTTTATTGATCGCTGCATAAAGAATGTCCGGTTGTCGTCCTGAGCGAAGTCCGCCGCGGCGGAGAGTCGAAGGACCTGCGGTTGCCTTTCTTCCGCCGACAGGATATTACTTTTGCAGTATTCAATAGCCCCTGTGGGATTTTTATTTGCGCTCTGCACGGAATGGACGCAACCGGATCGAAGAACAACAGACTTGCACCGATTGAACGGCGCAGATCGATACTGAAACGAAAGGGAAATTCGAACCTTGGCAGGGATTCTCTTCATTATCTCGGCGCCTTCGGGCTCAGGCAAAAGCACGCTGGTGAGCGAGCTGCGCAAGCAGGTGAGCGGCGTGGACTTCTCAGTCTCGTGGACTACGCGCCAGCCGCGCGGATCGGAAGAAAGCGGGCGCGAGTACCACTTCACCACGCGCGAGGAGTTCCTGCGCATGGTGGATGCGGGCATGTTCCTTGAATATGCTCAGGTCTTTGGCAACCATCTCTACGGCACCGCGCGCCAGTCGCTGGATGAGGCGCGCGCGCAGGGGCACGACCTGCTGCTCGACATCGACGTGCAGGGTGCGGCGCAGGTGCGCGCCAAGATGCCGGAGGCGGTGAGCATCTTTGTGCTGCCGCCCAACCCCAAGGTGCTGCGCACGCGGCTACGCAACCGCTTCCGTGCGGAAGGTGCTGTGAATGAGGCGGAACTGTATCGCCGGCTCTCCGAGGCCAGCAAGGAGATTGAGAATTACCGCCAATACGGGTATATTCTGGTCAACGACATCCTCGACCGGGCGGTAGCGCAGTTGGAAGCCATTGTGCTGGCCGAGCGCTTCTACAGAAACGGCGAAGCGATTGCATACCGTTCGCGCAGGGTGTTGGAGGTCGCCGCAGCCTGCCTGCAACAGAACTCGCAGGAGCGGCTCAAGCCTGTGCTGGAGGCCTTTGGTATTCTGGGCGAATCCGGCCAGCAGCAGTTGCCCTTTGGAGATGACCCCGATGACGATTGAGACCAGCTTCGACTCAAACTACCGCAAGGTTTTGGTCGCTGCGCGCCGCGCTCGCCAGTTGCAGAGCGGTTCTCACGCTCTGATCCCCAGTCAGTCCACCAAAGCATGCCGCATTGCCCAGGAAGAGATTGAGGCAGGCAAGATTGCTTATGTCAAGGCCGATGTGGCCGTGACGAAGCCGCTGGTGGAAGGACCGGCCGTTCCTATCCTGCTCGGCTGAGTTTTCTTTTCGCTCCTCCATGCCCGCTTTGGCGGGCAGTGCGTAGCTGTGCCCATTGCGGTTGCAGAGAAAGATCTGCGCGTCAGCACGATGCCTTTCCGTCTGATCCCAGGGCAATCGCAGGCGAGAGAAGGTTCACACTACCCCTACGGGGCGGTTCAAATCTATTTCTCCGTTTCCCAGGGTTCCGTCCGCCTCAGCAGACTTCACCCTGGGCTATTTTCCGCTCGTCCCTCCGGGACGAAGGGACGATGTTGCCTGATCGGACGTTCAAAAGCCAACCCAATCTGTGAAACCCACTGCATTTTGCAACTGCCTGATCTAAAGAAGCTCTGATTCAGTCACTCACTCATCCCTCAGGGATTAAAGCCCCATTTCTTTTACGACGCTTGCGGCACCCTTCGACAAGCTCAGGGCAGGCTCGAAGCCGTGCCCTTTCAAAACGACGACCGAATCAGAGCTTCCCTAACCCCGACCTCCGATCCCTGATCCCTGATTCCTGACCCCTGTTCTACAATCGAGTCATGCGCGTTACGGTGGCTGTCTCCGGTGGCATTGCGGCGTACAAGGCGGCGGAGCTGGTCCGCGCGCTGCAGCGGCAGCAGGTGGAAGTGCACGTGGTCATGACTGCTGCGGCGCAGCGCTTCGTGCAGCCCATGACCTTTGCGGCGCTCACCGGCCATCGCGTGATCACCAGCCTATGGGAGGAAGCCGGCTCGCAGGAAGCATCATCCGAGCAGAACGGCATCGACCACATCGCCGAAGCGCAGTGGACGGATGCTCTCGTGGTCGCGCCGGCCACGGCCAACATCCTGGCCAAATTTGCGCACGGCATCGCCGATGATTTTCTTTCTACGATGTACCTGGCCACGACCGCGCCGGTGCTGGTTGCGCCGGCGATGAATGTGAATATGTGGCATCATCCGGCGACGCGAGCGAACCTGGAAACGCTGCGGCAGCGCGGCGTGCGCATCATCGAGCCGGGCACGGGCGATCTGGCCTGTGGCATGGTGGGCGCAGGACGCATGGCCGAGCCGGAGGCGATTGCCGCGGTGGTGCTTTCGGCCGTCCATCGCCGCCATGACCTGGCCGACGAAGTAGTACTGGTCACTGCCGGCGGCACGCGCGAGGCGCTTGACCCGGTGCGGTTCATCGGCAACCGCTCGAGCGGCAAGATGGGTTATGCGCTGGCTGAGGCGGCGCAAGATCGCGGCGCGCGTGTAATCCTGGTGAGCGGGCCGTCAGCGCTGCATCCGCCGATGCACTGCGAGCTGGTGAAGGTCACCACTGCCGACGAGATGCGCAACGCGGTGCTGGAGCGGATGAACGACGCTACGCTGGTGATCAAGGCCGCGGCGGTGGCCGACTACCGGCCCAGGGTCGTGGCCGAGCACAAGCTCAAGCGCAGCGGTCCGCTGACGCTGGAGCTTGCGCCCACCGAGGACATCCTGGCCGAGGTGGTGCGGCGGCGGCGGCCGGGGCAACTCATCGTGGGCTTTGCCGCGGAGACCCAGAACCAGATGGAGAATGGCCGTGCCAAGCTGCTCAAAAAGGGTGTGGACGCGATCGTGGTGAACGATGTCGCCGGTGGTGGCGCGGGCATCGATGCGGACACGAATGCGGCGACGTTTCTGACGCCGACCACGGCGATTGATCTGCCCGAGATACCCAAGCGCGAGCTGGCCGATCGCATCCTCGACGAGATTCTTACGCTGCGGCGTCCACGGCCGATGGTGCTGGAACTGGATGCGCAGGAGAGCGCGGAGCCGGCCCGCGAGGCTGCGCGCGAGGACGAAGTCATCGTTGCCGGTTCCGGCCGCCGCCAGTTGATTGTGGAGTAGCCTGTGCCACGCCCGCTCGATGCTGCACTGCGCAACGCTCTTGCGGAGCGGATGCGCTTCTATCGCGACCTGGGACTGACGGAGTTCTATCGCCGGCCGGTGGAAGAGACCACCGAAGAGCCGGGGTTATCGGCAGAACTCGCACCTGCAACCAGCGGAATCGCGCCTGATTCCGCACAAAGTCCGGGCGCCTCATCTTCGCCGATGCGCGCTATGAGCGAATCGGCGAAGGTGGAAGAGCGCCATTCTCAACCAGCCATGCCATCACCGACCCAGACGAATTTCTTTGGAGAGGAGCCAGCCGCTCCTGCGCGCAAATCGCCGTTTCCTGCGCCCCCTGCGCAGGCGCTTAACATCGTGCCGCCGGCGGAGCGGCCCGCGGCGCTCGAACTGATCCGCGAAGACATTGGCGACTGCACCCGCTGCGAGCTGCACAAGGGCCGCAACAAGATCGTCTTTGGCGACGGCTCGCCCACCGCGCGGCTGATGTTTGTGGGCGAAGGTCCGGGCGCAGACGAGGACGCGCAGGGACTGCCGTTCGTGGGCCGCGCCGGGCAACTGCTCAACAACATGATTGCCGCGATGGGCCTGAAGCGCGAAGAGGTGTATATCGCCAACGTAGTCAAGTGCCGTCCGCCGGGCAACCGCACGCCCGAGCCCGCGGAGGCCAACACCTGCTCGCCGTTTCTCTTTCGCCAGATCGACGTGGTGCGGCCGCAGGTGCTGGTGGCGCTGGGCGCAACGGCAGCCACCTATCTGCTGGGACAGCGCCAGCCGCTAGCCGGGCTGCGCGGATGCGTGCACGTAGTGCGCGGATGCCAGTTGATCGTGACCTACCATCCGGCGTTCCTGCTGCGCGATCCGCGGCAGAAGAAGGAAGCCTGGGCCGACCTGCAGATTGCCATGCGCGAGCTGGGGTTGAAGTCGCCGGCGCGGGGGTGAGAGCGGGTTGCGGCTGGTTTGGGTTCGTGCTTTCCCAGGTTAGGTGCAAAGATAAAAACGCGCCGAACCTGGGGCACCCATTTTCGTGCCTGGGTTGAGTACGCTGATTTTGTTATTTATCGCGCCAGAGAGCGACACCGCCCAGCAGGCCGGCTTCGTTGGAGACGATCTCTACGTCCTTCGGCGGGGTGAAGTCGATCTTCTTGGCGTTGCCGCCGCCTAGATACAGATGGTCCCAGTTGAAGAGCTTTGCGGTTTGCTCGATGGCTTCCTGCAGGTGCTTGTTCCAATCCTTCTTGCCGTGCTTTTCCAGGCCGCGCTTGCCCAGGTAGTCCTCGTAGGTCTTCTTCTTCCAGGGGTGATGACCCAGTTCGAGGCCGGGGCAGAGCTTGCCGTTGGTAAACAGGGCTGAGCCCATGCCGGTGCCGAGGGTGAGGATGAGCTCAACGCCGTCGCCCTTGACGGCGCCGTAGCCCTGCACGGAGGCATCGTTGGCGACGCGGACCGGCTTCTTCCAGCGCTTTTCCAGTTCTTCCTGGAAGTGGAAGTTCATCCAGTCGGGGTGGAGGTTGACGGCGGTGTAAGTGACGCCGCGCTTGGTGACGCCGGGAAAGCCGACGGAGACGCGGTCGAACCTGGCGAGGGGCTGGATGAGCTGGTCGAGCGCGATGAGGACGGCCTTGGGCGTGGGCACGGCGGGCGTTTCGACGCGCTGGCGGTCGCTGACAGGTTTGCCGGCGGGCGAGAGAAGCATGGCCTTGAGGCCGGTGCCGCCGATGTCGATGGCGAGAGTGATGGGAGATTTGCGCGAGGCCGTGGTGGTCATCAGGAATGAATTGTAACTGTGCAAAGTGGGAGGGTGCACGGAGTGGTCCGTATGGAGAGAGGGTGGTTGAGGGAAGTTTGCGATGGGTTGGAGTTCGTGCTTTCTCACCTTAGCCCATTCGCGAAGAACGCGAATTGCCGAAGGTGGGGCACCCGTTTTCGTGCTTCGTTGAGAGTGTGCGAGTTGCGCGAGCTGGGCGAAGAGGCGCGTGCGGGGCGGACAGTACACTGAAGACTACAGCGTTTTCGATTCTGCTGTGGACAGAACGTGCGATGCTGAGCGGCTTTTTCCCCAGAAAAAGCCGCCTTTCACGGCTCCAAAGATGTCAACATGTGAATCGAAAACGCTCTAGTCCCATGCCTGTCTGCTGCGAAGTCGCGCTGCCGGTTCCGCTTGACCGCACGTTTACCTATGCGGTGCGGGAGGGGCAGCGTGTGGGGCGCGGGGCGCGGGTAATTGCGCCGTTCCGTAACGAGAAGCTGATCGGGGTGGTGACGGCGGCGGATGTTCAGGAGCCGGCGGAGTTCGAGGTCAAGTATCTCGAAGCCGTGCTGGACGAGGAGCCGCTGTTAAGCGAGCAGTTACTGGAGCTGGCGGAGTGGACGGCGCAGTATTATCTGGCTCCGCTGGGCGAGGTGCTGCGGGCGATGCTGCCGCTAATGGCCGAGGTGCGGCGCACGGTATATTACCGGATCACCGATCTAGGCCGAGATGTGCTGGCGCGGGCTGTGGAGGGGGATGACAGGTCGGGGTCCGTGCTTTCCAACCTTTCTTCCGCCGCGGCGGATGAGAAGGATGGGGCACGGGCGCATGCGCGCAGCAAGAAAAAACTTTCGCGGGAAGAGTGGGACATGGAGCGCCGAGTGCTTTCGCGGCTGGCGGAAGGCGAGCCGGTAAAGGTGTCTGTGCTGCGCTCGGCGATGGGGGCTTCGCTGCCGGTGCTTGCGGGGCTGACGCGCAAGAAGTGGATTGCGCGCGAAACGGCGGCGGTCGAGCGCGATGCGCAGCGCACGGAGCGGTTCGCGGTTTTACTCCCTGAGGCCCGGTTGCCCAAACTGACAGAGAAGCAGCAGGCGATCCTGGCGGAGCTGGCGGCGTGCAATGGCGAGCTGCCGCTGGCGGAGCTGCGGAAGAAGGACTTGTCTTCATCCACGCTGCAGACGCTGGTGCGGCGCGGGCTGGTGCGGATCGAGGAGCGGGCGGCGGCGTTTCACCTGGGCGGGCTGACGCCGGCGGCTGCGCCTTTTGCGCTGAATGCGGCGCAGGCCGCCGCGCTGGCTACGCTGACGGCTTCGCTGGGGGCGTTCCACGCCTTTTTACTTTTTGGAGTCACGGGCTCAGGAAAGACGGCGGTGTATCTGGCGACGATGCACGCGGCGCTGGAGCGCGGGCTGGCGTCGATCCTGCTGGTGCCGGAGATCGGGCTCACACCACAGACGGCGGGGCTGCTGGACCGCGCCTTTGGGCAGCGCGTGGCGCTGCTTCATTCTGCACTGACGCCGGAGGAGCGCAGCGAGCAGTGGCGGCGGATTCGCTCGGGCGATGCACCGATCGTGGTGGGAACGCGGTCGGCGATCTTTGCGCCTGCGCCGAACCTGGGCTTGATTCTTGTGGACGAGGAGCACGACCAGAGCTACAAGCAGGAGGAGACGCCACGCTATAACGCGCGCGATATTGCGGTAATGCGCGCCAAGCTGGCCGGCGCGGCGGTGGTGCTGGGGTCGGCGACGCCGTCGCTCGAAAGCTGGCAGAACGCAGAGAATGGAAAGTACGCGCGTATCGAGCTGCGCGACCGGGTGATGAATCGGCCGCTGCCTGAAGTGGAATTGGTGGACATGCGGAAGGAGTTTCAGGAGACCGGCCAGGAGCAGCTTTTTTCGCGGTCGCTGGTGGAGCAGACCAGGAACGCACTGGAGCGCGGCGAGCAGGCGCTGATCCTGCTTAACCGGCGCGGCTACTCGTTTGCCGTGATCTGCCGCGCCTGCGGAGAAAAGCTCGAGTGCCAGAACTGCGCGATTGCGCTCACGCATCACAAGCCGGTGGGTGAAGATTCTCTGGCCCACGCCGGCCAGCGGCTGGAGTGCCATTACTGCGGCTTCCGGCGCATGGTTCCGGACAGGTGTCCCAAGTGCGACAGCGAGTATCTCTACTACCTGGGCGCGGGATCGCAGCAGGGCGAAGAGCGGCTGGCGGAGATATTCCCTGGGGCGCGCATCGGGCGCATGGATCGCGACACGGTGCGCGGGCGGCACGACCTGGAACGGCTGCTGGCGCGGCTGCACTCGGGAGAGATCAATCTGCTGGTGGGCACGCAGATGATTGCCAAGGGCCACGACATTCACGGCGTCACGCTGGTGGGCGTGGTGGGCTGCGACCACGCGCTTTCCATGCCGGACTTTCGCGCGGCGGAGCGGGTGTTTCAGTTGATCTCGCAGGTTTCAGGACGCGCGGGCCGCGGCGCGCTGGCCGGGCGCGTGGTGGTGCAAACGTATTATCCCGACCACTACGCGATTCTGGCGGCCACGAAGCACGACTATGCGGCCTTTGCGGAGCGGGAGCTGAAGTACCGGCGATGGATGCACTATCCGCCGTTTGGGGCGCTGGCCAATGTGCTGGTGCAGTCGGCCAAGCTGGAGGAAGCGGCGGGGTGGTCGTCTGTCCTAGGCAAGTATTTCGTCCAGAACGAGAACAGCGGAGCTGTGCGCGTGCTGGGGCCGTGCACCGCGCCGATTGCGCGCATCAAGGGCGTGTACCGCTTCCACCTGATTCTGAAGGCGAGCTCGCGCAAGGCGTTGAATGCGGCGCTGCGCGGCATGCTGGCGCATGCCGAGACGGCCGGCGTGCCGCGGCGCAATGTGACGGTGGATGTGGATGCGCTGCGGCTGATGTGATGAAGGCAGCGGGTTAGCGAGTTCGCAAGTCAGCGGCGATGTGCCAGGATTGGTGATTGTGGGTTCGCAAAGAGTGTTCGAGAGCACGATGACCCATGCGGCATGTCGCACATTCGCTAACCTGCTAACCTGCTAACTCGCTAATGCAGCAACTGCAGCAGCGAGCTGTCGTAAAACGGCGTGGGCGTGAAGGTGAGCAGGAAGAGCGCGAGGCCTATTGCGCCGAGGGCGGTTCGGGTGCGGCTCAAGTGCGTTTCAGCGGGGATGCGCGGATGGCGCATGGCGGGGATAAGCAGGATGAGTCCCCACAGCGCCCACCCGGCCCAGTAGCGCAGGCCGGCGAGGATTAGCACCAGCGGCAGCAGGCGCGTGCAGATGCGGTGCAGGCGCGGAGAGATGGCGAAGAGGATGTGTCCGCCGTCGAGCTGGCCGCCGGGGATAAGATTGAGCGCGGTGATGAAGAGGCCGATCCAGCCGGCGATGAGCACGGGGTGCGGCGCGATCTGCTCAAAGGACGGAAGCTGCGGATTCCAGTGAAGCAGCAGCGCGTGAAGCGCGCGGATGGTGAGTGGCTGGCCGCCGAAGCGGACGATGGTGGCGGAGACCTTGGCCGGGTTCGCGCTGCTGAGCAGGAACCCTGCGGCGACGGCCAGGACGGAAGCAGCGTAGCCGGCGAGCGGGCCGTAGATGCCTACGTCCATGAGCGCGTCGCGGCCGGGGATGCGCGAGCGGATGCGGATGACGGCGCCCATGGTGCCGCTGAGGGTGGGCGCGGGCAGCACCCAGGGCAGCGTGGAATCGATGCCGTGAGCGCGGCAGGCGAAGTAGTGGCCCAGCTCATGGGCAAGCAGGATGCCCAGTAGCGTGAGCGAGAAGGCGAAGCCGCTGGCAAAGAGGCCAGGGTGGTTGCTGAGCCATCCCCAGGGCCAGAGGTCGCTGTCGCTGACCACCGGAGGCATGCCTTCGAGGAAGTTCTGCATGAAGCGCGCGCCGTTGGCGGTGGTAGTGATCGCGCTGGCGGCCAGCAGCAGAACGGGCAGGCAGTACTCGCGAAGAAATGAGCGCAAGAGGTTCCTCTTATAAGCGATGTGATGGCAGGGAGTCGGCACACAGGTGGATTACGAGCCATAGATAGAGTGCGTCGAAGGCGCACGCCGGGGCCGATACCCGCATGTTCTCCACGGAGCGTCTTCGGCACAAGTCAACTCGTGCCCTGGCATCCCGTGCTCTCCCCAAGAACGCTTGCTTGCCGCGCTTAGCTGCCGGCGGGCAGGGAGTGTAGCTCCTTGCCGGGCTTGAAGCGGACGGCCTTGCCGGGTGCGATGCTCACTTCCGTGCCGGTGCGCGGGTTGCGGCCGATGCCGGTTTTGCGCGCGCGGACACTGAAGACGCCGAATCCGCGCAGCTCAATGCGCTCGCCGGCCGCGAGGGCCTGCTTCAGGCCTTCGAAGACGGTGTCCACGGCTGCCTCCGCCTTGGTGCGCGGCAGGCCGGTGCGCTCGATGACTTGATGAACGATGTCCTGCTTGATCACTGGAATCTCCTCGCTGGCCGAAAAACTATCTCTTGACTGTACTACGACCTACAACGGTCATAGTACAGATTTCGCGATGATTAGGAAACAGGTGCCGGTGGAGACGGTTGAGGAAACGTGTGCAGCCGTGCGCACGCAGGTACTGTGCGCAGGGGTAATCCACATTGTCAATAGCCGCAGCGCTTTCGTAAGATGAAGCAGCCCGTTGGAGCATCCGCGGCTATGGTTTCCGGTGGAAAAGATCGCGCCACCGCACAGGAGAGGTATGTCGATACAGAGTGACCGTTGGATCAGGGAGCAGGCCATCAACCACGGCATGATTGAGCCTTTCAGTGAAAAACAGGTGGCTGCCGGCGTGATCTCGTATGGCCTGTCCTCCTACGGCTATGACCTGCGGGTTTCCAACGAGTTCAAGATTTTTACCAACGTGAACAGCGCGATCATCGATCCCAAGGCCTTTGACGAGCGCTCATTCGTCTCGGTAATGGCGGATTCGGTGATCGTTCCGCCGAACTCGTTTGCGCTGGCGCGGTCGGTCGAGTACTTCCGGATTCCGCGGAATGTTTTAACGATCTGCGTAGGCAAGTCAACCTACGCGCGGTGCGGCATCATTGTAAACGTGACGCCGTTCGAGCCGGAGTGGGAGGGTTTTGTGACCCTCGAAATCTCCAACACCACGCCCCTGCCCGCCAAGATTTATGCGAACGAGGGGCTTTGCCAGATCCTGTTCTTCCACGGTGACCAGCCCTGCGAGGTAAGCTACGCTGACCGCAAAGGCAAGTACCAGAAGCAGCAGGGAATCGTTTTGCCCCGGCTGTAAAGGCGGGCGGTTTCCGGGCCGGCGAATTCTCTCTCCCGATCGCTGACACGTTTTTGTGCTCTCGCAGACTATTGTTGCAATGCCGGCACTTGGCGAGGCCAGAATCCGCAAGCTCTGACGCGGCGAGCTGCTCTACGGTGCCTGCAATCTGAATCCGGCTGAATTGGCTGACATGACCGAAGAGAAAATCCCAAAGCTGAGTCCGGGGGCGATTCGCATTGGAGTGGTCGCGGACGAGCCGATCCGCGTTGCCGGCCTGGCGAGCATCTTTGACCAGCCGGCGGAGCAGGGAAAGCCGCAACTGGTACCGGTGATCGGCGGCCTGGCGGAGCTGTTGCTCGGCTCCGAGCTCGAGTACCTGGTGATCGACCTGCATGCTTCGTCGGGCGGGCTGGAGATTCTGGAGTCGATCCGCCAGGTGCGGCCGAATATCCGGCTGATCGTGATCGGGCCCGAGGGCGACGATGAACTGGTGATGAGCTCGATTGTGGCCGGCGCGCGCGCCTATCTTGACCTGACCGCCGGGCCGGAGGTGGTACGGCAGGCGGTGGAGATCGTTACCTCGGGCTCCATCTGGGCTCCGCGGCGGTTGCTCTCCAGGCTGATCGACCGGCTGCTCAAGGTGCCGGAAGCCATTCCCGCAGCGCCAAGCCCGCGCCTGACCTCCCGCGAGCGGCAGGTGCTGGAGCTGATTCTGACGGCGCAGTCGAACCGCGAGATTGCGGCCAAGCTGGGCATTGAAGAGCGCACGGTGAAGGCCTACGTGGGCCGGCTGATGAAGAAAACCGGCGCCGACAATCGCATCAAGCTGTCCATGTCCGCCTTGAACCGCGTTCTGCTGCCGCAGGGCGGAGCAGGCAGCGGAGAACTCGTCGGGAACGGTCAGGAGTTTACCATTAAGTAATCATTTGGTTACTTACAGCCATTGGCCTTAAGTACCGTTGTGTTATTTCATGTTTTCCACAATCCTTTTAACAGAAACAACGCAGATCTGGGGAAAGGAGTTCCCAGGCGGCATGTCTCCATGCGGCCTGTGAACTCCTCTTTTTTGTGCGATAAAACACTTTTACGGTTGGGGCTGGAGTAACGGGAACGGGGAAGCCTGAATCTAAGATGGATAGCCCGTGACCGGCAGAGATGCTGTAGGCTGTTCGAGGAGGCTGCGACACACCCCGTGGCAAAAATCGCCGTTTCCCCCGAAGCAGCCTGCCGCGCCAACGGCACGCGCTACCCATCCGGACGGCCAACGTCCTGGGCATGGAAAGGATCCCGAAGATGAAAAAGACCCTGACTGCTTTCAGTCTCTGCTGCATGCTTACCCCCGTTGTCTTTGCCGCCTCTTCGCGGCAGGACCTGCAGGATCGTATCGACTCAGCCAAGGTGGTCCTGGACCAGATTATGGGCGCCCAGGATCGCACCATTCCGCTCAACATTCTTCGCTCGGCCACGTGCGTGGCGGTGGTGCCGGGCATGGTGAAGGGCGCATTCGTCTTTGGCGCGCAGTACGGCCAGGGCGTGGTTACCTGCCGCACCGGCCACGGCTGGAGTGCTCCGGTGTTCATCCGCATGGCCGGCGGCTCGTTTGGATTCCAGATCGGCGGCCAGTCGACGGACCTGATTCTAGTGGCGGTGAATGACCGCGGCTTCCAGGACCTGCTCAAGAGCAAGTTCAAGATCGGCGGCGACGCATCGGCCGCAGCCGGCCCGGTGGGCCGCGCCGGGCAAGCCTCAACCGACTGGAAGATGAGCGCTGAGCTGCTGAGCTACTCGCGCAACAAGGGACTGTTTGCCGGCATCGACCTGGACGGCACCAGCGTAAGCCAGAACCGCGAAGACACGGAGCTTTACTACGGCGGTCCGCAGGATTTCCAGAACGTGCTGCGCGGCAACGTGGCAGTGCCCTCAGGCGCGGTGCCGTTTGTGCGCGACGTGGCCCACTGCTTTGTGGAAGCCAGACACCAGTAACCCGGATCGGACAAGGCGCGCAGTGGTGCGGGGCACATGCCTGAGGCGGCCTCTGCGCGCGGTGTCCGGGTGGCACGATTCCTGATTTCTTTCTCCTGACTCCCGCGTTTTGTAATCGCAGTCATTCCCTCCTCGCGACGCCGTACACTGGTCTTTGTCTTCCACGATGCGGGAAAACCTTGAGCACTGGCTGGTGGTGGCCGTGGCGCGCGGCCTTGGCCGTTTGCCGCGCGGCGTGGCGCGCGCAGCGGCCGGCGTTCTTGCCTTTCTGGCGTACTGGCTGGCCGGCCGGCTGCGCCGCGTAGGGACGCGCAATCTCGCCCTTGCCCTGCCGGAGCTCTCATCCAAAACCAGGAAAAAAATTCTGCGCGGGGTGTATCGATCACTGGGCTGGCAGTTGGTCGAGTTCTGCCGGATGACCCGCTACACGCCGGGGAATACCCGCGCGTGGCTGCGCACCGAGGGGCTGGAGCGCTATCGCGCGGCGCAGGCGCGCGGCCAGGGTGTGCTGGTGATTACCGGTCACCTGGGCGCGTGGGAGCTTTCAAGCTTTTATCACTCGATGATGGGCCATCCGATGGGGATGGTGATCCGCCGGCTCGACAACCGCCGGCTCGACGAGTTTGTGAACGGCATCCGCTGCCTGCATGGCAACTACGTGCTGCACAAGGACGATTTCGGGCGCGGGCTGCTGCAGGCGATGCACGCGGGCGGCACGGTGGGCATACTCATGGACACCAACATGACGCCGCCGCAGGGCGTATTTGTGGAGTTCTTCGGCATGCAGGCCTGCACGGCGACGGGATTGGCGCACGTGGCGCGCAAGACGGGTGCGGCCGTGCTGCCGGGGTTCATGGTGTGGGAGCCGGCGGAGCGGCGCTACGTGCTGCACTTCGGCCCGGAGATAGAGATTCCGCATACGGACGACGTGGGCGCGGATATCGTGGAGGGCACGCGACGGTGCACGGCGGTGATCGAAGCGTGGATACGGCGTTATCCTGACCAGTGGCTGTGGATTCACCGCCGATGGAAGACGCGGCCGGCGGGCGAAGCGGGAATCTATTGAGAATCGTACTGCTGCGGGAGAGCGAGAGATGACGCTGGGCGAACTGATTGACGCGCTGGGCGGACGGCTGGCGCAGGGCGATGCGGAGTGGCTGGTGGACGGCGTCAACTCGTGCGCGCAGGCCAGGTCCTTCGAAGTGGCGTTTGCCGATTCGCCGGGCGCGATTGCCGCGGCGCTGGCCAGCGAGGCCGGCATCCTGGTGCTGCCTCCGGGTGCGGCGAGCGAATATCCGCACGGTAAGTGCGTTGTGGAAGCGGAGCAGCCGCGGCTGTGGTTTGCGAAAGCGGCGAAGCTGCTTGCGCCGGCCGAAGCCGCGAGCGGCGTGCATCCCAGCGCGGTGATTGGCGCGCACGTGGAGCTGGGCGCGAATGTCTCGGTTGGCGCATGCGCGGTGATCGAGCAGGGGGCGAGCATTGGCGCGGGAACGCGCATTGAGGCCGGCGTGGTGATCAGCGCGGGCGTGCGCGTGGGCGCCGATTGCCGCATCTATCCGCGGGTGGTGATCTATGCGGGCACGACGCTGGGCGACCGCGTGGTGGCACATGTGGGTGCGGTGCTGGGCGCAGACGGATTTGGCTACGTGCGCGATGTGAAGACGGGCGCGTATACGCAGTTTCCGCAGCAGGGCACGCTGGCAATTGAAGACGATGTGGAGATTGGCGCGAACTCGACGATTGATCGCGGCGCGCTGGCGGAGACGCGCATCCGGCGCGGAACGAAGATGGACAACCTCGTCCACGTGGGACACAACTGCGACATCGGCGAGGATGTGATCCTGGTGGCGCTGACCGGCATCAGCGGCTCGTCGACGGTGGGCAAGGGCGCGATCCTGGCCGGGCAGGTGGGCATTGGCGACCACGCGCACGTGGGACCAGGCGTGATTCTGGGCGGGCAGTCGGGCGTTTTCAACGGCAAGACGGTGAGCAACGAAGGACTGCGGCCGGGGACGGTGCTTTACGGCACGCCGGCACGGCCGTTGAAGCAGGTGCTGCGCGAGCAGGCGGTGCTGGCGCGTCTGGCGAAAAGGCAGGGAATAGGGAGTAGAGAATAGGGAATAGGGAATAGGGATGGAGTGGGCTGTGCGGGGTGGGAAAAAGTTGCTAGAGGGGGTGGTATGGACCGGCGGGATTTTTTGAAGACGGCATCGGTTGCGGCAAGCGTTGCAGCCACGGCGCAGATGTTTGCCTCGCTACTCTCGGCCGAGGAGAGTGCGCCGGCGGCGAATGGCATGATCTATCGCACGCTGGGGCGCACGGGCGAGCGCGTATCGGCTATCGGGCTGGGCGGCTACCACGTGGGCAAGCCGGGGCTCGACGAGCAGACGTCGATCAATATCATGCATGCGGCGATCGACCGCGGCATCACCTTCTTTGACAACTGCTGGGACTACAACAACGGGGTAAGCGAACTGCGCATGGGCAAGGCGCTGGCCGGAGGGCATCGCAGCAAGGTCTTCCTGATGACCAAGATCGACGGACGCACCAGGCAGACCTGCGCACAGCAGATCGATGAGTCGTTGCAGCGCTTGCAGACCGATCACGTGGACCTGATGCAGTTTCACGAGGTGATCCGGCTCGAAGACCCGGACCGCATCTTTGCCGAAGGCGGGGCGATGGAGGCGATGCTCGAAGCCAAGAAAGCAGGCAAGGTGCGATTGATCGGATTCACGGGGCACAAGGACCCCTATGTGCACCTGCGCATGCTCGACGAGGCGCGCACCCGCGGCTTCCACTTCGACACCGTGCAGATGCCGCTGAACGTGATGGACGCGCACTTCCGCAGCTTTGGGCACGAGGTGCTGCCGGTGCTGGTGCGCGAAGGGATTGCGCCACTGGGCATGAAGTGCTTTGGCGACCACTACATCCTGGACAGCAACACGATCAAGCCCATCGAAGGGCTGCACTACTGCCTGAACTTGCCCATCGCGGTGCAGATCACGGGCATTGACAGCATGCAGGTTCTCGACCAGGCCTTCGAGGCGACACGCACCTTCAAGCCGATGAGCGAGGCACAGGTGACGGCGCTGCTGGAGCGCACGCGCGCGGCGGCGGTTGACGGGAAGTATGAGCTCTACAAGACGACGGCCAACTTTGACGGCACGGCGCACCGGCCGCAGATGCTGGGCTGAACCGGCTTCAGGACGAGTACAGAGTCGTTATCTGCCAAAAGAAAACTAGCTGGATTTTTCGTTGGGGAAGGGCTCGGCTTTAAGCGAGCCGTCGCGCTGCTTGATGAGCATCTGCACTTTGCCTTCGGCAGCATCGAGTTCCTGCTTGCAAGCGGCCGACAGGCCTACGCCTTCTTCAAAGAGCTTGAGCGACTCTTCGAGCGCAAGGTCGCCCTGTTCCAGGCGATCGACGATGGTTTCGAGCTTCTTGAGGGATTCTTCAAAAGAAGGCATGGACCATTGCTCCATTGACTGGTCGAAGAATCAGGATAACCTTTTATGCAGCTCAGGACTAAAGAGGCTGCTGAAAAAGTCCATTCGGCAACGAATCATCCCGCAGGGGCTGAAGCCCCCGACATTCCTTTGGAAGGCATTTGCGGTACGGCTGAAGCTGTGCCCTGATACAGAGCGGGCTACGGAGTCGATTTTGGAATCAGCCGGAAGAACCAGCCGTTCAACTGAAATCCAATTCACGCCTGTGTACCGGCGCTGTTTTGCGGCAGCACGCTGGCCAGCACCTCGGCTGCGGCGGCGTAGCGGCCAAAGGGAGTGCTGACCTGGACGCCCTGCACGTAAGGGCGCACGGCTTCGAGCATCTCCTGCGCGATGCGGATGCCCTCGCGGCGGGCGGCGTCGGAAGTGTCGGCCTGGGCCATGCGCAGCATGATCTCCTCGGGCATGGAGACGCGCAGGTCGTTCTTCAGGAACTCGGCGTTGCGCAGGCTGGTCAAGGGCCAGATGCCGGCGATGACCGGAATGCGGTGGTCCCTGATCTTTTCGAGGAAGCTTTCCAGCAGGCGCAAGTCGAAGACCGGCTGGGTGATGCAGTACTCGGCGCCGGCTTCGACTTTATAGGCGAAGCGGCGCAGCTCGTTTTCCATGTCGGGCGCGCCGGGGTTGGCGGCCATGGCGATGGTGAAGTTGGTGCTGGCGCCGATAGAGTTGGAGCCGATGTCGAGACCGTGATTGAGGCGGTGAACGATGTTGACCAACCCGATGGAATCGACGTCAAACACCGCAGTAGCGTCAGGATAATTGCCCAGCTTGGGTGGGTCGCCGGTCAGGCAGAGGATATTGCGCAGACCGATGGACGAGGCCCCCAGCAGATCAGACTGGATGGACAGGATGTTGCGGTCGCGGCAGGTGTAATGGAGAACGGTCTCGATACTGGTGTGCTGCTGAATCTGGATGGCGAGGCTCTGCGCGCTCATGCGCGCCGAGGCGCGCGGCGAGTCGGGCACGTTGATGCCGTGCACGCCGAGCCGCGCCAGCAGCGCTGCGCCTTCAATCTCGCAGGAGCAGTCGATGCCCTTGGGCGGCACGATCTCGACCAGGGTGACGAAGCTTCCCGAGGCGATGAGCGAGCCGATGCGCGAGCGCTCGGCGAGTGGGGTGGGCGGCGTTTCAGTATTGAGAACCGGCGCGGCCTCACGGCCGGCGACGTGGTCCTGCGCGTCGAGCGCGCGGATGGCCGAGCGCATGGCGCGGATGTGATTGGGCGTGGTGCCGCAGCAGCCGCCCACGATCTGCACGCCCGCGGTGACGGCCTTGCGCGCAAAGCTGGCCATGTACTCCGGCGAGCAGAGATAGATGTTGCGGCCTTCCACGGCGCGGGGCATGCCGGCGTTGGGCATGGCCGCCAGCGGCAGCGTGGTGGCGGCGCGCATGGCCTCCACGGCGGTAAGCACGGTGGTGGGGCCGGTGGAGCAGTTGACGCCGATGGCGTCTGCGCCCCACTCGGTGAGCAGCGCGGCGGCCTGCGCGGGCGAGGAGCCGTCAAGGCAGTTGCTTTCGTCGTCGACCGTCACCATCACCACCACAGGCAGATGCGGCGCCACGGCGCGCGCGGCTTCGAGAGCCTGCCGCGCCTCGTTGAGCGCGGGCATGGTTTCCACAATCAGCAGGTCGACGCCGTTTTCGGCAAGCACGGTGATCTGCTCGGCAAAGGCGGCGCGGGCCTCATCGAGCCCGGTCTTGCCCAGCGGCTCAAGACGCACGCCCAGAGGGCCTACGGAGCCGGACACCAGGGCCTCGCCCGCCTGCTTTTCCTTGAGATGCTCGACCGCCTGGCGGGCCAGCCGGACGCCGGCGGCGTTGATCTCTTTCACCTTCGGGCCCAGGCCGTGACGCGTAAGCCGAAAGCGGTTGGCGCCGAAGGTATTGGTTTCCAGAATCTCCGCGCCGGCCTGCAGGTACTCTTCGTGCACACCCAGGATCATGCCGGGGTCCGAAAGGTTCAGCTCGTCGTAGCAGCGGTTGATGAAGACGCCGCGCGAGTAGAGCACGGTGCCCATGGCGCCATCGGCCAGCACGGGACGGTCGGCAAAGAGCTCGGCAAACTGGGTCATGCTGTTCAAATGCTATCGCATCGCAGGCAAAATCGTATCCGAAGTGCAACTGGCAGCCCTGCCAGACGCGCCCGCGCGGCGCGCCGAGGCATGGGCCTGCTTTGTTATACTTCGAAAGTCATAACTTGGGTGGAATCTGGTTCCGGCCTCGGGTTTTTCTCCTGCAGGCAGCGCCGAATCACCGTCCATTTGCACGCGCCCGGGCTCGCCCCGTGCTTTCGATCGAGGTAAAGGATTTTGAAGAAGAGAAGTCTTTGGATGAGCGCTGCCGCCGCTCTTACCGCCGCGGTTGCGTTGGCAGGTTGTGGCAGCACCTCTTATTTTGCCGGTCGCAAGCTTCCGCCCAGTGGCCTTGTCAACCGCGTCCTGATCGCGATCCAGAACCCCAGCGCGCTGAGCAAAGGCGCACTGCAGATCGTCGACGCCTATTACGACATCCGCAGCGGCTACAACACCCAGCCGGCGTCGTTCTCGCTCTCCGGATTCGGCGGCGCGCTGCCCATCACCATCCAGAACATGCCTGAAGAGCAGCTCGGCGCGGTGTATGGCTCGGGCGACGGCAGCCTGACGCTGGCCAACTACCAGACGGAAAAGACCACCGGCACGGTGAACGGACTGAACGGCCTGTCTTCCAGCATCTTTATCACGCGCAACCAGGCCTTCGTGTTTGCGGCCAGCCAGCAGGCGCACGTGCTGACCATCGTGAACCAGAATGCGGGCGCATCGACCGCGCTGAGCCTGCCGGGCGTGTATCGCGTAAGCGTGAATCCGGGCGGCTCGGTGGCGCTGGCCTTTGTGCAGAACTCGAATTACGCCTACTATCCGCTGCAGCTTTCCACGGCGCAGTCAGTTACGTTCTCCGGTGGGCCCTCCACTTGGCCGCCGGCCGCCGTGGACTGCGAGCCGCAGAATGCGCCTGCCTGGTGCCTGCTGCAGGTGCAGAGCCCAGATCACTACGACAGCCATTCGCAGACGTACTATGGCGCGCCGCTGGTCTTTGACCGTCCGGTGAAGGCCGTATTTTCTGCCGATGGCAGCACCGCCTACGTGCTGAACTGCGGACCGGAGTGTGGCGGCACGGCCTCGGCGGTTTCGGTGCTGCCGGTTGCCCCGCTCATCTTTCAGATCGGCAAAGGCTCGGGACTGCTGCCCTGCAACTCGGCTCCATGCGCCAACTCTGACACCAAGCCGATGGTAAATATCCCCGTGCCCGGCGGCGC
The DNA here is from genome assembly GCA_030038195.1 of Acidobacteriaceae bacterium. Lineage (GTDB taxonomy): Bacteria > Acidobacteriota > Terriglobia > Terriglobales > Acidobacteriaceae > Telmatobacter. Next base: position 136,088 of record JASHPJ010000078.1, read on the forward strand.
CAGCAACGCGCTAGTGGATACGGCGAGTTCAAATCAGATGTACGTGGTGGGCCAGGCGCCGCAGGTCATCAACGGGCAGACGCTGTTTGGCGGCAATCTCACGGTGGTCAATCTGTCTACGAACACGGCGTCCAGCCCGGTGGCCATCAGCGACGGGCAGCCGGGAGCGCTCAGCCGCATGATCGAGGCCGACGACAACACGCTTTGGATCGGCATGACCCAGTGCACCACCGGCGTGCGCTACGCAACCAATGCGGCCAGCGGATACGGCTGCCTGACCATGTACAACACGTCCACCAACACGGTAACGCTGCTGGAGCCGTACATTGGCGACGCCACGGGCATTGCCGCGGTGACCGGACTACACAAGATCTACACGGCCGAGGGCGGACAGGTGTACATCTACTCTACCAAGGACGGCTCGTCGATCGACAACCAGTACGTCACCGTGACCGGCACGGCCTACGACGTGGCCTACATGGACGCGGTGACCGACACCGACAACACCGTGTACTGATTCCCATGTGCGCTGCGGCTGCCGACTTCCGCGCCGATGTGCTGGCCATCGCGGCGCATCGCGACGACGTGGAGCAGACCTGCGGCGGCACGCTGCTGCGCATGGCGGCGCGCGGGCTGTGCACGGCTATTCTCGACCTGACGCGCGGCGAGTCTGGAACGCGCGGCAGTGCGGAAGAGCGCTCGCGCGAGGCCGAAGAGGCCGCGCAGATCCTGGGCGTGGGCTGGCGCCAGGCGCTGGCCATGCCTGACGGCGCCATCGGGAATACATTCGAAAACCGGCTGGAGATTGCGCGCGTGCTGCGCTGGCTTCGGCCGCGCGTGGTGATTCTGCCCTACTGGCAGGCGCGGCATCCGGATCATGCGACGGTGGGCACGCTGGGCTACGATGCGTGCTTCCTTGCGGGCCTGAAGAAGATCGACACCGGAGCGGAGCCGCATCGGCCATTCAAGATTGTCTATGCCAGCCTTTATGCCGACGTGCGGCCCAGCTTCGTTGTCGACATTACCCCGTTCATCGAGCAGCGGCACCAGGCGCTGATGGCCTATCGCTCGCAGTATGCGAATCAGCCGGCGGGCGGCGCGCTGTTTGTGCCGGAAGAGGAGATTCGCGAGCGTACCTTTGCCGAGGCCCGACATTATGGCCTGCTGGCCGGCGTGCGCTACGGCGAGCCGTTTGTGCAAAAGGAAGTAGGGCTGGTGGACGATCTGACGCTCGTGCCGGTGCAGTCGATTTAGAGGCGGAATTCTTTTGGATAAGCATTCCTTATCGAAATCCAAAATAGAATAACTTTGCGTTATATTGGATTTGTCTCCACACTGGCTGTGGAGGGTTTACTTTTCAAATGGCGCAGACCTGGGATCCGGAAGCCTACGCGCGGAGCGGTGCATTCGTGCATCAACTGGCGAGTGGGGTGTTTGAGTGGCTGGCGGCGCAGCCGGGCGAGCGCATTCTTGATCTGGGGTGCGGCGACGGGCAGCTTACGCTGCGGATTGCGGCCACCGGCGCGCGCGTTGAGGGCGTCGATGCTTCCGCGGAGATGGTGGTTGGAGCGCGTGCGCGCGGCGTGCACGCAGTGCTGGGGAATGCCGAGGCTTTGCCGCATGGCGATGGCGTGTTTGACGCAGTGTTTTCGAATGCGGCCCTGCACTGGGTGCGCGATCAGGACGCGATGATGGCCGAGGTGCATCGCGTGCTGCGGCCCGGCGGACGGTTCGTTGCGGAGATGGGTGGGCATGGCAACATTGCAGCGATTCGCGTGGCGCTGATCGCTGTGCTGGCGCGGCATGGACTCGCGGACCGCGAGGATGGCGTGAACTACTATCCGACGGTCGAGGGCTACACGCGGAAATTGGAGAAGCACGGCTTTCGCGTGCAGCAGATCGCGCTGATTCCGCGGCCCACGCCGCTGGGCAAAGACGGCATGGCAGACTGGCTTAGAACTTTTCGCCGGGGCGCGCTCGATTCGCTGCCGGAAGATGTGCGCGGGACGGCGGTGCAAGAGACGGTGGACCTGCTGGCCGAAGCATTGCGCGACGAGGAAGGGAACTGGGTTGCGGATTACGTGCGGCTGCGCTTCGCGGCGATTCGATAGTCCAGACTCGAGATAAGCGCGAAGATTGCGCATAAGCTCAGGTAAGTTGCAAGAGATATCTTCGCTACAGCGTTTTCGAGCTCAACAAGAGCGGGGAACAGGAATCGATGACTGCTCCCCGCAGTTCTTGCCAGAGATTTATTCGGCCGCCAGGGCGCCGGTGCGGAAGAGCAGGCCGGCGGCGATTCCGCCGAGACTGGGAACGAGCAGGAAGAGCCAAAGCTGGGCGAGCGCTTTGCCGCCGACGAAAAGCGCGGGGCCGAGGCTGCGCGCGGGGTTCACGCTGACGCCGGTGATGTGAACGCCGAAGATGTGAATCACCACGAGCGTAATGCCGATGGCCAGGCCGGCAAAGCCCGAGGGCGCGGCCTTCTGCGTGGAGCCGAGGATGACGATAACGAAGATGAGCGTGGCCACGAACTCGAAGACGATGGCGGAGACGACGCCGTACCCCCCCTGGTAGCCGGGTCCCCAGCCGTCCTGGCCGAGGCCACTGGTGGCGATGCTGTAGCCGCCGTCGACGCCGCCGGCAATCACCGCAAGCACGCCGGCGGCGAGAATGGCGCCGATGAACTGGCCGATCCAGTAGCCGATCATGTCGCCGGTTTTCATGCGGCCCGCGGTCCACACGCCCAGGCTGACGGCGGGGTTGATGTGGCAGCCAGAGATGGGGCCGACGCCGTAGACCGCGCCGAGCTGTGAAAGGCCAAAAGCGAATGCGATGCCGAGGATGCCTACCTTGTCGCCGGCAACGACTACTGTGCCGCAGCCGAAGAGCACCAGGATGAAGGTGCCGACCAGCTCCGCAAAATATTTCTTCATACATTCCTCCTGTGTACTGTTGCGTTGCCTGTCCAGGTTTCCTGGTGCGCGAGCGGATAGCGGCCATGCCGCATGATCGCGATTCCAGGTCCGGCCAGAGGTGATGACAGCGGTGCGAACGAAGAGGATCAATCCCGGTACTGAAAAATATGATCACGGAGTGTTACAGACGGGTAACGGCTCCGTCAAGAAAAAAGCGGGCGTGCATGGCAACCGGAAGCGCCAGCCGGGGGCGGGGAAAAGGAGGCTTGCTGCGTAAACGAGCGCCAAATTCATCAAACGTTTGCAATCTGTTTGCCTGATTGCATTACTCTGTTCATGGTCCCTGGCGGTGCACGATGGCCAAAATTCAACCTCCGCCGGGGCGAGGGCTGACCGTTTGAGTCAAACCGTTTTTGTTCTGGAAGACGATACCGACATCTCTCGCCTGGTGCAGCATCACCTTGAAGCGGCAGGCTTTGAGGCGCGGATGTACCACACCCCCACCAACGTGATTCCGGATGCGGAACGCAAGGCTCCGGCGCTGTTTCTGCTCGACATCATGGTGCCGGGCGGCGACGGGCTGGACGTGTGCCGGCGGCTGCGCAACCACAACGGCCTCTCGACCGTGCCGATCATCTTTTTGACGGCGAGGGCCAGCGAGAACGACCGCGTGCTGGGCCTGGAGCTGGGCGCGGACGACTACATCACCAAGCCGTTTTCCACGCGCGAGCTGGTGGCGCGGGTGAAGGCCGTGTTGCGGCGGTTCGAGCGGCCCGCCACACCCTCGGTGATCAGCTTCGAGGAGATCGTGATCGACCAGGGCGCGATGCAGTTGAAAGTGCGCGGCGAGCTGACCACGACCACGGCCACCGAGTTCCGGCTGCTCGACTACCTGGCGCGGCATCCGGGGCGGGTTTTCAGCCGCGATCATCTGCTGGACGCGGTGTGGGGCGACGCACGCTTTGTCACGCCGCGCTCGGTGGACGTGTACGTGCGCCGCATTCGTGAGAAAATCGAGGTCGATCCGGAGAATCCGCGCTACCTGAAGACGGTGCGCGGAGCAGGCTATCGCTTCGAGCTGCCGAAGACCGAATAAGCTCTGCCTTGAGGCCGCAATGACCTCCAAAGTCTTTCTCAAGCTGCTCGGGCTGTTTCTGCTGCTGCTTGTCTTTCATACCGTGGTGATGGAGTACCTGTTTCACCGCGTGGTGGCGCATGCGGCAGGCGGCACGCTGCGCCAGGTGGGGCACGAGGCTTTCTGGTCGGGGATGTTTGCGCTGCTTATTGCGCTGCCGCTGTCGGCGTGGGTGGCCATGCGCGTCTCCGGCCGTCTGCAGCGGGTGATGGACTTTGCGCGGCGCATCGCCGATGGCGACCTGTCAGCGCGGCTGGACGAGATTGGCGGCCGGGACGAGCTCTCGCCCATGGAGGCGGCGCTGAACCAGACGGCCGAGCGGCTGGGCAAGGACTTCGCCGAGCTTGAAAGCGGACGGCAGGAGCTGGCCGCCATGCTCGACTCGATGCAGGAGGCGGTGGTCGCCGTTACCCCCGAGGGGTTCGTGCGCTGGTCGAATGCGGTGATGCAGCGCATTGTGGGGATACAGATTCGCCCCGGCCGGCCGCTGGTTCACGCGGTGCGCGATCCGGAGCTGCTGGCCTGCGTGCGCGGCGCGCTGGAGCGGCGCGAGCTGTGTATTGGGCGGGCCAATGTGCTGGCGGCGGGGCGGGTCTTCGAGGTGAATGCGGCTCCGCTGCCAAGCGGCGGCGCGCTGGTGGTGCTGCACGACGTGACCGGCATCGAGGCGGCGCAGAAGTCGCGGCGCGAGTTTGTGGCCAATGTGAGCCACGAGCTGCGCACGCCGCTTACCTCCATCCAGGGCTACGTGGAGACGCTGATCGAAGACCCCAATCCGGGCTCGGAGATGGCGCGTGAGTTTCTCGGCATCATTCAGAAGAACGCCGCGCGCATGAGCCGGCTCACCGAAGACCTGCTGGCGCTGGCCAGCGTGGAGAGCCCGGATTACAAGCTGATTTTGCAGCCGGCCAAGGCCAGCGCGCTGGTGAAGGATGCCATCGATTCACTGGGCGGCATTGTGGTGGATTCGGGCGTGAAGCTGCAGCCGGCCGGCGCGCCGGATGCGCTGGTGATGGCCGATCCCGACGCGATGAACCAGGTCTTCGGCAACCTGATCGAGAACTCGCTCAAGTACGCGAAGGAAGGCAAGCGGATCAAGGTGGGCGCAAAATTGCTTGCGTCCGAGGTACAGTTCACCGTGCAGGACTTCGGGCCGGGCATTGCGTCGGAGCATCTGGAGCGCATCTTCGAGCGCTTCTATCGCGTGGACAAGGCGCGCTCGCGCGAGTCGGGCGGCACGGGGCTGGGACTGGCGATTGTCAAGCACATCGTGCTGGCGCATGGCGGGCGCATCTGGGCTGAAAGCGAGCTGGGTAACGGCGCATCGTTCCACTTTACGCTGCCGCTGGCTCCGGCAGGCGCGGCTTCGTAGAACGGATCGATATACAGCGACTGGGATAACTTTGTGCCTTCCCAAGTCCGAAAATCCGGACCTGGGGCACCCAATTTCTTGCTGTGCAGAATTTCAGTGCTTGCTGCCGGGGCCCCACTGGATGCGCAGGCCGGCGCGGAAGTTGAAGGGCAGGCTGGGATAGCCGATGGGCGCGATGTGCTGGTCGCTGAGCAGGTTCTCGGCCTGGCCGTAGATGCCCATCCACGAGAGCAACTGGAAGCTGCCGCCGAGATCGAGCTTGGCGTAGCCATGATCGAGGTTCCGGTTCGGCAACAGCAGACTATTACCCCC
>JASHPJ010000079.1 GCA_030038195.1 Acidobacteriaceae bacterium
AACCTCGTCCTCAACATGAACGATCACGGCTTCAAAGTGGCCGTATTCAACCGCACCGTCTCCAAGGTCGACGACTTCATCCACAACGAAGCCAAGGGCACGCAGGTTGTGGGCGGCCACACCATGGAAGAGTTCATCAGTCTGCTCAAGCGCCCGCGCCGCGTGATGCTCATGGTCAAGGCCGGCGACACCGTCGACCAGATGATCGACCACGTGCTGCCGCACCTCGAAAAAGGCGACATTCTCATCGACGGCGGCAACTCGCTCTTCACTGACTCGAATCGCCGCACCAGGGCGCTCGCGGAAAAAGGCATCCTCTTCATCGGCACCGGCGTCTCCGGCGGCGAAGAAGGCGCGCGCCGCGGCCCATCCATCATGCCCGGCGGCAATCCGGCCGCGTGGCCGCACGTGAAAGACATCTTCCAGTCCATCGCCGCCAAGGTGGAGGATGGAACCCCCTGCTGCGACTGGGTGGGCGAAGATGGCGCCGGCCATTACGTGAAGATGGTGCACAACGGCATCGAGTACGGCGACATGCAGCTCATCTGCGAAGCCTACGACCTCTTGCAGCGTGGCCTCGGCCTCACGCCTGACGAGCTCCACTCCGTCTTCGCCGACTGGAACAAGGGGGAGCTCGACAGCTACCTCATCGAAATCTCCAGCCAGATCTTCGCCAAGAAAGACGAAGACGGCTCACCGCTCGTCGACAAGATTCTCGACACCGCCGGCCAGAAAGGCACCGGCAAGTGGACCGTGATCAGCGCGCTCGACACCGGCCAGCCTGTCACGCTCATCGGCGAATCGGTCTTTGCCCGCTGCCTCTCGGCGTTGAAGGAAGAGCGTGTCGCCGCCGCGAAGATTCTCACCGGCCCTACGGCGAAGACCGACGTGGGTGACCGCGCAACATTTATCGAAGACGTGCGCCGCGCGCTCTACTGCTCCAAGATCGTCAGCTACGCGCAGGGCTACATGCTGCTGCGCGCCGCCGGCGCTGAGAACAAGTGGAACCTCAACATGGGCGGCATCGCGCTGATGTGGCGCGGCGGCTGCATCATTCGCAGCCGTTTCCTGGGCAAGATCAAGGAGGCCTTCGACAAGAACGCCGGCCTTACCAACCTCCTGCTCGATGACTTCTTCTCGAGCGCCGTCAACCAGTACCAGGCCTCGTGGCGCAAGGCCCTCGCCCACGCCGTGCAGATGGGCGTGCCCACCCCGGCATTCTCCACCGCGCTCGCCTTCTTTGACGGCTATCGCACCGCGCGCCTGCCACAGAACCTGCTCCAGGCCCAGCGCGACTTCTTTGGCGCCCACACCTACGAGCGCATCGACCAGCCCCGCGGCCAGTTCTTCCACACCAACTGGACCGGCCACGGCGGCCGCGTCTCGTCGACGACATACAACGTGTAGCGCAACACGCATCAAAACCACGCGGCGATTTCCACCACGGAAATCGCCGCTTCTCTCTTTGTAACTCCCCAAAACTTGTCATCCTGAGCGAGTCCGAAGGACGAGTCGAAGGACCTGCGGTTGTTTTTCAGCATCGAGCGCCGCATTCGGTAGCTTTCAAACATCCATCCGATCCGCAGCCCGCTTCCAATCGGCAGGCTCCATGTCATACCATTCCCTGCTCAAATCAACCCATACAGGATTCGTCTTCTCAATCAAGGCAATCTTTTTGCTCCGCCTCCACCCTTTCAACTGCTTTTCCCGCGCAATGGCCTTCATAACGTCCTGATAGCTCTCGAACCACACCAGCCGGTCGCAGTTATACCGCGCCGTGAACCCGTCATGCTCTTTCCGTTTGTGTTCAAAGACTCGCTTGTGCAGATTCCCAGTCACACCGATATAAAGCGTATGACTGCGGCTCGCCATGATGTAGGTCAAGTAGCTGCCCGAATGCATGGCGCGCATGATACAGCAATGCAGCGAGGCAAAAGCAATCGCAGATCCTTCGACTCCCTCCGCTGCGCTTCGGTCGCTCAGGATGACAAATCGCAACCCGTTTTTAGTTCTGATGTCCTGAGCGAGTTCGGAGGACGAGCCGAAGGATCTGCGGCTGCTTTTAGGCGTCCATGCCACACCAAGTATCTCTGGTAATACTTCCACGCTCAACCAACTTTCACATCCACACACCCTCGCCACTCATTCCCAACCCGTAAAATAAGCAGGACACCTGTTTCTCAAAATACCTGTCGAACTTTGGTTGGAGTCACTTCAGAATGTCCAATATCCTCGAGCATCTTCCGGTCGGCGAGAGAGTGGGAATCGCCTTTTCCGGCGGCCTTGACACCAGCGCAGCCATTCACTGGATGAAGTTGAAAGGCGCCAAGCCCTACGCCTATACGGCCAACCTCGGCCAGCCCGACGAGTCCGACTACGAAGCCATTCCGCGTGCCGCACTCGAATATGGCGCAGAGAAAGCCCGCCTCATCGACTGCCGCGCGCAGCTCGTGCGCGAAGGCATCGCCGCGCTGCAGAGCGGCGCATTCCACGTCACTACCGCCGGCGTGCCCTACTTCAACACCACGCCCATTGGCCGCGCCGTCACCGGCACCATGCTGGTGAGCGCCATGAAAGAAGACGGCGTGAGCATCTGGGGCGACGGCAGCACCTTCAAGGGCAACGACATCGAGCGCTTCTACCGCTATGGTCTGCTCGTCAATCCCGACCTCAGAATCTACAAGCCCTGGCTTGACGACGCGTTCATTGAAGAGCTGGGCGGTCGCGCTGAAATGTCCGCCTTCATGCAGAAGTCCGGCTTCGAGTACAAGATGTCCGCCGAGAAAGCCTACTCGACCGACTCGAACATCCTGGGCGGCACGCACGAAGCCAAGGACCTGGAGCACCTGAGCACCAGCATGAAGATCGTCGCGCCCATCATGGGCATTGCCTTCTGGCGCGACGACGTGGCCATCCGGCCCGAAGAAGTGGTCGTCAAGTTCGTGGAAGGCTGGCCGGTCGCGCTCAACGGTGTCGAATTCACCGACTCTGTCGAGCTGATGCTCGAGGCCAATCGTATCGGCGGGTGCCACGGCCTGGGCATGAGCGACCAGATCGAGAACCGCATCATCGAAGCCAAGAGCCGCGGCATCTATGAAGCGCCCGGCATGGCGCTGCTTTTCATCGCCTACGAGCGCCTGGTTACTGGCATCCACAACGAGGATACCATCGAGCAGTATCGCGAAAACGGCCGCAAGCTCGGCCGCCTGCTTTACCAGGGCCGCTGGTTCGATCCGCAGTCGATCATGCTGCGCGAGAGCGCGCAGCGCTGGGTGGCCAAGGCCGTCACCGGCGAAGTCTCGCTCGAATTACGCCGCGGCAACGACTACACCATCCTCAACACCGTCTCGCCCAACCTCACTTTCAAACCCGAGCGGCTTTCGATGGAAAAGACCGATTCAGCCTTCTCGCCGCGCGACCGCATCGGCCAGCTCACCATGCGCAACCTCGACATCACTGACACGCGCGAAAAGCTGCGCACCTACGCCGAAGCCGGCCTGCTCATCCAGGGTGGCGAATCCGCATTACCCAAGCTGAAGAGCGGCGACAAAGCCTGAGCGCGAAAATGGGTACCCCATCCTGACCGCGTTGTCGGAGTCCCCACGGACAGGTCTTCGTCCGTGGGGTGACTTATGCAGTTAGGATGGGATCGCACAAACCTATGTCAAATTTTGTCATCCTGAGCGAAGCGGGCCGCTTTAACGGCCCGCGCAGTCGAAGGACCTGCGGCTGCTGCTTGCAAAGTGTGGCAACGCTCACTGGATTTCTGGGAACCCACAAACTCCACTGAGCCTCTTTCTGATCCCTGATCCCTATTCCCTGCTCTCACCGCAGCGTCTCCACCGGCGCCGGGTCCATATCCGCATAATCCTGGTTCTCGCCGCCCATGCCCCAGCAGAAGCTGTACGCGCGCGTGCCCACGCCTGCGTGAATCGACCACCCAGGTGATACCACCACGTCTTTATCCTGCATCACCAGGTGCCGCGTCTCTGCCGGAGGTCCCATGAAGTGCATCACCCGCGCATCCTGCGCCACGTTGAAGTACATGTAAATCTCCGAGCGCCGCATGTGCGTGTGCGGAGGCATCGTGTTCCAGTTGCTGCCCGGCGCAAGATGCGTCACGCCCATCACCAGTTGGCAGCTCCGCGCGCCCTGCAGATGGATATATTTGCAAATGGTCCGCTTGTTGCAGGTCTCCACGCTGCCAAGCTCGATAGGGCTTGCGTCTTCCTTCCTCACCAGCGTCACCGGATACTCCGCATGCGCCGGATAGCTCAGCAGGTAATACACCGCCGGAGCGCTTTTATCGTTCGAAGCAAAACTGACTGCCTTGTTGCCGCGGCCAATATAGAGGCAGTCAAGATTCTCGAGTGTGTAGCTCTTGCTATCCACCGTCACCGTGCCCGCGCCGCCAATATTCAGCGCGCCCAGCTCGCGCCGCTCCGTGAAATAGCTCGCGCGCAGGTCAGCATCGGCGGGCAGCGCAATCGCCGCATCCAGCGGCGCGGCAAACCCCGCCACCGAGCGGTCCAGATCGACATAATTCAAATGAATCTTTCCCGGCTCATACAGCGCGCCCAGCAGAAAAGTCTCGCGAAGCTCATCCGTCGTCATCCGCGGATACCGCACCGGATCAGCCATCCATACCGTCTTCATCGTTCCTCCCGTTTTGTTGAAACTCCATTCTACTGCGCGGAGTGCTGCGGCACCTGCTCCAGAATCCAGCGCACCAGCTCTTTGCCTGCCGCGTAGTTGTCATACAAGGCTGGCAGCTTGCGCCCGTCGGTATACTCGTTGTAGAGCCAGGGATCGACGACCGCGTAGACCGTGCCCTTGCCATACTTTGCTTCGGCCATGAAGATATCGTTGCCTTCGCTGAGCAGCGGCTTCGCCGGCCCGCTCACCGAGATCGTGCACACATCTTTCATATACAGCGTGTGCGGATGGTGAAAGATGGGACCGTTGCCATCGACCACAATCTTGCCCATATCCCATTGCGTGCCGATCACGTGCTTGCGCAGCACGCTGTTGAAGTGGATGCCGAACTTCTCCGAGATCACGTTGAAGTGGTCCAGATCGGCAAACGAAGTATCGTTTTCCATGATCATGAGCACGCCGCCGGCTTTCACCCACGCCGCGATCTGCCCGGCATCTTCAGCCGTCGCATAGTACGGATGCGGATTCTTGTCCGCGTTATCCGGCGATGCGATCACGAACACCTGCGAGCCGCGCAGATTTTGCGCTGTCGGCTCCGCATCCAGTTCCTTGGTCTCCGCGCCATCGTTGCGGAAGATGCGCCCGAAGAGCGAGTAGCCCGGCATATCCTGCGTGCCCCACTTGTAGTGGAAGTAGACCTGCTTGCCAAACGCATCGGTGCGCTGCTGCGAGTTGAACCACCCGTCGACCGTCACCACGTCGCCGCGTCCCAGCTTCACATTCTGCGCGTTCTCCATCTCCGCGCTGGCCAGGATGAATGCGCCTGCACCCTTCGGGTCATTCGTGACACGCTTTTCGCCGATGTAGTAAGCATAGCTTCCATCGCGATACGGATTACCGCCCAGTCCCGCGCTCTTCACCGTATCGGTGAGCGAAACATCGTCTCCCGGACCCGTCTTGATGAAGTGCGCCAGGATACCCTGATACCCGCGCTCGGCATAGGCCAGATCATGCTCCGGCAGGTAGCCGCGCCGCACGCCCTTGGCCAGTGCATACACAAACATGCACGCCGCGGACGACTCGAAGTAGTTACCCTTTGCGCCGCTCTTGTCCATCACCTGCCACCAGAGGCCGGTCGACGCATCCTGATAACGCACCACCGCGGTTGCCTCGCGATTGAGAATGGCAAGCAACTGCGCGCGCCCCGGATCGCCGTCCGGATAGTAGTCCAGCGTGTCCACCAGCGCCATCATGTACCAACCCATGCCGCGTGCCCAGAACTCCGCCGAGTCGCCTGTCTGTCGGTTGGCCCAACGCTCCTGCTTCGACGCATCCCATCCGTGATAGAGCAGTCCCGTCTTTGCGTCGCGCGCATGCTCATCCATCAGCACAAACTGCTTGGTAATGTCTGCAAAGTTCTCCTCGTGATGCGAAATTTTCGAGTACTCCGCATAGAACGGCTCGGCCATGTACAGTCCGTCGAGCCACATCTGGTTCGGATACCGCTGCTTGTGCCAGAAGCCGCCCTCCACGTTGCGCGGCTGCTGTTGCAGTTGCTCGTAGAGCGCGGTCGCCGCCGTCAGATAGCGCTTATTCTGCGTGACGCCATAGAGCAGCAGAAGCTGCCGGCCCAGCAGAATGCTGTCGAGCTGATGCTCCTCCGGCTTCAGCGTCGGAATCGACCCATCCGGCCCCACAAGCTGATCCACTGAAGCCTTGATGTAATTGAAGTAGCGCGGATCGACCGTATTCAGCCACACCGCATCCATACCTTCGAGCAGCGTGCCCAGCTCGTAGTTCCACGCCCACGATGCGCCCGCGGGCACAAATCGGCCGTCGGGCCAGCGCGCCATGGCTGCGTTAGCTGCGTGCTCTGACCACGGCAGCTCAGTGGCAAAAGCAGCAACCGCGCTGGCAGCCAGCGCGGCCAGCGCCACAAAACGGAAAGCAAGAGGAGACATCTTCATCGGAACTCCTAATAAGGACGGAGGGCCGGCGCAGCATCAGCTCGCGGCCTATTTTGTTTCAGCACCGAACCAACTATACGCACTCCCTCCTATGCCAGACAACCAGCGCAGCCCATCTTTGCTCCGCAGCCAGGCTTTGCGCTGCAGCGTGTGCAGCCAAGCCCCATCGCGGCAACAGTCGCTGTCACAACAAACGCATCATTAGGTCTGCGACTCCATTGCATTCACGTGCACATTTTCCTGGATGAGCTTTTCAAAAACCCATCGACGTAACAACGATGACATAAATGCCGGGGTCCAGATTCGACAGGTTGTAGTCGCCTGCCGTCGTTGACTCGGTCACAATGGCAATTTTGGTCGCGGTGTTGATCGCGGAATTTCAGCATTGGGGATCACCGCACCGATCTTGTCCGTTACTGTGCCGGTGATCGCTCTCTTGCTGGAGAGCTGCGCCACGGCTGCCAACGGCATCATGATCGCGATGGCCAGCCAGCCACTTCAAACCATGGAACCCGACGAAATTTCCGGCTCGCTCTCTCGGACTCTCTTCAAACTTTCTGTGCATACCTGCCTCCATAACAACGTTTATCTGGCATCTGCGGCATGGGCCGTCAAAAACGTTCTCTCCCGCCGCACGTGCACATGTGGTCTGACCTCATTTTGAACCGGCACAATTTTGAGGGTTCTGGATCGGTGTTATCAATAGAGTGATTTAATCAACCGGGATCATGCTCCGGTGATTTGATTTACTCGCGGTCAAACCGCGTAGAGTTCCAGGCGAATCTCCTGGTCAGACCATTCTTCTCGCTACGCGCCTGGAAAATCGCGGTGCTCCCGGCTGCGCTTCGCGCGCAGGCGCCACATCCTATCGCCGTGCCTGAAACCTGGCCTGGCGCACCAATTTGTATTGTTGGGAATCTCTCAGCTTGCCGCCGCCGCTATCCGCGCGGGCCTGCCCTTCGGCGCTCCCGGCTGCGCTGCCTTGCGCTCCGGCGGACGCTCCATGCCCTGCGCCGCCTGCGCCATGCGCAGGTGCTGCTCCATCAGCTTGCGCGCCTCCACGGACCGGCGCGCGCGGATGGCGCGATAGATCTCGCGGTGCATTTCTGCCGACTCGCGCAGGTCCGTCGACCGCTCCACCGTCTTGCGCCGCTTGTCATAGAGTGCCGAGGCGATGGTTTCAATCAGCGCCGCCAGGATCGGATTGCCCGAGGCCTGCGAGATGATGCGGTGAAACAGCAGATCGTGGATCAGGTAGTCCGAAGGGTTGTTGATCGAGGCGAACATCTCGGCCACTTCTTCGGCCAGCGCGGCGTGATGTTCTTCCCTGCCACGCTCGGCGGCAAGCGCGGCCAGGTGGCTTTCGAGTATAATTCGAGCTTCGAACATTTGCCAGGACTGAAAACCGTGCAACGCGCCCATCAGACTCAGCGATGCCTTCCCGAACTCGGGCGGTCCGTCGGCCACAAATGTGCCCACGCCATGCCGGATCTTCATCACGCCCATCGCCGCCAGGTAGCCGATCCCGGTGCGCAGGCTGGCGCGGCTGATCTTCAGCGTCCGCGCAAACTCCCGCTCCGGCGGAATCTTGTCTCCGGGCTGCAGGGTTCCGTTCTCGATGAGAGAGCGGATGTGGTTGACCACATGCATCGTCCGATGCGTGTTCGGCTCGTCCTGTTTCATCCGCGCCATGGTTGTGGGCTACCTTTTTGCAAATCTCAAAACCGGCGGCAGAACGAGATTATCACTCACGCTCCGCCCCACATCCAGAAACTTACCACAGTCCGGGGAAAATCCGTGGAGCGCGCCGTCCATGTATACTTGCGGTCTGACCTCTGTTCCGGGCCGGATCCTCCGGCGGTTTCAGGGCTGCCGCATGAACCAAGCCTTGATTCCAGGGGGGCGCGCGCCGATTCCAGCCAAGGCGCTGCCCTGCGGTATTTTTGTGAAGGACCTAGGAACGGGCGTGGAACCGCTGCTGAGCCTTCCACGCGAGGAATAGAATGAGTGCCATGCTGATTGACGACGACCGGTTGTTCCCTGCTGAGGCCAGCGCGCGCAAGGTTACGCGCGCTCTGTATGCTCATGTCCGCAATCTCCCCCTCGTAAGCCCGCACGGGCACACCCAGGCCGGCTGGTTCGCCGACAATGGTTCATTTCCCGATCCGGCCACGCTCTTGGTGCAGCCCGATCACTATATCTTCCGCATGCTCTACAGCCAGGGCGTCTCCATGGACGACCTCGAGATCGGCCAGCCTGTGGTCAAGAATCCGCGCAAGGTGTGGCGCATCTTCGCCAGCCACTACTACCTTTTCCGCGGCACGCCCACGCGCATGTGGCTCGATTACGCCTTCCAGGAGCAGTTCGGCCTGCACGAGCGCCTTTCAGAAAAAACCGCCGATCTTTACTACGACACCATCTCCGCCCGGCTCAACACGCCCGAGTTCCTGCCACGCGCTCTCTACGAGCGATTCAACATCGAGGTGATGGCCACCACCGACTCGCCGCTCGATCCGCTCGAAAACCACATTGCCATTCGCAACTCCGGCTGGAAAGGCCGCATTATTCCCGCATTCCGCCCCGACTCCGTCGTCGATCCCGATTTTCCCGGCTTCCAGAGGCTCGTCGCCAAGCTCGGCGAGCAGAACAACGAAGATGCCGCCACGTGGACCGGCTACCTGAACGCGCTCGCCAAGGCCCGCGCGCGCTTCCGCGCGCTCGGCTGCACATCCACCGATCACGGGCATCCTTCCGCGCAGACCGCGGACCTGCCGGCTGCCGAAGCCGAGCCGCTCTTCGCCAAGATCATCTCCGGCAAAGCCGACGCCGCGCAGAAAGAACTCTTCCGCGCGCAGATGCTCACCGAGATGGCGCGCATGAGCGTGGAAGACGGCCTCGTCATGCAGATTCACCCCGGCGCCGTGCGCAACCACAATCCGCTGGTCTTCAAGCGTTACGGCAAAGACATGGGCGGCGACATTCCGCGAGCCACCAACTATGTGGACGCATTGCACCCGCTGCTCGCCCGCTTCGGCAACGAGAAGAACCTGACCCTCATCCTCTTCACGCTGGACGAAACCACTTACAGCCGCGAACTGGCGCCGCTGGCCGGCCACTATCCCTGCTTGCGCCTCGGCCCTCCGTGGTGGTTCCATGATAGTCCTGAGGGGATGATGCGCTTCCGCGAGCAGGCTACGGAGACCGCAGGCTTCTACAATACCGTGGGCTTCAACGACGATACGCGCGCGTTCCTCTCCATCCCGGCGCGCCACGACATGGCCCGCCGCATCGACTGCGCCTTCCTCGGCCGCCTGGTGGCCGAGCACCGGCTCGATGAGGACGAAGCCTTCGAAGTAGCCCACGATTTGGCCTACGGGCTGGTCAAAAAAGCGTACCGCCTCTAGCGGCTCCCGTCTGCCGCCAACGGTGAAGTTGAGAGCCGCATTTTGAGGATTTCTCTATGAATGTAAAAGCGGAAACTACCGCTCACACCGAAGATGACGCGTCTCTGGCCGAGCGCATGGGTCACGTGCGCTGGACGATCTGCGCCCTGCTCTTCGCCGCCACCACCCTCAACTATATGGACCGCATGGTGCTCGGCTTGCTCAAGCCCACCATTCAGCACAGCATCGGCATGTCGGAACTGGATTACGCTTATGTCGTAGACGCTTTCCAGATCGCCTATGCAGTCGGCATGCTGATCATGGGCCGGTTCATCGACAGGGTGGGCACACGCATCGGCTACCTGGTAGTGATGTGTGTCTGGAGCCTTTCGGCGTGGGGCCACGCACTGGCCAACACGGTGCTGGAGTTCGGCATCGCCCGCTTCTGCCTCGGCCTCGGCGAGTCCGGTAACTTCCCGGTCGCCATCAAGACCGTCGCCGAGTGGTTCCCGCAAAAGGAGCGTTCGCTGGCTACGGGCATCTTCAACTCCGGCACGAACCTGGGGGCAATTCTCGCTCCCGTTGCCGTGCCTTGGATAGTGCTCACCTTCCACACCTGGCATGCCGGCTTTCTCATCACCGGCGTCTTCAGCGCAACCTGGGTTGTGTTGTGGTTTTTCTACTACCGCAAGCCGGCCGAGCATCCCGGGCTCCGTGCAACCGAGCTCAAATACATAAACGAAGGCAAGACGGAACCGCCCAAGCCCGGAACAACATGGTACAAACTGTTTGGATACCGGCAGACCTGGGCATTCTTCACTGGCAAGTTCCTCACCGATCCCATCTGGTGGTTCTATCTCTTCTGGCTGCCGTCCTATTTCACGACCAAGTTCCACCTCACACTCTCCAGGCTCGGGCTGCCGCTCATCATCGTTTACACGGCAGCCACCATCGGCAGCATCTTCGGCGGATGGCTTCCCGCTCCGTTCCGCAAAATGGGCATGCTGGTGTCGCGCGCGCGCATGGCCGCCATGCTGGTCTGCGCCTGCGCGGTCGTCCCCATTTTTCTAACCGCCTATACGAGCAACGAGTGGGTATCCGTCGGCTTTTTGAGCCTGGCGACTGCTGCTCACCAGGGATGGTCGGCCAATCTCTTTACCACCGTCTCCGACATGTTCCCGCGCTCTGAAGTTGCATCGGTCACCGGCATCGGCGGCACGGCCGGCGCTATCGGCGGAGCACTCATCGCATCGATCGCGGGCTTTATTCTCCAGTACATGCACACCTATTCCCCGCTGTTCTTCATCGCGGCCAGCGCCTACCTGGTGTCGTGGGTGTTGATTGCCGTGCTCGCTCCCGGACTTCGAAAGGCAGAGTTGGCATGAGCCTCTACTGTTCCGTCGGCAGTCCCGACACCGACATCTCTCCCGAGCAGCTCAAACAACTGCTCCACGAGACCCTTGCCAAGCTTGGCCCGCGCAACGCCGTTCTCGCCGTGCCGCCCGATCAGAGCCGCGAGCACTCGCAGGCTGGCCCGCTCACCCGTTTCATCTACGAGTACTATGGAGACAAACTCAAGGCCGTGCTGCCCGCCATCGGCACACACACGCCCATGCGCCCCGATCAGCTTGCGCACATGTTCGCCGGCGTGCCGCTTGAACTCTTTCGCGTCCACAACTGGCGCACAGATATTGAAACACTCGGCGAAGTGCCTGCTTCTTTCATCCACGAGGTCTCTGAAGGCAAGCTCGACTACCCATGGCCTGCGCAGGTGAACAAGCTCGTCTCGCAGGGCGGCTTCGATCTCATCCTCTCCATCGGCCAGGTGGTGCCGCATGAAGTCATCGGCATGGCCAACTACACCAAGAACATCGTGGTTGGCACCGGCGGCCGCGAAGGCATCAACCGCAGCCACTACCTGGGCGCGGTCTACGGCATGGAGCGCATCATGGGCCGGGCGGAGAACCCCGTGCGCAGCGTCTTCAACTACGCCGCCGATCACTTTCTCCGCCATCTGCCCATCATCTACGTGCACACCGTCGTCGGCCGGTCGCCGCGGCGACCCAACGGCGGACTCGCTGTCCGCGGCCTCTACGTCGGCGATGACACCGAGTGCTTCCTGCGCGCCGCCGAGCTCAGCCTCAAGGTCAACTTCGAGATCGTCGAAGAACAGATTCAAAAAGCCGTCGTCTACCTGGAGCCCAGCGAATTCCACAGCACCTGGATCGGCAACAAGGCCGTTTATCGCACCCGCATGGCCCTGGCTGACGGCGCAGAGCTTATTATCCTCGCACCCGGTGTTCACGAGTTCGGCGAAGACAAGGGCATCGACGCGATCATCCGCAAATACGGCTATCGCGGCACGCCCGCCACGTTGCAATTCGTCAACGACAACCCCGACCTCGCCAAGGAGCTGGGCGCAGCCGCGCATCTCATCCACGCGTCGTCCGAGGGCCGCTTCAAGATCACCTGGTGCCCCGGCCATCTCACGCGTGAAGAGATCGAGGGCGTCGGCTACGCCTATGGCGATCTCAAAACCATGCTCGCCCGCTACGATCCGCACAAGCTCGCCAACGGATACAACACCGTCGACGGCGAAAAGATCTTCTTTATTGCCAATCCCGCGCTGGGCCTCTGGGCCCATCGCAGCCGCCTCTAACAGAACTCCAGAACAGGAATTGCCATGGCAGCCTCAAAGTTGAAACTTGGAAGATTTTCGGTCGGCACCGGCGACCGTTTCGCCCACCAGGCCAAAGCGCAGCTCCAGGCCTACGTTAAAGCCCTCGAGAGCGGCATTGAAGTTGTCCCCGTCTGGAACAAGTCGAACCGCGAACACGTCATCATCGGCTCGGAGCCCGCATCGACACGCCAGGCCGCTGACGCAGCCGTCAAAGCGCTGAACTGGAAGCTGCCCTACTACTGCGACGCCGACCACATCACCACGCTCACCGTCGACCGCTTCCTTGCCCCCTGTGACTTCTTCACCATCGACGTCGCCGACTTCATCGGCCAGCCCGCCGAGCCCGCCTACACCGAAGCTTTCGTCAAGCGCCATCCCGAGCTTCACGGCAGCATTGAGCTTGTCGGCGTCGATCAGCCCTTCGAGATCACCCGCGAAACTCGCAGTGCCACGGCGCAGAAATTCCTCGCCGCGGTGAAAAAGGCCGGCGAAGTCTACCGCAAAATCGAAAGCGCAAAGGGCGCGGGCAACTTCATTCCGGAAGTCTCCATGGACGAGACCGACCGTGCGCAGAGCCCTGTGGAACTGCTTATCATCCTCGCCGCCATCGCCGACGAAGGCATCCCCGTGCAGACCATCGCGCCCAAGTTCAGCGGACGCTTCAACAAAGGCGTGGACTACGTGGGCGACGCTGCGCAGTTCGAGCTCGAAATGGGCCTCGACGTGGCCGCCATTGCCTACGCCGTACGCCAGTACAGCCTGCCTGACGATCTCAAGCTCAGCGTCCACTCCGGCAGCGACAAGTTCTCGATCTACCCGGCCATCCACGCGACCATGCAACGCACCGGCGCCGGCGTTCACCTCAAGACCGCCGGGACTACATGGCTCGAAGAACTGATTGGACTCGCAGAGGCCGGTGGCGACGGCCTGGCGCTGGCCAAGGAAATCTACGCTGAGGCGCTCTCGCATCTCGAAGAGCTGTGCGTGCCTTACGCAGCGGTGATCGACATCAACCCCGCGAAGCTGCCTTCGGCCGAAGAAGTCCGCCACTGGACCTCAGAGCAGTACACCTCTGCGCTGCGCCACGTGGAAGATGCGCCGGCGTATAACGACAGCGTCCGCCAGTTGCTCCACGTCGGCTTCAAGATCGCAGCCAAGATGGGCCCGCGGTACATCAACCTGCTCGAAGCCAACGAGTCCGTCATCGCCAAAAACGTGACTGAGAACCTCTTTGACCGCCACATTGCTCCCGTATTCCTGGGCCGCAGCGTATAGGCTAATTCGCTAACCTGTTAACTTCCGCGCAGCGGATGCTAACTTGCTATTCGGAGATCCAATGAGCACAAATCTGTTCAGTCTTGCTGGCAAAACCGCAGTTGTCACCGGAGGAACCTCGGGCATCGGCCGCGCCATGGCCCTCGGCCTGGCCGATGCCGGCGCAGACGTTATCGCCACCGGCCGCCGCGAGCAACAGGTGAACGAAGCCGCCGCAGAAATCGAAGCGCGCGGACGCAAATCTCTGCGTATTCCATCTGACGTCAACAACCGCGCCTCGCTTGAAAAGCTTCTCGCCGCCGCGCTCGGAGCCTTCGGCAAGGTCGATATCCTCATCAACTGCGCAGGCATCATCAAGCGCACGCCCACGCTTGACCTGCCGGAAGAAGAGTGGAATGGAATTATCAACACAAATCTGACCGGCACACTCCGCGCCAGCCAGATCTTCGGCAGGCATATGATCGAGCGCGGCTACGGCCGCATCGTCAACATCGCATCCTTGAATAGTTTTGTTGCGCTCACGGAAGTGGCCGCCTACGCCGCCAGCAAAGCCGGCGTCGCTTCTCTCACTCGCTCTCTTGCCGTTGAGTGGTCCAAGAAAGGCGTCACCGTCAACGCCATTGCCCCCGGCGTCTTCCGCACCGACATCAACGCCAAGCTCCTTGACAGCACCGCGCGCGGACAGGAACTGCTGATGCGCACGCCCATGGGCCGCTTCGGCAAGACGGAAGAGCTGGTTGGCGCAGCCATCTATCTCGCCTCCGATGCCTCATCCTTCGTCACCGGCGAAGTGCTGGTGGTGGACGGCGGCTTCCTGGCCAGTGGCGTCAACCAATAAATTCAGCACGGACATGGACGCCTCAGGTTGCGCCGCGGCTGAGCCTGAGCAAGCACAGGTGTAAGCTCGCTGACTTGCTGTCATTTCAATTCCACCTCGGCTCCCGGCCCCTTCATAATCGCCTCACCCTGTGCGGCCTGCACCACTACATGCGCTCCATTCACATCCGCATATCCAATCGCCAGGCCCTTCTGCGCACTGATCTCCACATTGCGCAGCGTCACATTCTTCACCGGCGACTCCGGCAGCCCCACAATTGCACCCGCCATCTCACTGCCCGTCGCCGCCACGTTCTCGATCGTGATGTCGTGAAAGTGCGGCGTAAGCCTGCCCACCGGCTGCGCGGTCGCGTCCGCCGGCGGCATCACCCTGGGATAGTACTCGCTGATGATGATCGCGTTCCTCACGTCTTTCATCTCCAGGTCGCGAAAGACGAGATGCCCCACGTCATGGCCGCGGTCGCGGTTCGCCTTCACGCGAATCCCGTTGTCTGTCCCCTCGAAGTGAATCCGCTCCGCCAGGATATTTTCCGCACCGCCGGAGAGCTCACTGCCTATCGACACGCCATGTCCATGCAGGAACGTGCAGTCGCGAATCGTGATATTCGTGCTCGGCGAGTCCGGCCCCGGCGAGTTGATTGGCCCCGACTTGATGGCCACATTGTCGTCGCCCACATCGGAGTACACATGCTCGATCAGCACATTGGACGACGAGAACGGGTCGATCGCATCCGTATTCGGCGAGTGCTGCGGCGCAAGAATCCGCACATTGCGAATCACAACATCGTCGGAGTAGTACGGCACCAGTTGCCACATCGGCGAGTTCTCGACCGTCACGCCTTCCACGCGCACATGCCGGCAATGGTCGAAGATCACCAGCTTGGGCCGTGGATGATTGCCCAGAATGCCATGATCGTGCATGCTGCGCGCCTCGTCCCACCAGCTCTGCCCATTGCCGTCGATCGTTCCCTCGCCGGTGATCGCAACGTCCTCCGCGTTCGTTGCGCTGATCAGCGGTTGCGCGTCCGGCACCTTGAACTCCACCTTCGCCGGATAGTCGGAGTGATCCGGAGAGCCCAGCAGCGTCGCGCCCTTCTCGAGATGGAGCGTGATGTTGCTTCCCAGCACAATCGGCGCGCTCACATAGGTTCCCGCAGTAAGCTCCACCGTGCCGCCGTTCTTCTTTTCGCATGCGTCAATCGCGTTCTGGATGGCAAGGGTGTCCTTGGTTACGCCGTCTCCCTTCGCGCCGTAATCGCGCACATTACACGTCGTCGCCGCATGGGCTGTGCAGGCCGGCGCAGCGAGCAGCAGAACAGCCAGCGCGCACCCCGCAAAGGCAATCTGGAAACTTCTCTTTTTCTCGATCACTGCAAAGACCTCTCGTGGAAATACCGCATTCATTGCCCAACCATCATACCCGTTCGACTGCCCAGTGGTCCTACCACTTGCTGCAACAGCTCTCAAAAAGCCGTACCGGCCCGATTTTGTCCAAACATGCTACAATTTCGCTGATCTTCCATTTGGATTGCAAAATCGTCATGAAAAACGCTCATCGCCGCTGCTTCTTCGCGCTTCTCGTCTCTGCCCTGGCCTGCCTCGCCACTGCGTTGGCCGCGCAGCAGACGCGCATCACTCATGCGCAGGCTGTCGTCCGCGCACGCCAGATCGTCGCCCGCATGACGCTCGACGAAAAGATTGCGCAGCTTCACGGCATCCGCGACGCCAACGACTTTCGCGTCATTCCCGGCCTGCCGCGCCTCGGCATCCCGGCGCTGCACATGACCAATGGCCCGGCCGGCGTGGGCCCCGGTGGCGCGGGCCCGCAGAAGCCGGCCACCGCCATGCCCGCGCCCATCGCCGTCGCCGCCACGTGGGACCCCGCACTGGCCCACACCTATGGCAGGCTCGAGGCCGAAGAGACCCGCTCGCTCGGCAGCCAGCTCTTCGAGGCACCCGACATTAACATCGCCCGCGTCCCGCAGGGCGGTCGCGTCTTCGAGAGCTTCGGTGAAGATCCCTTTCTCACTGCGCGTATCGCTGTCGCCGATATTGAAGGCATCCAGTCCATCGGCATGATCGCCAACGTCAAGCACTTCCTGGCCAATAACCAGGAGTCCGCGCGCATGAGCATCGACGAGATCATCGGCGAGCGCGCGCTGCGCGAAATCTATATGCCCGGCTTCGAAGCGTCGATCAAAGAAGCGCACTCGGCTTCGCTCATGTGCGCCTATCCCAAGGTGAATGGTGCGTTCAACTGTGAAAATGCGCCGCTGCTCAATGGCGTGCTCAAAAAGGAGTGGGGCTTCAGCGGCTTCGTCATCTCCGACTGGGGCGCAACCCACAGCACCGTGCCCAGCGCACTGAACGGCCTCGACGTGGAGATGCCCACCGGCCACTACTTCGGCGACGATCTGCGCAAGGCCGTCGATGCCGGCCAGGTGCCCGTCTCCGTCCTCGACGAAAAGCTGGTGCGGCGCTTTGCCACCATGATCGAGTACGGCCTCTTCGATGCGCTGCCGAAGCCAACGCCGATTCCCGCCTTCGAGCACGGAGCCGTCGCCCGCGAGATTGCGGAGCAGTCGATGGTCCTACTCAAGAACAACGGCAACCTGCTGCCCATCGACCGCAAAACCGTAAAGACGATCGCGCTCATCGGCCCCTGGGCAGTGCGCGCGGAGACGGGCGGCGGCGGCAGCTCGCATGTCATCCCGCTCTACACCATCACACCCGACAACGGCCTGCACGCCGCGCTCGACTCCTACACGCGGCTCAACGTCCTTGACGGCACTGACATGGACGCTGCAGCCGCCGCGGCCAGACGTGCTGAGATGGCCATCGTGATGGTCGGCGACCAGGACAGCGAAGGCCACGACCAGAGCCTCGAACTCCCCGAGTCACAGAACAACCTTGTCGAAGCCGTCGCCAAAGCGAATCCTAAGACGATCGTCGTGCTCAAGAGCGGCTCGGCGATTCTCATGCCCTGGATCGACGATGTTGCCGCTGTGCTCGAAGCCTGGTATCCCGGCGAAGAAGACGGCGCAGCGGTCGCCGCTGTTCTGCTGGGCGACGCGAATCCGTCAGGAAAGCTGCCGCTTACCTTCCCGCGCAGCGTGGACCAGACTCTCGCCGCACATCCCGAGCAGTATCCCGGCGTCGACGGCGCCGTCCATTACAGCGAAGGCCTCGACGTGGGCTATCGCGGCTACACCGCTCATAACGCAACGCCGCTGTTTCCCTTCGGCTTCGGCCTTTCGTATACGCAGTTCAGCTTCTCGGAGATTAAGGTCTCGCAGCAGCCGGACAGCGCCAACGCAACGGTAAGCTTCACGGTCACCAACACCGGCCAGCGCGATGGAGCGGAAGTGGCGCAGCTTTATCTTGGCTTCCCGTCCATCGCCGAAGGCAACGAGCCGCCCATCCAGCTCAAGGGCTTCCGCAAGATCGACCTCAAGCCCGGCGAATCGAAGCTGGTCGAGCTCAAGCTTGATCCGCGCGCATTTTCGTACTGGTCAGAGAAGGCGCACGCGTGGCAAATTGCGCCTGGAGAATTTCAGATTCTGGTGGGAGATTCTTCAGCCAACACGCCGCTCAAGTCGAGCGTCACGATTCACTAATCATCAATCGCGATAATGCGCGGCAAATGAGCTGTTTCATCTGTGCGAGGTTGAGCTCCGTGCTTTCCCAGGTCTTCCGCCACGGTCCGCCGCGGCGGAAGACCTGGGGCACCCATTTTCGTGCGGAATTTGGCTGCCCAAAATCTGGGTCATCCGCCGGAAGACCTGGGGCATCCTAATTCGCCGTAGCCGCCGCTTCCTTCGCCGGCAGCCGCACAATGAACTTCGTATCTCCCGGCTCGGACTTTACTTCGATCGTGCCGCCAAACTTCTGGGTCACGATACGATGCACAATCTCGAGGCCCAGGCCGGTGCCCGAGCCTTGCGGCTTGGTGGTGAAGAACGCCTCCCAGATGTGCGGCAACACTTCTGGCGGAATGCCCGTGCCGTGGTCTTCAATACACACCACTAGCCAGCCGGGCTCGGTCCACGTGGATACCTCGATCTGCCCGCCGGGCGGCGAAGCATCCATCGCGTTGTCGATCAGGTTGGTCCATACCTGGCTCAGCGCCGAGCCGCGCGTCTTGATGATCGAAGGCGACGCCGCGAACCGCTTCTGAATGGAGAGATCCTTGGTGCGCAGCTTGTGGCCCAGGATGGTGATCGTGCTCTGCAGGCTGTCGTGCACGTCGAGCTCTTTGCCCGGCGTGCGCTCGTCATAGGCGAACTTCTTCACCGCCATCACCAGCTCAGACACGCGCGAGATGCTCTCCTCGATGGCGCACACCAGCGCCACACTCGACACCAGCGCTTCCAGCCAGTTCAACGCGTCAGAGAAGCTTGGCGCATCGAACGCGTCGCGCACGCAAGCCAGCTCTTCCTGCTTGAATCCGATCCCCACCAGCGCCGGGGCAATGGAAAACGCATTCTCAACGCCTGCCGAGGCGAGCCACTCGCCCATCGCCTCTTCCGCGTCCGCCTGCTCCAGGCTGCTCATGGCCTGCAGCCGGCATCCGCCCAGCGCGTGCGCCAGCAGGTCGCGCATGCAATCGAGCTGTTCCTGCGTCTTTTGCTTGGCCGCATTGCGCAGGCTCATCTGCTGTAGCCTTAAAAGATTTTCCCGCAGTTGCGAGGCCGCGCGTTTGGCCGCCGATCCGGGATTGTGCAGCTCGTGCATCAGTCCCGCGGCCAGCGTGCCCAGCGAGACCAGCTTTTCCCGGTGCAGCGCCTCGGTCTGGTAGGCCTGCAACCGTATGGCCATGTCGGCCATCACCACCTTGCGCACCGACGGGCAGCACGCCAGCAGCGACCAGAACTCATCCTCTGTGAAACGCAGAAGCACCGAGTCTTTGGTTGTCTTGATGAGGAAGGGGGAGTGTGTCCTGCCGGTCAGGAAGGGAACTTCGCCAAACGCTTCGCCCGCGTGCGCGATGCCCACCAGCGTCAGCGATCCATCGGGCTCCGGCCGCTCGGCGCGGGCTTCGCCTTCCAGCAGCAGCCAGTAGTAGCGGAACTCGTCGCCCGGCGCAACCAGCACAACGCCTTCGGGAGCCTTCACGCGTTCCACGCGCTCCACGCCGCTCAGCGCGTCCGGACTGGTTCCGGAAAAAGGACGTGTCTCAAAAAGAGCGTCGCCGACCTCCTGCAAAAGAATCGGCTCAATCTCTACAGGTTTTCCGCTTTCGCTCATTCCGTCATTCGTCCCTCTGCTTCAATCATTGGAGAACCACCTTAAAATCCAGCCAGGTACTGGTGCATCAGTTGCACCGCAATCGAACCCTCGCCCACGGCTGAAGCCACGCGCTTCACTGATCCGCTGCGCACGTCGCCAGCCACAAACACGCCCGGCACGCTGCTTTCCAGCAGATACGGCTCACGGCGCTCCTTCCATACCTCCGCCATCTTCGCTTCAGTGCGCAGGTCGGGCCCGGCCAGCAGAAATCCGCTCTTGTCGCGCAGCAGGCAGGACGGCAGCCACGCGGTCACCGGCGCGGCGCCAATAAACACAAACAGCGAGTTCGCCGTCACCTGTTTTTCCCCGCCCGGACTGCACACCCGCAAACCCTCCAGGCGCTCCTGACCCACGGCTTCCAGCACCTGCGTGCACGTCTCTACCACAATATTCGATGTAGCCGTGATCTCATCGATCAAATATTTCGACATGGTGGCCGAAAGTCCCTCGCCGCGCACCAGCATCGTTACCTTGTTGGCGAACTGGGCAAAGTACAGCGCCGCCTGGCCGGCGGAGTTGGCGCCGCCTACCACGTACACTTCCTCGCCCTTGCAGGCCACGGCCTCAACCAGCGCCGCCCCGTAGTAAATGCCGCGCCCGGTAAGCCGTTCCGCTCCCGGCACATCGAGCTTGCGATATTGCACGCCCGGCGCCAGCAGCACACAGTGGCTTGAAACTTCGCGTCCGTCCGCCAGCTTCACGAACCGGTACTGCCCTTCGATCCGCAGCCCCGTAGCCCGCTGCATGACAAACTCCGCGCCAAACCGCGAGGCCTGCGTATGCGCGCGCCGGCCCAGCTCCGCACCGGTTACGCCGGAAGGAAATCCCAGGTAATTCTCGATTCGCGAGCTCGATCCCGCCTGGCCGCCCGGCGCTTCCGGCTCGATCACCAGCGTCTTCAACCCCTCGCTCGCGCCATAGACGGCTGCGGCCAGACCTGCCGGTCCTGCGCCCACCACCACCAGGTCATAGAACTCTTGCGCTGCCTGCGTGCTCAGCCCGACGCGCGCCGCCAGAATCTCCAGGTCCGGGTCCACCAGCCATGTGCCGTCGGCAAACAGCACCACCGGCAGTCGCGCCGGATCGAGCTGCCGGTCAGTCAGCAGCTTCAGCACACCGGGATCGGCCGTTACGTCCAGCCAGCGATAGGGCACATGGTTGCGGGAAAGAAAATTGCGCACCTTGTGGTCTTTGAGCAGCCAGCGGTGCCCGATCACCCGCAACCCCTCGAACGGAGGCCGGTATCCGGTCCGCCAGTCCTCCAGCAGGTCGGTAATCACCGGGTAGAGCTTCTCTTCCGGTGGATCCCACGGCTTGTTGAGGTAATAGTGAATGCGCGCCGAGTTGATGGCTCGGATCGCCGCTTCCGTGTCTGCGTAAGCGGTCAGCAGCACACGCCGCGCGTCGGGATAAAGGGGCCGCGCCCGCTCCAGAAACTCCACGCCCGTCATGCCCGGCATGCGCTGGTCGCTGATGAACAGTGCCACCGGCTCCTCGCGGGTCTTGAGCTGGTCCAGAATATCGAGCGCCGCCTGGCCGCTGGCCGCGCGCATGACCCGGTAGGTGGCGCCATATTGCCGCCGCAGGTCCTGGACCACCGCCTCCAGCACGCTTACGTCGTCGTCTACCGCCAGAAGAATCGGCCTCGCCATATATCCTCAGTCTACGGCCTGGGACTCTGCGGCCAGCTTTCGCCGGCGACCGCCAGCCTGTCACGCCCACCCCACCCGTTTCACTATCCGGAGACGCGCATACGGAACGAAAGTGGCATTGACCCTGCGCAAGCGAGTCAGTTAGAAGGAATTAGGACACCTGCAGTGTAGCAAATTAAGACATGACCAAAGGGACCGTCCACGATTTGCCGATACTGACACAAGAGACTGAAAACACAGGTCTCCGGCTCTCACCCAGCCCGGTAACCGCCGGGCCCGCGAGCCGCAGGAACCGGCTTGAACGTGGACAAGGGCGTACAAGGCATTATGAATAAGATCATCCTGGCCGATTCGCAAGCCATCTTTCGTGCCGGTACCGCCAAGGTGCTGGCCATGGACGAGGACCTGCGCATCATTGCTCAATGCACCGATCTGGAACGGATGTACCACGCCATCACTACGTTTCCCTCTTCGATCGTGCTGTTCGCGGCCTCGCTCCATCCTGACTTCCCGCGTCTCCGCGTGCTGCTCGAGTCCATGGGAAGCCGCGGCATCGTCATCGCGGAAAACAGTGACTCCGCCGCCGGCTACCTGCAGCAGGGCTTCAAAGGCGTGGTCTTCCGCAGCGTCACGGGCCCCACTTTAGTGGAATGCGTCCGCCAGGTTGCCGCCGGCAGTACCTGGCTGCCCCCGCAGATCATGCAGCCTGACTCCCCGGCAG
>JASHPJ010000080.1 GCA_030038195.1 Acidobacteriaceae bacterium
TAAAGATTACTATCGGGGTTCATTTGAGCGAGGTTGGCATACGAATTCATTTCCGTCGGCGTTGAAAATCGCTTCGCCAATCATCTCTTGGCCATGATCGGCACAGATCGAACTGGTTTTTGGCCTGCTACATCGCCCGAAAACGGCTACGCCGCACTCCAACAGCGCGAAACGGAATTAAGATGCGTTTGCCCTGGCTTGACGCATGATTCGCGCCGCATCTACACTGCCGTTGCCGTTTTGCGGCGCTCAACTCCGTTCACGATCGCCATACCATGCATGGGCGAAGGAGAAAGCCGCATTGCTTCATTCGGCTTCCGGAGCCTGCAATGAAAAAAATGAAAAAGCTGTTACCCCTGGTTCTCGTGCTTGTTTGCGCGCCTGCGTTCTTGTTCGGCCTGCAGTCTGCTGACGTTGCCGCCGTGTGCGTGCGCTACGTCCGCTCTATTCTGCCGCCTGAGTCGGCCTATGCGTATCTTCACGATGAAGCCCACAAGTATGCTGCATCGCTGCGCACGGATGGGAGCTGGCCGGATATCGATTACATCGCGTCTACCCGTTCCGCGTGGGTGACGGCCGATCATCTGGAGCGCGTTCTCGCGATGGCCAAGTCCGCTCGCATCGACCGCGACGCGGGCCATCCCGACGCGGCGCTCGAAAACCAGATTCTGCTGGCACTCAAGTGGTGGGACGATCACGACTACCGTAATCCCAACTGGTGGTGGAACGAGATCGGCGTGCCGCAGTTGATGGGCGAGATCGGCAACCTGATGCTCGATCAGATTCCACCGGACGAATTGGCGCGCATGGTGACGATTATGAAGCGCAGCAACTGGCGCCGCGTTCCGTGGACCGGCGCGAACCTCACTTGGGGCGTGGGCATCGAGATTGCGCGCGGCTGCATGCAGAACGATCCCGCCGCATTGGAAGAAGGCTTCAGCCGCATGTATGAGGAGATCAGGATCGTCACGCAGCCCGAAGATGGCATCGAGCAGGACGACTCGTTTCATCAGCATGGCCAGCAGCTTTACAACGGCGGCTACGGCCTCGACTTCGCCAACGACGTTTCGCGCTTCATCTCCTACGCGTGGGGCACGCGCTTTCAGATTCCGGCTGACCGCATGACCATCTTCAGCGCCTATCTGCTCGATGGCGAGCAGTGGATGATCCGCGGCGACGGCTTCGACTACGCCGCCATCGGCCGCGAGATCACGCGCACCGCGCTTGTGCCCGGCCCCAAAGACCAGACCGGCGGACCTATTGCGCCGGTAGGCTTCGCCTATCGCATGGGCCACGTGCTCGGCCTGCTTGCCGCCGAGCCCACGCCGCGGCAGAAAGAGCTGGCCGCCTTCGCCGCGCGCGTGCAGGGCCAGCCCGGCGCCGCGCCGTTCACCGGCAACAAGCAGTTCTGGTGCTCCGACTACATGGCGCAACGGCGCGCGGATTACTTCACCTCGGTCAAGATGATGTCGACGCGCATGCTTTCGAGCGAGCTGGTCAACTCAGAAGGCAAGAAGTCGGTACATCTCTCCGATGGCGCCAACTATCTTTATCTGACTGGTGACGAGTATCGCAACATCTTTCCGGTGTGGGACTGGACGAAGATTCCCGGCACCACCGCCATCCAGGGAACGTTGGTCACCGGCGAGAAAGATCCCATCCACATGCATGGGACAACGACGTTTGATGGCGGCGTATCGGATGGAACCTATGGCATGGCGGCGATGGATCTGCGCCGCGGCAGCCTGACCGCGAAGAAGGCGTGGTTTTTCTTTGATGCAAGCTACGCGGCGCTTGGCGCGGGCATCACGTTGACGGACGATACTGAACACAGCGTCGCCACCGACGTGAACCAGCCGCTGCTCAAGGGCGATGTGCGCACCAGCGAAGACAGTGGACCGGTCACCGGTGCGCACAGCTACGACACAGCGCATCGCGTGTGGGTGGAGCACGATCATGTGGGTTACGTCTTCGCGCCGCATACGAAGATCGATCTGTCTGCCGGCCCACAGACCGGCGCGTGGTCTGACATTGGCACGGGCTCGAACGCGCCGGTCACTGAGCAGGTCTTCAACCTGTGGATCGACCACGGCCATGCGCCGCAGAATGTGAGCTACGAATACTTCGTGCTTCCCGGCGCTTCTGCTGGCGATACGGCACGCTTCGCCCGGCGCGCCGATCTCGACGTGCTGGCAAACACAGCGAGCCAGCAGGCTGTCTACAGCCGCAGCCTGCGGCTGGCCGAGATTGCGTTTCGTGAAGCCGGCTCGCTGGCCACGCCTCTCGGTCGCATAGAGGCTAACCACTCCTGCCTGCTGCTGGTGAAGAAGACCGATACGGGATGGAAGCTGACCGCCTCAAATCCTAAGAATCAACCGCTCACGCTGCACGTCGCGGTAAAAGGCAGGCACGCGACGATCGATCTGCCCGGCGGCAACTTTGCAGGCTCAAGCGTATCGGTGAATGTGAAATAAATCTTTCAGTGTCTCGCGTCGCTGGCCGAGGCGATCTTCGCTTCGGCCTCGGAGATCACGCGCAGCGCTTCGGTATAAGCCTCTTCACTTTCACCGGCTTCGAGCCACATCTTCTGGCCGCGCTCGAGTTGTCTTTCAGCCCGCGGCACGTCAATCTCTTCCGGCTTGAGCGCGTCGCTGGCCAGGATGGTCACGCGATCGGGCAACACTTCCACAAAGCCCCAGCTCACGTTGTAGCGCGCGGCGTCGGGACTGTTCGATTCGAGCCCTCCAGCGATGTGCACGGTCACGTCGCCCGCGCCCAGCTCAGCCAGCAGCGGCGCATGGCCGTAGAGCACTTCGAAGTGGCCGGTCTTCGAGGGCAGCTCCACCGCCGTCGCCGTCCGATCGAAGAAGGTGCGTTCCGGCGTCACGAGACGCACGCGAAGTTGGTTGGTTTCGCCAGCCATGATCGGCTCCTTTCAGTCGCCGCCAGGGATCAGAGAATAGGGAATAGGGAATAAAAAACAACTCGCGAAATGTTCAACTGCATTTTCTATTCCCTGT
Organism: Acidobacteriaceae bacterium; assembly: GCA_030038195.1. Taxonomy (GTDB): domain Bacteria; phylum Acidobacteriota; class Terriglobia; order Terriglobales; family Acidobacteriaceae; genus Telmatobacter. The sequence continues at coordinate 3,021 of JASHPJ010000080.1, forward strand.
TCCCTTTTCCTACTCCCTGCTTTTTACGCTGTCGCTTTCAACTGCTCGGCCTTTGCCAGCACCTCTTCGATGGAGCCCTGCATGTAGAACGCCTGTTCGGGCACGTCGTCGTACTTGCCTTCGATCAGCTCCTTGAAGCTGCGCACCGTGTCGGCAATCTTCACATACTTGCCGGGGATGCCGGTGAACTGCTCGGCCACGTGGAAGGGCTGCGACAGAAACTTTTGTACTTTTCGTGCACGCGCGACAGTCAGCTTGTCTTCTTCCGAGAGCTCGTCGATGCCCAGGATGGCAATGATGTCCTGCAGGTCCTTGTAGCGCTGCAAAATGCGCTTCACGCCCTGCGCTACGTCGTAGTGGTCCTGGCCCACCACGCGCGCGGTGAGGATGCGCGAAGTGGAGGCCAGCGGATCGACGGCTGGGTAGATGCCCAGCTCCGACAGCGGACGGCTCAGCACCGTGGTTGCGTCCAGGTGGGCGAAGGTGGTGGCCGGCGCGGGATCGGTAAGATCGTCGGCGGGCACGTAGACGGCCTGCACCGAAGTGACCGAGCCCTTGCTTGTCGAGGTGATGCGCTCCTGCAGCTCACCCATCTCCGTGGCCAGGTTGGGCTGATAGCCCACCGCCGAAGGCATGCGGCCCAGCAGCGTGGAAACCTCAGAGCCAGCCTGCGTAAAGCGGAAGATGTTATCGATGAACAGCAGCGTGTCTGCGCCTTCCTGGTCGCGGAAGTACTCGGCAACGGTAAGGCCGGTGAGCGCCACGCGCAGACGCGCGCCGGGCGGCTCGGTCATCTGTCCGTAGACAAGGGCGCACTTCGAGTCCTGCCACTTGCCCGGCTTGATCACGCCCGACTCGGTCATTTCGAGCCACAGGTCGTTGCCCTCGCGGGTGCGCTCGCCCACGCCGGCAAACACCGAGTAGCCGCCGTGGTTCTTGGCCACGTTGTTGATCAATTCCATGATGACGACGGTCTTGCCCACACCCGCGCCGCCAAAGAGGCCGATCTTGCCGCCCTTCAAAAAGGGCTGAATGAGATCGATGACCTTGATGCCGGTCTCGAACATCTCCTCGTGCGTGGACTGCTCGTCAAACAGCGGGGCAGGGCGGTGAATGGGGTCGCGCTGCTTCTCGCCCACCGGGCCAAGCTCGTCCACCGGCTCGCCGATCACGTTGATCACGCGACCCAGCGTTTCTTTGCCCACTGGCACGCGGATGGGGCCGCCGAGGTCGATGGCCTTCATGCCGCGGACCATGCCGTCGGTGGCTTCCATGGCTACGGTGCGCACCCGGCCCTCGCCCAGGTGCTGCTGCACCTCGAGGACTACGTCGATGGGCGTGGGCACGTTGAAGCCCTCGCTCACCACGCGCAGCGCCTGGTAGATGGGCGGCATGGTTGCTTCTTCAAATTGAACGTCCACGGCCGGGCCGGAAATCTGAATCACTTTACCGATGTTTTCTGCCATTTTCATTCACTCACTATCTCTTCGATCAGGAATTTTTCTTGGCCTGATTCGGTATCGACCGAAAATACGAGCGTTCTTCGTCCGCATTTCATCACGGTCCCTCTCGCCTCGAATGAGGGATCAGCCTGATTAAGTGTGCTCAAGACACATTGAGAAGATCCGTGTGCCTGGACCTCCTGAAGAGCGTTCACCACAGCTCTCGCAAATTCTTGTGGACTCTTGATGTCGGCTGCCCACTCTCTAGTGATGGTTACAAGCACACCATGTGAAAACTTCACCGTTGCGATCTCTGTGCTGCCTTTTCCGATAGCAAACATATCCGGATCGTCAGCGACCTTATAGACCACGCATCCAGTGCCATCAAACTTGTCGAAGACGGCCTTCGGCAGCGCCCCCAGCTCAATATCTTTGCCGCAAATATTCATCGAGGCAGACGAAGCGACCACCGGCGCCTGCGCGTTTGCAAATGCGACCCCAATGCCACCGAAGAAAGTAATTAGGGCTGCTAAAGCAATGCGAGTCATAATGCTGCCGCTCCGCTCACAATCTCGATAATCTCCTTGGTGATGGCCGCCTGGCGTACGCGGTTCATATACAGCGTGAGCGAGTCGATCATCTCCGAGGCGTTGTTGGTTGCCGAATCCATCGCCGTCATGCGGGCCGCGTGCTCGGCGGCGACCGACTCCGTCATGGCGTGGTAGAGCACGGCAAAGATGTACTGCGGTAATAGGCCGGCGAACAGCTCCTCGGCCGGTTGCTCGTAGATGTAATCCACGTTGGCGGTGCCGAACTTTTTGGCTTCCTCGTCGGCCTCCGCGGTGTCAACCGGCTCCAGCTCGATGCCCGCCGAAAGCGCCGCTTCTCCGGCCCGCTCGCGCTCTTCGGCGCTCGGCTCTACAGCCCCGGTAATCTGCGGGCTGCCGATATCGAGCAGCGGCAGCAGCTTTTCCACCACCAGCCGCTGCTGGATCACCGACTTGAATTCGTTGTAGACGATGTAGGCGGCGTCGATCTCTTCGCGCACATAGCGGGAGATGATGCTGTGCGCCAGATCCATCACCCGCGAGGTTTCGAGGTTCAGGAGCAGTCCCGGATAGTCGCCCGTCACCTCCACCTTGCCCTTGCGCGGCTCGCGCACCATCGTCTTGCCGCCGTACTCGTCGGTCTTTTCTGTGTAGACTGCGGCAGGGTAGCGGCGGCGCATCAGGTCGCGCGCCTTGCGGCCCACGGCCTCGATGTCAATCTCCTTGTCGCCATTGCCGGCGATGAACTGGTACGCGGTCTTGAGAATGTTGGCATTGAACGCCCCGGCAAAGCCCTTGTCGCCGCTGATCACCACCAGCAGCACGCGCTTCTCAGGCCGCGTGATGAACAGCGGATGGCGCAGGTTGCCGGTAGTTTCGTCATAGATGTCCACGCGGCGGATGAGCGATTGCAGTACGCTCGAGATCATGCGTGCGTAAGGCCGCGCCGCCAGCGCGCGCTCCTGCGCGCGGCGCAGCTTGGCCGCAGAGACCATCTTCATGGCCTTGGTGATCTGCCGCGTGTTCTTCACGCTGCGGATGCGGCGCCGTAAGTCGAGGACGTTTGCCATTGCTTTAGTGCGCTAGCTCCTAGCTTCTAGCTTTCAGCCTCTAGCTTTCAGCCTCTAGCTTTCAGCCTCTAGCTGTGTGTGCTGTTCGTTACTTCCTTCGTTCAATCAATTCGGAGTGTTCTCCGGAATCTGGTTAGCAGCTAAAAGCTAGGAGTTAACAGTTGCTGTCTGATGCTCTGCCTTGAAGTTCGCCGCATACTCCTTCAGCGCGGCGTGCAGGCGGTTGCGCAGGTCGTCGTCGAGCTGTTTCTTGGCCGTGAGATCGTCCAAAAAGGCGCTCTGCGCAGCAGCGAAGTACTTGTGCAGGCCGTCTTCAAAGGCGCGAATCTCGCTCACCTGCAAGTCGTCCAGGTAGCCCTGCGTTCCGGCAAAGAGCACTACCGTCTGCTGCTGCCAGGTGAGCGGCTGGAACTGCGGCTGCTTCAAAAGTTCCGTCAGGCGCTGGCCGCGGTTGAGCTGTTTCTGCGTGAGCGGATCGAGGTCCGAGCCGAACTGCGCAAAAGCCGCCAGCTCGCGGTACTGCGCCAGGTCGAGCTTGAGCGTGGAGCCCACCTGCTTGACCGCCTTGATGGCTGCCGAGAAGCCCACGCGCGAAACCGAAAGTCCTACGTTCACGGCCGGACGCACGCCGGAGTTGAACAGGTCGGTCTCCAAAAAAATCTGTCCGTCGGTAATCGAGATCACGTTGGTTGGAATGTAGGCCGAAACATCTCCGGCCTGCGTTTCGATCACCGGCAGCGCCGTCAGCGAGCCACCGCCCTTCTTGTCGCTCAGTTTCGACGAGCGCTCGAGCAGCCGCGAGTGCAGATAGAAAACGTCGCCTGGATACGCCTCGCGGCCCGGCGGACGGCGCAGCAGCAGCGAAATCTCGCGATAAGCCATGGCGTGCTTGGAGAGATCGTCGTACATCACCAGCGCGTGCCTGCCGTTGTCGCGGAAGTACTCGCCCATGGCGCAGGCCGCGTACGGTGCGAGATAAAGCATCGGCGCGGGCTCTGAGGCCGATGCGGCCACGATGATGGTGTGGCCCATGGCGCCATGTTCGGTGAGCGTCTGCACCACCTGCGCGATCGACGAGCGCTTCTGGCCGATGGCGCAGTAGATGCAGATCAGGTCGTTCTTGGCGTTGTTGATGATGGTGTCGAGCAGAACGGCGGTCTTGCCCGTCTGGCGGTCGCCGATGATCAGCTCGCGCTGGCCGCGGCCGATGGGAATCATGGCGTCGATGGCCTTGAGACCGGTGGCCATGGGCTCGCGCACCGGCTGGCGGTCGATGATGCCCGGCGCCAGGCGCTCCACGGACAGCGTCTCGGTGGTGGCGATAGGGCCCTTGTCGTCAATGGGCATGCCCAGCGCGTTCACCACGCGGCCGATCATCGCCTCGCCCACCGGCACGCTCAGAATCTTGCCGGTGCGCTTGACCTCTTCACCCTCTTTCAGCTCGGTGAACTCGCCCAGCACCACGGCGCCCACCTGGTCCTCTTCCAGCGACAGCGCCAGGCCGGCAATGCCATGCGGGAAGCTGAGCAGCTCGCCGGCCATCACCTTATCGAGGCCGTACAGGCGCGCAATGCCGTCGCCCAGCGATGTGATGGTCCCCACCTCGTCGACCTGGACCTTCGCGTCGTAGTTCGCGATCTGCTCGCGAAGAAGCTGTGTAATCTCGTCTGCTTTGATCTGAGCCATCGTTGCCGTTCCTGTTAGTTATTCCTGATCTCTGTTTGCCAGCTTTCAGCTTCTAGTTCCTAACCAATCTTCGCTGTACCTGGCACCCTCAACAAAACCCAAACGGTAAAAACCCTGCACGAAAAAGCTAGGGGCTGAAAGCTGGCAGCTAGGAGCTGATTAGCGTTTCCTTCAGCCTTTCCAGCCGCCCGCGTACCGAGCCGTCATACACCGTCGACCCGATGCGGACTACTGTGCCGCCCAGGATCGCAGGGTCGAGCTTGAAGCTTGCGTCGATGCGCGCTCCGGCCAGCCTGCCCACTTCAGCCACCAGCTTGTCGCGCTCTTCCTTGCTCAGCGCGCGCGCGGTCGTAATCTCTGCCGGCTTGATGCCGAGCTGTTCCTGCAAAATCTTGCGGTAAGCCGCGGCTACCTCGCTCACGTGCCCGATGCGGTCATTGTTGATGAGCACCGCAATCAGGTTGCGCAGTTCCTTCTGCATGCCGAGCTTCGCGTTCATCTTATCCAGCACCACAACCTTCTGCGCATTGGGCACCGCCGGGTTCACGAAGAACTCGCGCAGCTCGCGGCTGCCGTCCCAGGTGGCCAGAAAGTCGGTTAACTGGTGATCGAGAGCATTGGTGTCGAGATGCGCCGCGGTTACGACCTCGGCAAAGGCGGTAGCGTAGCGTGCAACAAAGGCAGGCATCTACTTCGATCCTCCCTTGCCCGCGCCGTTGGCGGCCGCGCTGGCAATAAACTCGTCAATCAGCGCGCGATCGGTCTCCGGCGTCAGCGCCAGTTGCTTTTCAGCCCGCTCAATAGCCAGATCGGCGGCAAAGTGGCGGATACCGCGCCGGGCCTGCGCTGCAGCCTGCCCAATCTCCAGCTCGGCTGCGGCCACGATCCGCGCGCTTTCTTCTTCGATGCTTGCCTTGATCCGCTTCCCGTCTTCCAGGCTCTCCTGTTCGATCTGCGCGCGGAACTTCTGGATCTCCGCGTCGAGCCCGGCCAGCTTGGCTTCCACGGCGCTCAGCCGCACGTTGGCGTCGGTCGTGGCCTCGCGGGCGGTCTTGATGTCGTGGCTCAGCGTCTCCGACCGCTTGCGCAGCACCTTCGGCATGAAGCGGCCGATCGGGATCACGATGGCCAGGATGATGATGACGAAGTTGATCGCCTCAAAGACCCTGGCCGTGGTTTCCACGCCCATACCCATCTTGCGGCCGATCGACTGCACGATGGGCGCGTGGCGGAAGATGTCCAGCTCCTTCTGCTCGTCGCTGGCGGCCGACTGTGCATTGCCCTCGGCTGCGGTCTGGTTTGAGGCGGCTGCGGGAGCCTGCTGCGCGGCAGCGTGCCGCGGCGCAACCAGCGTCATTCCAACAGGCAGAACGGCCAGCAATACAAAGAAAATGGACTTGGCGAAAAAACCGGCTTGACGGGCTTGATGTTTCAACGGGAACCCCCGGTAGCCACCGGCAGAACAGCGCGAACAACCAGGCTGGCCAGATCGGAGGCGGCGGTTTCAATGGCCTGCCGCGCCTGCGCCGCTTCGGCTTCCACGGCCGCTCGGGCCTGGCTCACCTTGTCGCCGGCGGTCTTGCGCGCCGCTTCCAGCGCGGCGTCGCGTTCCGCGGTCCACTGCTGCATGCGCTGCTCGCGGAGCTTGTAGGCCTCGGCGCGCGCCTGGCGCAGCTTTTCGGCATACTCGGCGGCGCGCGCCTCGGCCCGCTCGATTGCCTTGCGCGCGTCTTCCATGGCGCCCTGGGTCAGCGCGCGGCGTTTTTTGAGTGTCTCGGTCAGCGGCCCCTGCACCAGGAACTGGTAGGCCAGAACCAGCACAATAAACAGCAGGGCGGTAGGTACGGCTCCGACCAGAAGGGCCCCGACTTGTTGGAGTATCTCTTGCATGGCGTGTGGGGATTCGCTCCGGCTCGTCAGGCGAGTAATGCGTGGGTAGAACACCCTTTTTGTATCAGGCGCCAAACGCACTAGTCAACGCGATCCGGCTCCTTCATACGAGTAGCTGTGACGCGGGTCACGAATACGAAGAAATCCGCAAAAAATAGCTTGATTTTGTTGAAAACAGGCCTACACTAAAAATACCACCTAGACCCGGTCCAGGGTCCAGCGGGCAGCCGGTTTCGGGAAGACCTTCCACTCCCGTTTCCGGAGGCCCGCTTCTTAATTTTTAGGGTGTTTTTTAATGCTCCGGCAAGATAGATCGGGGCTTGATAGATCGGGGCCTGAAGCTCCGGCCTGCCCGCCCTGGCCTGCCTTTTCCGGGCTGCGTCATCACGGGCGTGTTCCAGCCGTGGCTTTATCTACCGTCAACAAGCCCTTTTCCCGCAGCCAGTTTTCGAGCAGGTTGGGCCACTGGTCCAGCGCCGGATCGCCCTTGCCCAGCCCGGATCCGTGCGCACCATGGGCGAAGACGTGGTACTCGGATTGCACGCCGGCCTTGACCAGCGCCTCGTAGAAACGCAGACTTTGCTCGATGGGAACGGTCTGGTCGTCGAAGGTGTGGTAGATGAAGGTGGGCGGCGTCTCCCTGGTGACGAAAAGGTCAGGAGAATAGGCCTTGCGCAGCGCCTCGCACTGGTCCATCACGTTGAACAGCTTGCAGTAGCTCAGGTGCGACGTGTCGCTGGAGATGGCCCCAATCCACGGGTAGCCCAGCACCAGGTAATCGGGCCGGCTTGAGGCGCGGTCGATCGGGTCCTCCGCATCGGGATTGCCGGCCACAAACTGCGTGCCGGCCAGCGCCGCCAGGTGCCCGCCGGCAGAAAAGCCGATCACCACGATCCGGTCCGGCGCGATGTGGTAGTCTGCCGCGCGCGCACGCACCGTCTGGATGGCCCGCCGCGCGTCAATCAATGGCACTGGCAAAAGATATCCGTTCGACGAGAGCCGGTAGCTGAGGATGAAGGCCCGGAATCCGCGCGCCGTGAACCAGTCTGCAAACTGCCGGCCCTCGAGATTTCCAGCCAGGTGCGCATAGGCCCCGCCCGGAAAGATGATGACCGCCGACCCGGTGGCCGTCCCCGGATGCGGATCGAAGATGGTGAGCGTGGGAATGTCGTTGCAGGTGTCGCCCTTGGCCTGGGGCGCCGGCCCCGGCCACAACCGGATGGTCTGAATGCCGAGGAAGGCGTTGTCCGTGCCGGGAACGGCGCAGGAAGAAGGCTGAGCATGTGCCGCCGTGATCGAGAGAAAGCCGGCAGCCAGAAAGGCAAGAAACTGTTTCATGAAAACCCTCGCAAAGATTCGCGAGGATTATAAGGCCAGAAGCTAGGGGTCAGGAGTCAGGGAATAGGGAATAGGGAACAATCCTCTGTGATTGGGTTTTGAGGGATGCAAGACCGAAGAAGAACCCTGGGTGCCCCATCTTAGCCGTCCGTCGCAGCGGACGGCTAAGGTGGGAATGCACTCCCCTAACCCTGCTAGCCGGAACCGAAACTGGAAATTTCGCCAAAGTTGGAGTCTTTCAAAAAACACCGAAAACCTGCATGACCATTGGCCGCAATGCACATCGCCAAAAATTTTCTGTGCAAATGTGCAGAATCTCAATGGATAAGTGCCAATCGCAAAGAAATCTGCTCCCCAACCCCTGCTCCCTATTTTCTATTCCCTATTCCCCATTCCCTATTCCCTATTCCCTAGTCCCTAGTCCCTATTCCCTGCCCCCCGCCTCCTGCTTTTACAGCCAGATCGCCGTATGTCCCAGGCAGGGATTCGCCGCCTGCTGGGCGAGCGTTTCGGCCAGTTCCAGTCCGTAGCGCGCAAAGTAGAACGCCGCGCCGTGCACCCGCTCCTGCATTACGCCGCCGGGAAACAGCGATTGCGCGATCGCATTGGCATGACGGGTGAGCGTAGCCTCGCGCTGAAGCTGAAAGTTGGCTGCCAGCGTGCGCAGCCGGTCCATCTGGTAGCGCATCTTGCTGGCCGCCGTCTCGGCCGACTGGCCAAGGCCTTTGTCCTGCGACTGCATCCACTCGACGAGCGCGGTCAGTTCCTCGTCGAGCGCGTTGCCGGCGGCGGCCAGCCTGCGCTTGGTCTCGATGGGCATGGCCCGTGCCGCCAGCAGCCTGGCCAGCGATTCGGCGTCTTCGGCAAAGACGCGGTCGAGCGTGAGCTCATGCCGGCGCAGCAGCTCGCCGATCTGCGGCTCGATAAGCGAGCCGGAAAACCGCGGCGCAGCCGGAGTCTGCCGGCCCAGGATCCGCTCATAGAGCACGGCCGACTGCGCAAAGTACGCAATCTCCGCCGGTCCGCCGATAATCTGCGAAGTCGAGAACAGAAAATCCTGAAAGACCGGCCGTAGCAGCGCCGAAGGCGATATCCGCTCCGGCTCGGCTTCGAGAATGCCCACCAGGTCTGCAGTCGAATATGTCTGCCGGCCGGCCTGCCACAGGCCATCCGGCTCGCTGGCTGACGCCGCCGTGCGCTTCAGCGCCTGGCGTGCGCCGGTCTCCTGATCCAGCAGAAAGAGCAGGCTGGACTGGTCTGTCACCGCGACCTGGGCGTGGTAGCCGGCCGCTTCCAGCGCCTGGTTGCGCTCGGCCAGCGCGGCATGCAGTTCGCCGGCTCGCTCCAGCGCCGCGCGCAGCACCGGCGCGCCCAGGCGATGGAACTCGCGGCCACTGGCGTCCACGATCAGCAACCCCTGCGCGGCGAAGACCTTCCGGTAAAACTCGGCGAAGGCCTGCGCAAAGGTGCGGCCCGGCCTGTAGGCTTCGGCCAGCGCATCCATTGCGTCGGATGTGCCCAGAATCTCCCACGCACGCTCGACCAGTGGCGTAATCGACTCGTCGAGCACCACGCCGCCTACCGGCACCGCCGCCGCAGGAGCCGCGGAGTAGCCGAGCCTGGCCAGCTCACGCCCTGCAGGAAAGGTGACGTGGTCGATTTCGGCAAAGTCGTGGTCCTCGCTGGCCAGCCAGAAGACGGCTGTGTGCGGGTGTCCCGCAGTCGTGGCCTGCCGTGCGCGGGCAATCGCCGTGGACGCCTTGAACGGTGTAAACAGTGGTCCGCCGAAGAGAGCGACCTGCTGCCCGGTCACCACCATGCCGGCGCCCTGTACAAGAGCCTCTATAGCCGCCGCTGCGGAAGGCAGCGGGTTCTGCGCCGCCAGCAGGCGGACCAACTCCGGCCAGTGCGCCGGCAGCAGCGGACGCTGCTGCCAGTTCTGCTGCGCTGCCGCAGCGCAAAACCGCTGCGCAGCCGGTTCAGCGGCGCAAAAGTCCACAAACAGCCGGCTCAGCCCCGGCGCCAGGGTCACGGGATAACAGTCTACGGTTGGCGGTTCGGTCACTGGCAACTCGTTCATCTTTCCTGGAGAACTTGGGATTGCGGCTCCAGTAAAGGATGCCATGCCGGACCCAATCGATGCAGAACCATCGGTTGCGGCAACAACCCCGTAGTATGCGTATACTCTTTTTCAGCCAGGCATGTTTGCGAGAGGTGGAGATGGCCAAAAAAGTGAAAGCAAAAAGGGAGCAGGTGCAGAAGAAGGCGAAAGCAGGCAAAGGCAACGCGGCAAAGCAGACGAAGACGGCGAAGAAACCCGGCAAGGGAGCCAAGATGGTCGCGGAGATTCTCAGCTCCCAGGTCGTTTACACCGGTCCGCTCTTTCGCGTGCTCCACGACAAGATCATCGAGCCCGATGGCCGCCGGAATGAGCGCGAAGTAATCCGCCACAACGGCAGCGTGGTGATCCTGGCCATCGACAACTCCAGGGGCAGGAAGAATCCCTGGATCGTGATCGAGCGGCAGTATCGCCACGCCGCCAATCAGTACCTCTGGGAGCTGCCGGCCGGCAAGATCGAGCCCGGCGAGGATCCCCTGGCCGGCGCGCAGCGCGAGCTGACCGAGGAGACCGGCTACAGCGCCAAAAAGTGGAAGCCGCTGGTCGAGTACTATGCCAGCCCCGGATTTCTGGGCGAATCGATGCAGGTCTTTGTGGCCGAAGGGCTGCAGGCCGGCGAGGCACATCCCGAGGAGGACGAAAAGATTGAAATCCGCTTGGTCAAGCTGTCCGACGTACTGAAGATGATTGAAAAAGGGGCGATTCTGGACGGCAAAACCCTTACCAGCGTGCTGCTTTACGCGCGCAGGAAAGGCGTGTAAGGCAAAAAGATAACCCTCGCGAATGGCCGCGTCTACAGCAGTTTTCAGCGGCGCTTACCTGCCAGCCGCGAACCCACCGGCGGTTTTTCATGGGCTGGGGCAATCTCCGGCCCGTTTCACTGTGTGGGACTTTTTCCTGGAGTGGCTCAATCAACCTTTCTCGGATTTTTTACGTCTTAGCAAGTATCGGTGTGAGATCCCCCTTCGATCACCGAGATTCCGCAAGACCCCAAAAAGGAAGGCAGGAACCTGTGGCTCAGTACAAGGGAAAGGTCAAGTGGTTTAACAACGCCAAGGGCTACGGATTCATCGGACGCGAAGACGGGCCGGATGTATTCGTTCACTACTCCGCAATCCAACTGGACGGGTACAAGACTCTGAAAGAGGGCGACGAAGTCGAGTTCGATATTGTCGAGGGCCAGAAGGGACCGCAGGCGGATGCCGTAGTCCGCTTTCGGGACAGCGCCCACAGCGCAGCCTGACCGCGCAGGGGGCTGAGCGTTCGCTGAACGTTCCTTGATCGGCCGCAAAGCGGCGGACTTATGCAATCTGTGCCTCGGTTGATTTTTCCCAGTCATCTTTGCGAGCGGTACAGCAGCGCGCATTTCCGCCCAGGTATGGAACGGGATGTCCGTGTGAGAGTGGCCTTTTGCGCCGCGCATGCTCGATACTGATCTGTGCAGGCCAGAGATCGAAGCAGCGGTGAGGGGACCACAGGCATGGACAACCGTACGATTGCGCGGCTTCTCGAAGAGACTGCCGATCTGCTTGAGATCGACGGCGCGGACAGCTTTCGCGTGCGCAGCTACAGGCGCGCGGCTGAGGCCGCTGAGCAGACCACCGTAGACCTTGCGTCCGTCGCCTCTGACCCTGTGCGCCTGCTCGAAATTCCCGGCATCGGCAAGAGCATGGCTGCGCACCTCAAGGCCATCGTCGACACCGGCACGCTGCCTCTGCGCGACGAATTGCTTGCGCGCTACGGCGCCGGCATCCTCGAGCTGCTCAAGCTCCCCGGCATGGGTCCCAAGACCGTTGCGCTCTTCTGGGACGCTGCCAGAATCTCCACCATCGACCAGCTTGCCCAGGCGATTGAGGCCGGGCGGCTCACCGGCCTGCCGCGCATGGGCGCCAGGCAGATCGAGAAGCTGCGCAAGGGCATCGAGGACTATCGCCGCTCCGCCGGCCGTTTCCGCATCGACGTAGCCGACGGCTATGCGCAGCAGATCTCCGAGTACCTGCTGCAATTTCCCGGCATCGATCGCGTTACGCCCGCTGGCTCGCTGCGCCGCGGCCGTGAGACCGCCGGCGATCTCGATCTGCTGGCCACTGGCCCCGGCTGCGCGCCGGAGCACACGCAGGCCGCTGTTGAGTACGTCGCTGCGTATCCCGGCATTCACGACATGATCGCCAAGGGCGAGAACAAGGTGAGCTTCCACGTGCAGCAGGGGCTGCAGGTGGATGTGCGCCTTTTGCCCGGCGAGTCTTACGGAGCGGCGCTTCAGTATTTCACCGGCTCCAAGGCGCACAACGTCTCGCTGCGCCAGCGCGCGCTCAAGATGGGCTACACGCTCAACGAGTGGGCCCTGGCGCGGCTCGACGATGGCACGCCCGTGGCCACGGCGACCGAGGAAGAGATCTACGCCGCGCTGGGCATGGACTGGATGCAGCCGGAGATGCGCGAGAACCTGGGCGAGATCGAGGCCGCCGCGCGTCACGAGCTGCCGCGTATCATCGACGCCTCAGACATTCGCGGTGACGTGCATATGCACACCACCGCCAGCGACGGCCGCAGCTCGATCCGCGAGATGGCCGAGGCCGCGCTCAAGTGCGGCTACCAGTACATCGCCATCACCGACCACTCCAAGAACCTGGCCATGACCAACGGCCTGGACGAAAAGCGCGCGCTTGAGCACATCCAGAAAATTCATGAGATCGACCGTGAGATGAAGGGTAGGATTCGCGTCTTCGCTGGCATCGAGGTAGACATTCTGGCCGACGGCGCGCTCGATCTGGACGATGAGGTATTGGCGCAGATGGAAGTGGTTATCGCTAGCGTACACACGCGCTTTGAGCAGAGCCGTGACGAGATGACCGCGCGCGTGCTGCGCGCCATCGAGAACCCCTACACGCGCATCCTCGGCCATCCCACGGGCCGGCTGCTGTTGCGCCGCGAGCCCTTTGCGCTCGACATGGACGCCGTGCTCAAGCGCGCCGCCGAGCTGGGCGTGGCCATGGAGCACAACGCCGCTCCCGAGCGGCTCGACCTGAACGACCGCGACCTGCGCCTGGCCAAGGAGCTAGGCTGCAAGATCGTGATGAGCTCCGACTCGCACGACGCCCGCAACCTGGGCAGGATGGGCTACGGCCTGCGCCAGCTCAAACGCGCCTGGCTTACCGCAGATGATGTGCTCAATACCCGCAGTGCCAATGATTTTCTGGCCGTGCTGCGCCCCGGCCGTAAGGCAGGAGGCTGCAACTACCGGATGGATTTTTCCTCAGAATCTGTCTAGAAACTTGAAGTTTTGAAAGGGCACGGCCTCAGCCGTGCCCTTTCAAAGCTCTTGCCCTGCTCGGACGAGTCTTTAGGCAGGTTCTCACGAAAAATCCATCCGCCGCGGCGGACACACCGGAAGGCGGCTCTGCGGAAACAGGAGAAAGGCTCTGGTTCTTGCGGCAGCCGCATTTCACCCCGATTCTTCACAGAAATCGGCAGCGGCCGTCCAACATTCCGTAGCCTGTTTTGTCTGCATCACGCTAAGATAAGGGCGCTATGAGTCTCCTCCACCAGCAATCCCCCGACCAGTTGGACGACGCCGCGCGCGGCGAGGAGTTCACCAAAGGCACCAGCCATGTCGTCGTCGCCTCGATCGTCGCCACCGTCGTAGTTTCCGCCGCAATCGTCGCTTACTTCATTACCGGGCAAACGCCTGTGGTAGCCAGCGGCGATGTGGTGGCCGTGTGGGCGCACCCGATGCATGTAGAAAGCAAGGGTTTTGACGCCAACGGCGCGCCCATGCCCAGGGAAAGCTTCGACCAGGTCTATGTCTTCACCCAGGTGCGGCTCAAGAATCAGAGCAAGGCGCCGCTGTTTCTTACCAGCGCGATGACCAACGCCACGCTGCCTGACGGCATTTATTCGAGCTATGCCGCCTCGGCCGCCGACTACGATCGCGTCTTCCTCGCTTATCCCGGAATGCCCGTGCCGCACAATAAAGCCCTCCCGCTCGATATGACGATTGATCCAGGCCAGACGGTGGAAGGCACGGTCGTTTCCGCGTTCAAGCTGACCAAAGAACAGTGGGAGTCGCGGAAGGATCTGAACTTTACCTTCTCCTTCCGCTATCAGCCCAGCTTGGTCGTCGCGCCGCGGGTCGCGGTTATTGACCAGTAGGCCCTGACACCGGCGGAACCGGAGCGTTCTTGGGCGTGGACAGGTACCCGCTGATCTGGTTCTTGCTGTTGATCGTGTTCACCACGATCTCGAACAGTTGCGGATCTTTGCCGCTGTAGAACTGCAGCGGCTCGTTCACGTTCCTGTCTTTCTTCTCGTAGGTCTTGTCGTCGGCGTAGATGTTGAGCGTGAACCGGCTCTTTTTCAGGTCGGCCTTGCGCAGCTCCAGGCTCACCGTTCCCACCGGCTTTTTCTGCCCTTTCTGCAGCGTGAACTCATAGTAGTTGCGGTCGCCCCTGTGCTCGAGCGTGACCAGTTCGTCGTGGTTGCGGGCGATGACGCTATTGGTGCTGCTCAGGTCGCCGCGGACGCTCTGGAGCTGGCTCAGGGCGCTGGCTACGTCGGTCTGGGTCTTGCCCAGGTCGGTCCTCACGCCGCCCACGTCGGTTTTCACGTTCGACAGGTCGCTCGAAACCGCGCTCACCTGCTGCGCCGTCTGCCGCTGCTGCGACAGCAGCCGCGCATTGTCAGCCTGCTCGCGCTGGATAATCTGCTGCGCCCGCTCGTCGAGCTGCTTCTGCGTCAGTCCCAGCGATTTGCCCAGCTCGTCGGTGGTCACTCGCAGCCGCGCGTCGGTTTCGCGCAGCTCGGCGGCCAGTTTCGCGTTGTCCTGCCTGGCGTCAGCCAGCTCGGCCTGCTGGGTGCTCAGCCGGCTGCCCAGCGTGGCGCACCAGAGGAGGCCGGCAATCGCGGCCAGCAATGATATGGCCAGCGCCGCAAGCAGTGCGCCGGAGTACGTTCGGGGAGTGTCATCGATTTCGCTCATCTCTTACCTTTCATCCTGCGGCGGCCCTTTTGCCGGGACGCACCGGAAGTAACGGATTAGACGTTTTTCGTCGGGAGCGGGTTCTCTGCTTCCGCTGGGACGCACCGGAATGCGCGCCGGCCGCCGCGAAGCAAGCTCCGCCCCCGGAACTCGGGCTGATTGTACTCCGAACGCCGCCGTGGAACCTAAAGGATATTCCGGCCACATGAAGCGGTGCGCGCTGAACGCCGCTAAACTAAGGCAAAAACTGGTTCAATTCCGGCCTTCCCGCATTGTGCGCTCCGAGCGGCGGATTCTGTATCCCAGGCCTCCCGCCTGCCGTGACAAGCATCGAACCGCTCAGTTATAAACATCTTGACTGCTTTTTTGCCCGGGCGAGACATTCTGGCCTGGACTACTCGCCGCAGACCTGAATTGATTGCTTCAAAAAGGGAGAATCGAAGGCTATGTCGACTGCTGTTATCGGGAAAGGCCTGGAAGGCATTGTTGCCGCCAACTCCGGCATCTGCTTCATCGACGGAGAGGCCGGCGTTTTGTCTTACCGTGGGATCGACATCCACGAGTTGGCCGAGCGCTCGACCTTCGAGGAGACCACGTTCCTGCTGTGGAACGGCTACCTGCCCAACCAGGCCACGCTCACCGAGTTTTCAGCCCAGCTTGCCGCCGCGCGCGAGCTCGATCAGCGCGTCATCGACATGCTGCGCAGCTTTCCCACCTCGGCCACGCCCATGGAGGTACTGCGAACTACGGTGTCGGCGTTGAGCTTTTACGACGCCGATGAGAAAGACAACACGCACGACGCGAACGTGCGCAAGGCCTTCCACCTGACTTCGCAGATCGCCATGATCGTCGCGATTTACGACCGCATCCGCAAGGGCAAGCAAATTATCCCTCCCGATCGAAAGCTTACCCACGCCGGCAATTTCCTGTGGATGCTCAACGGCGAAAAGCCCTCAGAAACCGCCACTCGAACCCTCGATATCGCACTCATTCTTCATGCCGATCACGAGCTCAACGCCTCCACCTTCGCCGCCCGCGTCATCGCCGCTACGCTCTCTGACATTCACTCGGCTATCACCGGCGCCATCGGCGCGCTCAAGGGACCGCTCCACGGCGGCGCCAATGAGGCCGTGATGCGCCTGCTGCTGGCCATCGACAAGGCCGGCGCCGACCCGGTCGAGTACGTGAAGGGAATGCTGGCGGCCAGGCAGAAGATCTCCGGCTTCGGCCATCGCGTCTACAAGACGGAAGACCCGCGCGCCACCCACCTGCGCCGCATGAGCGAGAAACTCTGCAAAGACGCCGGCCAGCCCAAGTGGTTCGAAATGTCCCGGGCCATCGAGCTCTACATCAACAAGGAAAAGAAGCTCAACGCCAACGTGGATTTCTACTCCGCCTCCACGTACACCACGCTGGGCATCGACATCGATCTGTTCACGCCCATCTTCGCCGTGAGCCGCATCGCCGGCTGGGCCGCGCACGTCATCGAGCAGCTCGACGACAACCGCCTCATCCGTCCCCGCGCCGAGTACATCGGTCCTGCCTATCCCACGCCCTGGGTTCCGGTCGCGCAGCGGCCGTAGACTGCAAGCGTTTTTTGGATACTCATCTGGGATGGGAGAACTACTCTAAAGCTGTGTCGAAACCAAGCCGTTTCGCGCCTTCCACATCAGGTAAAGCCCCCACGCGGCCAGCGTGCAACTGTCGCGGATGGTGCCGTCGAGCATCCTCTGCTCGAACTCCTCCACGGTCATGGAATACGTCTTCAGGTCGTGCTCTTCGTCGTCGGGCTCGGTGTGCGTGGGCGTCAGGCCGGTGGCTAGAAAGACGTGCTGCTTCTGCCGCGTAAAGCCGTAGGCGATCCACAGCATGCCCAGGGAATGCATCTCGGCGGCATCCATGCCGATCTCTTCCCGCAGCTCGCCGCGCGCCAGCTCCTCGGGATGCTCGATCTCCATCTCCCATCCGCCCTGCGGCAGCTCCAGCGCACGCTCCTCGATCGTGTAGCGGTACTGCTCCACGAGCCAGACGCGCCCGTTGTCGATGGGCAGAATGATTGCAGAATCGTCTTTTTCCACCACGCCGTAGATGCCCTTTTGGCCGTTCGAGCGCAGGATCTCATCCTCGCGCAGCCGCATCCAGTGGTTGCGATAAACTTCGCGGCTGGAGAGTGTGGTGATCGTACGGCCGGCGCTGTTCTCAACGGGCTCCATTCAGTCCTCCTGCCGTGACATGGAATACACCAGGACATCGGCATTTTAAAAATACAATACAAGTTGAATACGCATGTCCGGACTCCTTCCCGGTTGCCGCCAGCCGCTCCGGCAGCCTTATCCGCCGCGCGCCCGGAACCGCCGCATTCGTCCCACCAGCGACGCCGGGCCGCTTACGCGCAGACGCACCAGGTTGCCCTCGTACTCCCGGGCATGAATTACCATGCCAGCCTCGATGGCGGCCAGCACCGCGCCTTCATGCTGTGGCACGCGCAGCTCGGCCTCCATCACCGGGTCGGAGTAGAGCGCCTTGTCGATCGCATCGAGCAGTTCATCCAGTCCCTCGCCCGTGAGGGCAGAGACAGCCGCCTGCCCGCGCGCGGCTGCATGCCCGCGCAAGGCGCGCCGCTCGGCCTCGCCCCAAAGATCAATTTTATTCAGCACCTCGATGCGCGGCTTGGCGAGAGTTTCGAGCTCGCCCAGCACCTTTTCCACCTGCGCCTTCTGCTCGTCGCCGTATGTGGAGGCGGCGTCGCGCACGTGCAGCAGCACCTCAGCTTGCGCAACCTCTTCGAGCGTGGCGCGAAAGCTGGTGACCAGCGTGTGCGGCAGGTTGCGGATGAAGCCTACGGTGTCAGACAGCAGCACCTTGCGCCGGCTGGGCAGCTCGATGGCTTTCAATTTTGGGTCGAGCGTGGCGAACATGCGCGACGACGAAATCACCTGCGCGCCGGTGAGCGCGTTGAACAGCGTACTCTTGCCGGCGTTGGTGTAGCCCACCAGCGCCACCGTCGGCACGGGCACGGCCTCGCGGCGCTGGCGCTGCTGCTTGCGCACCCGCCGCACGGCTTCGAGATCGATCTTGAGCTGATCGATGCGCCGCTGAATGCGCCGCCGGTCGGTTTCGAGCTGCGTTTCGCCGGGTCCGCGCGTGCCGATGCCGCCGCCAAGCTGCGACATGGATTTGCCGCGTCCGGCCAGCCGCGGCAGCAGGTACTGCAACTGCGCCAGCTCCACCTGAAGCTGGCCCTCCCGCGTCCGTGCATGGCGCGCAAAGATGTCCAGGATGAGCTGGGTGCGGTCCAGCACGCGGCAGGGCAGCGCCGCCTCCAGGTTGCGCAACTGGGTGGGCGAGAGATCGTGGTCGAAGAGCGCCAGGTCGGCCTCCACCGAGGCTGCTACGCCGGCAATCTCCTCCACCTTGCCCGCGCCGATGAGCGTAGCTGGATCAGGATGCGCGCGCCGCTGCAGCAGCTCGGCGGCCACCACGCCGCCGGCGCTCACCACCAGCTCGCGAAACTCCCCTAGCGATTCTTCGGCGTCCAGACCATGCGTAGCTTTGCCTGCGGCCAAGCTTGTTGCCGGCGTGGAGCGGTCCGCATCGGAATTCACCAAATTTTCAGAATCCGAATCGAGACTTGCCCCGGCATCGGTATGAGAACACACAACCACTCTGCGCGGCCGCAGCGCGGCTGAGCGGCCGCCACTGAAATCCACGCCTACCAGCACTGCACGCTCCGCCGCGCCACGGCCTGGCGTGACGGACCGGACCTTCCCACTGGGACGGCCCGGCTCCGTCTCCGGGTATGGTTTCACGTCGTAGCCTTCGGTTCTGCGCTCCTCGCCCTTGCTCGCTGCGGCGGGCAAGGGCGAGGACGCGAGGTCGAGGACGCGCCCCGTCTGTTATCGCTGCTCCGCGGTCTGTGACGCAGATGGCACCGTGACCGGGGTCGGGCCCAGACCGGTCGTTACCGCTGCCGGCCGATGCTCGCTGTGCATGACGCTCCGGTTGCTCACCACGGTGGAAATGGCGTGTTTGAAAATCAACTGCTCCTGGCTGTTGTTTTCCAGAAGCACCGAGTACTTGTCGAAGGACCGGATTTTTCCGGTAAGCTTGACGCCGCTGACCAGATAAATCGTTATCGGGGTTTTGTCCTTCCGAACCGTGTTCAGAAAAGTATCCTGGATGTTTTGTGCCGGCTTGTTCTCCATGTGCCGATCTCCTGCTTCCTTTGATGATTTTGTCTTACCCTGCGCTTAGGTGAAGGTGCGATTTCGCGGGAACAACGCCGGAATTCCCGGTGCTGTCGGGGCCCGCAATGTGACCAAGATATAGGGGATTGCGATCCTTTTCAACTCCGCCGTCCTGCCAACGCCCGCCATGGCCCACTTTTTCGTCTGCCCGCAGCCGGGGACCCCCCGCCGCTTGTGACTCCGGCCGCTTGTTACTATAGATGCGTGCAAGACGCCGTCGGTCCGTCCGGTTCCATTGCCCGCATTGCCCAGCCCGTTCCCATGCTCGACCTCAGGCGCCAGTACCAGCCGCTTCACGCAGAGCTGTTGGCTGCCCTGGAGCATGTGCTAGAGACGCAGCAATTCATTCTTGGGGAGCAGGTAAGCGCATTTGAGCAGGCAGCGGCTGCGCAACTCGGCGTCGGCCACGCCATCGGCTGCTCTTCCGGGACAGACGCCCTCTGGCTGGCCCTGGCTGCGGCCGGCATTGGGTCGGGCGACGCCGTCCTTACCACCCCTTTCAGCTTTTTCGCCTCGGTCAGCGCTATCCTCCGCGCCGGCGCAAGGCCCGTGCTGGCCGACATTGACCCGACCAGCTTCAATCTCTCGCCTGCGGCCCTTGAGAGGGTTCTGAACAGCCCACGCGGTGCCGGAGTCCGGGCTATCCTGCCCGTGCACCTCTACGGCCAGTGCGCCGACTTCCCTTCTTTTGCTCGTTTTGGACAAGAGCGTGGACTGGTTTTGATTGAAGACGCCGCCCAGGCCTGGGGCGCAGAGTGGAACGGCGTAAAAGCCGGGGCTCTCGGACTCGCCGCTGCATTTAGCTTTTATCCCACCAAAAACCTGAGCGCCGCCGGAGACGCTGGCATGGTCGCCACCCATTCCGCCGAGGTGGCCGAGCGTGCCTGCGCCCTGCGCCAGCACGGCATGCGCCGCCGCTATTACCACGACGAGCTTGGCTGGAACGCGCGCATGGACGGCTTCCAGGGCGCGGTACTCGCCATCAAGCTCCGCCACATCGAGCGCTGGAATGAGTCGCGCCGCCGAGTCGCAGAGCGCTATCATGCGCTCTTTACGCAGGCCGGCCTGGCCGAATCCGGCCCCTACCCGCAGCATGGCGTCATTCTGCCCCAGGAGCAGCTTGGCAGCCGCCACGTCTGGCACCAGTACGTCATCCGCTCGCCGCGCCGCAACGAGCTGCGCACCTTTCTCACCGCGCGACAGATCGGCTCGGAGATCTACTACCCCGTCCCGCTTCACCTGCAGGATGCGCTCAAAGACCTGGGCTACAAAGAAGGCGATTTCCCCGAGGCCGAGCGCGCCGCTCGCGAAGTCCTCGCCCTGCCGATGTTTCCGGAGCTGCGGGAGGATGAGCAGCAGACGGTGGTCTCTGCGATAGCTCAGTTTTTCAGTTAAGCCGAGTGCCGGGTGTCCCATCCTTCCGCGTCCACCGCGGCGGATACGGAAGGGTGGACAGGCACGAAAAGAAGTGCCCCACCTTCGTCGATGCGCGTTCTTTGCGCATCGGCTATAGCCTTTTCAGAGTTGCTGTACTCTTTCATCGCGTTGTCATCCTGAGCGACCAAGTGTTTTCCCTCATGCAATGAGGGAAAGCGCAAGGGAGCCGAAGGATCTGCGGTTGTTTTTCTGATTCGAGATGAGTACACCATCTGTGAAATTGCTCCAAGGTGGGAAAGCACGAACCTCAATCTGCCTCCATGACTACGCCGCCGGAACCTTCACCTCGACGTTCGACAACCCCTCCACAAACGTGGCGATCGCCGAATGATCCAAGTCGCCCTTGCCCGTGCCAATGAGCGAAGACAGCATTTGCTGCACCAGCGCCGTGATCGGCAGGCATACGTGATTGGCTTCGGCCGTCTGCAGCGCGTTGCGCAGGTCTTTCTGGTGCAGGTTGATCTTGAATCCCGGCTTGAAATTGCGTGCAATCAGCATCGGTCCCTTGGCATTCAACACGGCGCTGCCGGCAAGTCCACCCTTGATTGCGTTCACCACGACCTCAGGATTGAGCCCGCAGCGCGTGGCCAGCACCAGCGCTTCGCCCATGGCCGCAATGTTGCACGCCACCATGATCTGATTCGCCAGCTTGGTGGTGTTGCCCGCGCCCACCGGCCCAGTAAGCGTCACACTCGAGCCCATGCACTTCAAGATCGGCTCGGCCTTGGCGAAGGCTTCTTCGCTGGCGCCCACCATGATGGCCAGCGTTCCATCAATCGCCTTCGGCTCGCCGCCGCTCACCGGCGCATCGATAAAGTCCACGCCCTTCGCCGCGCAGGCCCTGGCAATCTTCTGTGACACCAGTGGATTGATCGAGCTCATGTCGATGATGAGCGAGCCGGCCTTGGCGCCGGCAAGAATCCCGTCTGCGCCCAGCACCACCTCTTCCACTTCCGGTCCGTCGGGCAGCATGGTGATGACCATGGACGCGCGCGCGCCCACATCGCTGTTAGAAGCGCCGCGCTGCGCGCCATCTTTCACGCACGCATCCAGCTTGGCCGGGGTGCGCCCGTATGCGACGACCGCGTGGCCGGCTTTCAGCAGGTTGTTGAGCATGGGACGGCCCATGATGCCGAGCCCGACAAATCCTAGAGTTGCCATGATGGTTCTCCTTTAATTTTTCTTGAAGCGCGCAGCCACGCCTTCCGCGCCGCGCGCCAGAATGCCCACATCGCTGCCCGCAGCCGTGAAGTTGAAGCCGAGGTCGAACAGAAACTCCACATCGTCCACGCTGCCCGCCAGCGTGCCGGCCGATTTCCCCGTGGCGCGAATTCGCTCCGCCGCGTCCTTGATGGCCGCCTGCACTTCTGGATGCCTGGGATTGCCCAGGTGCCCGAAGTCCGCCGCCAGGTCGCTCGGCCCGATGAAGAGGCCGTCGATGCCTTCGACCGCGGCAATCGCTTCAATCTGCTTGAGCGCTGCGCGCGTCTCGATCTGCACCAGCACGCAGGTATCGAGGTGCGCGTTGCGGTGATAATTCTGCACGCGGCCAAAGTCGTTGGCGCGCGGAGCCACCGACACGCCACGCATGCCCAGCGGCGGATAGCGCGTGGCCGCCACGGCCCGCTCGGCTTCCGCCACGTTCTGCACAAAGGGAATCAGCAGCGACCGCGCGCCCACGTCGAGCGCGCGCTTGATGATCACCGGCTCGTTCCACGGCACGCGAAACACCGGCTCGGCCGTTCCGCCGCGCATGGCCTGCAGTTGTGGCAGCAGTGTGGAGATGTCGTTGGGCGCGTGCTCACCGTCAATCACGATCCAGTCAAACCCCGTGCTGGCCAGAATCTCCGCGCCGATGTTGCTTGCCAGGCCCGACCACAGACCCACCTGCCGCTCGCGCCTGGCAAGCGCCTGCTTGAACGCGTTGCGCGGAAGATTTCCCGGCCACTCGGGCATGAGCAACCCCTCCTTGTCACTGCCAGCTTAAATTCCCGCCGCGCGCATTTCCCACACTGTGGTTCACGCAGCGCTGGCCGGCTCAAGATCGATGCGCTTGATCTCGCCCACAACCGGCCCGTAGCTTACGATGGCGCAGAACGCGACGAGTCCTACAAAAATCAGCGCTCCGTTGTACGAGTGCGTCTTTTCCACGATGTACCCGATGATCAGCGGTGTGGTGATGCCGGCCGTGTTGCCGAACAGGTTGAAGAGCGCCCCGTTCATGCCCACCAGTCCTTTGGGCGAAGTGTCGGAGATGACCGTCCAGCCCAGCGCGCCGATGCCTTTGCCAAAAAACGAGAGCGACATGAACGCCAGCATCATGGCCTGCGAGTGCGCATAGTTGCAGGCGATGATGGTCATCGACAGCCCCATGCCGGCCATGATCGGCAGCTTGCGCGCAAAGCTCAGCGAGCAGCCGCCGCGCAGCAGGCGATCTGAAAGAATGCCGCCCAGGATGCCGCCGAATCCGCCGCACAACCCCGGCACCGCTGCTGCAAATCCAACCTTGAGCACCGACATGTGCCGCGCCTGCGACAGGTACAGCGGAAACCACGTGAGAAAGAACCACGTGAGCGTCGTAATGCAGTACTGGCCGATGTAAACGCCCACCAGCATGCGATAGCTGAGCAGCATCTTCACCGTGCTCCAGGTGAGCGTGTTCTTCTTTGCGCTGGTATTGGCATCGGTGTTCACCAGTCCGCCGCCGCGCTCGATGAACTCGATCTCCGCCTGCGAGATGCGCGGATGGTCCTTGACGCCATAGATCGTCGTTACCCACACCAGCGTCAGCACCGCGCCCAGCCCGCCCAGGAACCAGAAGCAGCTTCGCCATCCGGCGGTGTGAATCAGCCATCCGAAGATGGGCGCGAAGATGGGCAGCGCGAAATACTGCGACGCGTTGAAGATGGCCGAGGCGCGCCCGCGCTCCGGCGTGGGAAACCACGCGGCCACGATGCGTCCGTTGCCCGGAAACACCGGCGACTGCGCCAGACCGGAGAAGATCCTGAGAATGAAGAGGACCGTGAAAGCCAAGCTCGCCGTTACATAGCCGGCACATCCGGTGAGAAACGCGAAGATGGACCACAGCACGATGCTGATGCCGTAGACGCGCTTCGATCCGAAGCGGTCAAGCAGGCCGCCCGAAGGCAACTGGCCCAGCGCGTAGGCACACCCGAAGGCGAACAGCAGGTAGCCCATGCGCTGCGGCGTCAGGTTCATCGCCTTCGGCATTGAGGTCACGGCCTGCGACAGAGCCGAGCGGTCAGCAAAGCTGAAGCAGCTCACCAGGAAAAGAACCGTGATAATCAGGTAGCGGATGCGTGTTCGCCGTGCTTCAGTCAAGGTAGAGTGATTCCTTCCGCTTAGTCAGCGCCCGCGCTGGTTTCTTGATTTTGTTCACACGGTATCACGGCTTTATTACGCCGACTCGCTCAGCGACTGAATGAGCCCGCGAATATAGCCATAGCAGAACGCGAACGACTGCAGCGAGCCAGGATCGTTGTGCGCCAGAGGCACGTGATCGGGCATCAGCATGTATTCATAGCCGATCTCACGATACACGTTGATGGCCTTCACGAAATCCACGTCGCCCTCGTCGGGATACACCTCGATAAAGTCGTTGCGATGCCCGCGGATATTGCGGAAGTGCACATTGAAGATTTTTTTGCGCGTGCCAAAGTAGCGGATCACGTCGAAAATCTCAACGCCCGGGTTCTCAAGGTCTTCCGAGATGGTTCCCTGGCAGAAGTTCAGTCCGTGATAAGGGCTCTCCTGGATGGTGATGAATTTTTTCAGTCCGTCGATGGTGCCCAGCACGCGGTTTACGCCCTGGTAGCCCTCGGGCGGCACGCCGGGGTCCTGCGGATGGCAGGCCATGCGAATCTTGCATTCGTTGGCCACGGGAATCACGTGGTCGAGGAAGTACGTGATGCGCTCCCAGAACTGGTCGGCGTTCACCACGCCGGCCCGCGTGAGCGGCGTCTTGGGCTTGGCCTCCGAGAGCTTCCACTGGTGATAGAGCGCGTCGCCGCGTCCCGGCACGCGCCCTGTGCGCAGCACGCCCAGGATGCTCATGTTGTATTTGATCGCCGGGATGCCGGCCTGTGCGCAGTTGCGGATGAGCGTCTGCAACTGCTCGATATCGCGGTCGCGCTCCGGGCTGTCGGCCAGCATGATAGCCGGATGCTTTTCCGTATCGATGTGGGTGGAGGCCAGAAACGGCGGCGCAATGCAGTCCACGCTGATGCCGTATTGCGCGGCCATGTCCGTCATGCGCTTCAGCTCGTCCACGGTCGCGTAGAGCCGGTCGCCGTCAATCTGCGGATAGCCGCAGATGTTACGCACGCTGTAGCGGGCCAGATACGCAAGGTGCGTGTCGTTGGTAGGCGCCGTCTGGTCGCCCAGCTTCATCAATACCGGCTTTGCGGATGCAGCTGCTGCGGTCTTCGAGGAAGCGGAACTTGCGGCTGCCAGCCCTGCCGCGCCGCCTGTAGCGAGAAACTGTCTCCGGTTCATCCGATTGCCCATGCAGAATCCTCGTTTGTGCCGTGTTGGCGTGATTTTGATCGAACTTGGTCATAAACCTTGTATGCGAGCATGCGCACCTTTGTAAAGTGCTGCTGCGGCCACGGACAACCGCGGAAACTTCTTCGTTGCGCGAACTGACTCGCGGCAGGGTGTGCGCCGGCTCGCTGGCGTAGCTCGTCCCGGAGGGACATTATGAAAATAGCCCAGGGGAAGTCCGCTGCGGCGGACACCCCCTGGGAAAGCATTCGCAGTATGAATGCCGCCCTGGAGAGGCGGTGTGAATCGCTTGGCAATGTCTTCCGCTGTTCTTCACGCGCTTGCCTCGCTCGCGTTGTAATCGCCATATCCATCGCGTCCTTATGGCGGGTGCTATGATGTGCCACAATAGGCGAAGCATGGGAGCGTTCACCAGGACCGGCGCGGACAATGAGCGATCCGGCACAGCCGGCCACTCGCCGCGCGTCGCATCCATGCGCGTGGTGCCGGTGGCCGGGCAGGACAGCATGCTGCTCAACCTGAGCGGCGCGCATGGGCCCTATTTCACGCGTAACCTCGTCCTCCTTGCCGACGAAGCCGGCAACACCGGAGTGGGCGAAGTGCCCGGCGGCGAAAAAATCCGCCAGGTCCTTGAAGCATCTCGGCCGCTCGTCGTGGGGCGCGAGGTAGCGTCTGTCAAAGCCATCCTCAACGCGGTCCGCGAGCGCTTTGCCGAACGCGACGCGCACGGCCGCGGCCAACAGACCTTCGATCTGCGCGTAGCCGTTCACGCCGTCACCGCCATCGAGTCCGCGCTGCTCGACCTGCTCGGCCAGTTCCTCGGCCAGCCCGTCGCGGCGCTGCTCGGCGAAGGACAGCAGCGCTCCAGCGTTCCGGTGCTCGGTTATCTCTTCTTCGTTGGTGACAGCCGTAAGACGAACCTCAACTATCGCCGCGCCGGCGACTCCGCTGACGCATGGCTGCGTCTGCGCGACGAGCCTGCGCTCACGCTGGAAGCCATCGTCGCGCTTGCCGAGGCGGCGCACGCGCGTTACGGCTTCAATGACTTCAAGCTCAAGGGCGGCGTGCTGCCGGGCGCCGGGGAGATGCGGGCCGTCGAAGCGCTTGCCGGACGCTTCCCGCATGCGCGCATCACCCTCGATCCCAACGGCGCGTGGTCCCTTCAGGAAGCTATCGCGCTCTGCAGAAGCCGCCGTCCGCCGCAACGGATGCTCGCCTATGCCGAAGACCCCTGCGGCGCCGAGCAGGGCTTCTCCGGCCGCGAGATCATGGCCGAGTTCCGCCGGGCCACCGGCCTGCCCACGGCTACCAACATGATCGCCACCGACTGGCGCCAGCTCAGTCACGCCATCCAGCTCCACGCGGTGGACATTCCGCTGGCCGATCCGCACTTCTGGACCATGCAGGGCTCGGTGCGCGTGGCGCAGACCTGCCGCGACCACGGACTTACCTGGGGTTCACACTCCAACAGCCATTTCGACATCTCTCTGGCCATGGTGACGCACGTGGCCGCCGCCGCGCCCGGCGTCATCACCGCCGTGGATACGCACTGGATCTGGCAGGACGGCCAGCACCTCACGCGCAATCCATTCAAGATCGAAGACGGTCTCATCGCCGTGCCTGAGCGGCCCGGCCTCGGCGTTGAGCTCGACTTCGACGCCATCGAGCGCGCCTACGAGCTCTACAACGCCAACGGCCTCGGCGCGCGCGACGACGCCATCGCCATGCAATTTCTCATCCCCGGCTGGCAGTTTGACCCTAAGCGTCCCTGTCTGGTCCGTTGAGCCACGCGATGCGCTCGCTTCTTCAGCCTCGATACATCCGCATGCACGCGCGCGACAACGTCGCCGTGGTCGTAAGTGCTGGCGGTCTCGCCGCCGGCAGCCGCTTTCCGTGCGGACTCGTGCTCGTAGAGGTCATTCCCGAGGCGCACAAGGTGGCGCTCGCCGATCTTGCTGCCGGCGATGCGATCCTGCGCTACGGCGTCGTCATCGGCTACGCGAACCGAGCCATCCCGCGCGGAAGCTGGGTCCACGAAGATCTGATGACACTGCCTGAGCCGCCTTCGCTTGAAGACTGCCCACTGGCCACTGCCGTTCCCGCGCCGCTGCCCGCACTCGAAGGCTGCACCTTCGAAGGCTTTCGCAACGCCGACGGCTCCGCGGGAACGAAAAATATTCTCGGCATCAGCACCACGGTGCAATGCGTGGCCGCCACCGTCGGCTACGCCGTCAAGCGCATCAAGTCTGAAATTCTTCCGCACTATCCCAACGTCGATGATGTCGTCGCCATCACCCATCCTTACGGCTGCGGCGTGGCCATCGACGCGCCCGGAGCAGCAGTCCCTATTCGCACACTGCGCAACCTCAGCCTCAATCCCAACTTCGGCGGGGAGATTCTGGTTGTCAGTCTCGGCTGCGAAAAGCTGCAGCCCGTGCGCCTCATGTCCGCCGGTATGCTGCCCGTGCTGGAAGACGAGCCCTCGGTCGCCGTCATGCAGGAGGCGCAGCACGGCTTTGGCGAAATTGTCGCCAACATCATGCAACTCGCTGAGAAGAAGCTTAAAAAGCTGGATAAGCGCCGCCGCGTATCGTGTCCCGCGTCCGATCTCGTTGTCGGCCTGCAATGCGGTGGCTCCGATGCGCTCTCCGGCGTTACGGCCAACCCTGCCGTGGGCTTTGCAGCCGATCTTCTCGTCCGTGCCGGCGCAACCGTGATGTTCTCCGAGGTAACCGAGGTGCGCGACGCGGCCCACCTGCTCACCGCGCGCGCCGCCACACCCGGGGTCGCGCGCGACTTC
This sequence comes from Acidobacteriaceae bacterium, assembly GCA_030038195.1. Classification (GTDB taxonomy): domain Bacteria; phylum Acidobacteriota; class Terriglobia; order Terriglobales; family Acidobacteriaceae; genus Telmatobacter. Next base: position 31,100 of record JASHPJ010000080.1, read on the forward strand.
ATCCGCGAGATGGCTTGGTATGACGAGTATCTGCGCCTGGGCGGCGCCGACCGCGCCGCCAATCCCACGCCCGGCAACAAGAAAGGGGGCCTTGCCAACATTGTCGAAAAGGCGATGGGCTCCATCGCCAAGGCCGGCAGCACCGCGCTCATGGCCGTCACCGGCCCTGGCGAGCGCGTCACGCAGAAGGGACTCGTGTTTGCCGCAACGCCGGCCAGTGACTTCATCTGCGGTACATTGCAGCTTGCCGCCGCGATGAACATGCACATCTTTACCACTGGTCGCGGCACGCCCTATGGATTGTCGGTTGCGCCGGTGATCAAGGTCTCGACGAACAGTGGTCTCGCCGAGCGCTGGAGCGACCTGATCGATATCGACGCAGGGCGCATCGCCTCCGGCAAGGCCACGGTAGAAGAGGTCGGCCGGGAGATTTTTTCCTTGATCCTGGATGTGGCCAGCGGCCGTAAAAAGACCTGGGCCGACCGCTGGGGCCTGCACAACGAGTTTGTGCTCTTCAATCCGGGGCCGGTGACGTGAAAGAAGCGGAGTTAGCCGCGCTTCGCGCGTAGTTAGCGGTGCTCGCGGAGTTAGGAGAAGCCGTATCAGTTCCGCGCTAAGGAAGCTCTGAATAAGTCGTATTTTGAAAGGGCACGGCTTCAGCCGTGCCGATACAGCCAGCAGAATGAATGGGGTTTTAACCCCTGAGGGATAGGGTGCACGGATTCTTGTACTTGATCAGAGCTTCCCTGACTCCGCTAGCACGCGCGCAGCGCAGCTAACCCCGCTTTACTTCCCCTGCACCAGCGGCTCGCCCGCAACATTCACGTTGATCCGGTAAATGCTGCTGTCGGCTGCGATGTAGAGCGTCTTGCGATCCGGACCGGCAAACGTCAGGTTGCCCACGCGCTCCGGCACGTCAATCGTTCCCAGCGGCTTGCCCTCAGGAGAGAAGATCCACACGCCGCCGGGGCCAGCGCTGTAGATGTCGCCGTTTACATCCACTTTCATGCCGTCGGGCGCGCCGGGCCGCGAATCCTTGGTGGCGTCATACAGCAGCTTCGGATCGGTGAGCGTGCCATCGGGCCTCACCGTGTAGCGCATCCAGAGCTTCTTTGGCTCCGAGTTGTCTACATAGAGATACTTTTCGCCCGGCGAGAAGGCGATGCCGTTGGGCCGCGTCAGGTCCTTTACAAGCAGTTGCAGATGCGCGTTGTCCGCTGGCGCGCCGGCCTTGTGATCGAGTGCGTGCGGAAGGCGATACACGCCATTCACCTTGAGCTGCTTAAGCGGATCGTCATCGTGCTGCGTGGGCAGCCCATAGGGCGGATCGGTAAAGTAGAGCGATCCGTCAGACTTGTACACCAGGTCGTTGGGGCTGTTGAACCGCTTGCCCTCATACGAGTCGGCCAGCACAGTGGGCGGTTGCGTGGGGTCGAGCGACTCGAAGCGCAGTATGTCGCGCTGCGCGTGGCCGGCAACGGTGAGCCGACCCTGCGCGTCGAGCGTCATGCCGTTCGTGCCCGGCTCGGGTCCGCCATAGGGCGCGGAGCCCTTGTAGCCGCTGGGCTGCAGCCAGATGCTTGCGCCCTGCCCCGGCGTCCATTTGCGAATGCTGTCCGAGGGAATCTCGGCGAAAAAGAGGCTGTCGCCCACCCACACCGGGCCCTCCACCCACTTGAACCCCGTCGCCACGCGCTCCAGCTTTGCGTCGGCGGGAAGGATGCTGTCAATCGAGGGATCGAGCCGGTCCACCTTGAACGGAACGGTGATAACGTCGCTGGCTGCGCTGCCGGCCGCCGGAGCCGGCTTGGAGTTTTTGCAGCCCGTCACGATCGCGCACGGCGCCAGCAGCGCGATCAACAGCAGCCGGTAAGGTATTCGAGATTGCATGGGATTCTTCCTGGAAGTTGAGATCGGCGCTTCGAGCCTGTGCCGTGCCGTCGCGGAGGCGACAAAATTCAATCCCGCATTCCGGCGCAATCATCTTTAGCGGTGCGCCTCGTGTATGTCAAGGGAAGGGAAATGCGGCGCGCGCCGTCTTATTGCGCGCCCAGCCGCGCATACTCCGCTCGCGCCTGCTTCAGTACCGGTGCGTCGCTGTCCGCATCTTTCCACGCGGCAAAGAATCGCTCATACTCCACGCGGCTCTCTGCTGTTTTGTTTTCGCGCATGTAGGCCCGCGCCAGGCCGAGATGCGCCATCGGATACAGCGGCGAGAGCGGATCGACGCCCTGGTTGGCCAGAATCTTTTCGAACTCGGCCACGGCCATCTCCGGCCGCGCCGCTTTCAGCCACGCTTCGGCGCGTTCCTCCGGCACCGCATAGCTTGCCAGTTCGTACGGCCGCGCGGGCTCCAGCGCCGCAACGGCATCCAGAGGCTTGCCGCGCGCCATGGCCACGCTGGCGCGCACCCGCGGCAGGTCCACGTTGGCCAGCAGGGTGCCGGCATGCGCATCCGCGCTGTGCGCAGCCACAAAGCGCTCGGCCGCCGCAACGTCGCCCAGCGCCGCGCGCACCACCGCCAGATCGGCTGAGTCGGCATTTGCATCGTGCAGCCGGCTCAGCGCAGTCCGCGCTGCCGCAGACAGGCCGAAGATTTGTTCTACCTCAGCCTGGTAGACAAGAATGTCGTCTGCCGCTTCTTCAAGATTTTCGTTCTCGGCAGCCTCCCAGGCGCTGTGGAACAGGCCGTCAGCCTGCGCGCGCTTGCCTGCAGCCGCAAGCGCTTCCGCGCGAAGGAAAGGAAAGTACCAGGCATACCATCCGGTGTTGTGATTCGCCGCCCACTGTGTCTCAACGGCAATCGCCTTTGTGTCGCCGCTCATCACTGCCATCTCGAAGAGCGAGGCGTGCAACCCCGCCGAGTCCCGGCCGCGCTGCACGGCCTTGGCGCCCACCTGCCGCGCATCGTTGAAACGGTTGGCCCGCTTGAGCGCCCGCACCAGCACGCTGTAGTTGATGGCCCGGTCCGGCTGAATCTTCAGCGCCTGCTCGCCCGCGGCGATGGCCGGCGCATACTGGCCGATCTGCGTGTAGTCGTTGGCCAGGTCTACCCACGGCGCCCAATCGCTGGGATACGTCTCCGTCCACTGCCGGTAGGTGGTGATGCCCTGCTCCATGTCCTGCTGTCCTTCGGAGTAGTAGTGCGCGGCCAGGATCAGCTTTTCCTTGGCGCTCACCCGGTCGCTCAGTTCAAAGGCCTTCATGTAGAACTGCGCCGCCAGGTTGGGCTCGCTCAGGTTGTAGTACTCGTTGGCCATTGCGCCATAGGCCATGGCAAACTGCGGGTCTAGTTCCACGGCGTGTTGATAAAAAGGCAGCGTCTCCGTCTCGCTTTTGCCCTCCGCGTCCATCGACTGGCCAATCGAGTACGAGCGTAGCGCGTCGAGCGAGGCCGTGGTGGCCTGCATGATCGGCACCTGGTAGTCTTCCATCGACTTGTCCGGCTCGCCCAGGCCGCGGCGCACGTGGTCGGCCACCTCGTCCAGCGCCGCCAGCACCTTTTCCTTGGTTCCCGCTTCCGCCTTGGCCGCTGTCAGCTTTCTGCCTGACTCGCAGTCCGCCGCCTCCACGGTGAGCAGGTATTCGCTGCCTACGGCAAGAATATTGCCCGTCAGCAGCACCTGCCGGTTGCTGCGCTCGCACATCTCGCGGGCCACGTCGGGCGAAATGGCCGTGTCCCGGCTGCGCCCCATCAGCTCGAGCGTGTTCATCGCCTCGCGCTCGCTCATCACGTCGATGTACGGCGTCTGTTCCAGGTCGATCTCCAGCGCGCGCTTGAGCGTGCGGTCGAACGTTGCGTCACCGGTGGAGTTGGTGAAGTCGGCCACCAGCACCCGGCGCATCGCGGGCGGATGCTCCCATCGCCGCCAGGCCGAGTATCCCGCTGCCGCAACCGCCGCCATCGCCAGGGCCACCATCGTAAGCCATATCCAGCGCGGCACGGCGTGCAGAACGCGCGCCGCCGCAGCTTCCGCAGCCTGCGGGCTGTCCGCTGCGCGTTGCCCGGCCGCACCCTCCACGGCCACGCCGTCGCCAGCCGGCGGCTCCGCCGCAACCTCCGCCGTGAACTGGTAGCCACGCCCCGGAACGGTCACGATGGAACTGGCGCGGTCTGTGAGCGCCTTGCGCAGCAGCGAAATGTGCTGAGTCAAGTTGTTCTCTTCAACAAACGACTCGGGCCAGACGGTCTTGAGGATCTCTTCCTTGGCAACCACCCGTCCGGGATTGCTCACCAGGCAGCAAAGCACCTCAAACGTTTTGGGCAGCAGGGCGACCGGCTCGCCATTACGCAGCAGCGTGCGCCGCGACCGGCTCAATTCGAACTCGTCGAAGCGGTACAAATCGTTGGGGGAAAAAGACATGACACGCCTTTATATTTCTTCAAAACATTTCAGGGCCCAATGAAGGACTTTGATCTGCTGGCCGGGCTCCAGTCAAACTGGATGTTTTTGGCCTGGCATCAAGGGAAATGGGGAATTTCTTACACAATGATGTACCGATCGCCGAGCTTCCCGCAACCAGTTAACCGTGAAACGGCCCCAGTCCGCCGCTTGCGCCGCCATTCCCGGGCTGTGCAACCATCCACGCAAACGCCTACAATGCTCTTTGTTATGGCTGAAGCAAAGTCCAGAATCTTTGAGCTGGCGTGCCCTGACTGCGGAGCCATGCTCAAGATCGATGCCGCCACCGGCTTGCTGGTGAGTCACACGCCCGCTCCGCGCAAGCGCACCTTTGAAGACTTGGAGATGGCGGCCCGCGCCATGCGCGAGCAGGACGAGCGCAAGGAGTCCATCTTCCGCCAGAGCGTGGATGCCGAGCGCAACAAGGCCGACCTGCTCGAAAAGAAGTTTGCCGAGGCCTTGCGCAAGGCCAAAGATGCGCCCGAAGGCAAGCCGCTCCGCGATTTCGACCTCGACTGAGCGCGAGAACGGGGAAACGCCGGGTTATGCACAGAGAAAAATTCGCGCGCCCCGTCTTTTCTGCGCGATACTTGAGAGTCCGCGCCACTCAGCTCCCCCGAACTGCATCGAAAACCGAAGGAGTAACCATGGTGGTTGTCCCTCTCTCCAAGCCTGCGAACAATTCTGCGGAAGCGCCGTGCCGCTGCAGTCCGAAATCCATGAGCTGGGTTTCGCTGGCCGCCGCCGGAGCCCTGGCCGCCGGTGGAGCGCTGCTGGTGAGCGGCCAGCGCCGCGCCGGCCTGGTGACCGCTGCTGCCGGCACCGCGCTCGCTGCGCTCGACCAGCAGGAGACGGTGAGCAAGTGGTGGAACGCTCTGCCGGCCTACCTGGCCGAGGCACAGGACATGCTCTCCCGCGTGCAAGCCGCGCTCGACGACATCTCCGCCCAGCGCGAGCGGCTGCACAGGCTCATGACCAAATCAAGCTGAGCTTCCGGCAGATGTTCGGTGTAGTTTTTGAACAGTTAATCTGTCCTCGGCAAGGGGTGCCCCTCAAGGGCTCGTCCGCCGCGGCGGAAGACCTGGGAAAGCGCGACGCCTGATTGCAGCACGGGAAAACAGCCTCAAATCCCCAACTGCTTCCGTCCTGCTTCGCTGATCCGGTGCGGTGTCCACTTCGGTTCCCATACCAGGTCCACTTCCACCCGGCTGATGTCGGGAATCCCGCGCAGCCGGTTATTGACCTGCTCGAAGATGAGGCCGGAAGCCGGGCACTGCGGGGTGGTCAGCGTCATGGTCACCTTCACCCACTGCCGCGGCCACCTGGGCGTCGAATCCGGATCGGGCCCGGTCTCGATCCGGTAAATCAGCCCCAGGTCGACGAGATTCAGCTTGACCTCGGGGTCGAAGCAGTCGCGCAGCGCGGTTTCAATCTGGGCTTCGGAGAGCATCGCTCAATTCTTCCGCTCGACGAGATACCGCGCCACGGACTTCAACCCCTCTGCGCGGCTGCCATACGGCTCGAGCGCCGCAAACGCCTCTTCAATCAACTGCGCGGCATCCCGCAAACTCTGCTCCACGCCGTAGACCGCCGGCCACGTCGCCTTTTCCGTCGCCTGGTCTTTGCCTGCCGTCTTGCCCAGTTGCACCGAGTCGACCGTCCTGTCCAGCACGTCGTCGACGATCTGGAAGGCAAGTCCCGCCTTGCGCCCGAACCGGTCGAGCCGCGCTACGTCGTCCGCGTTCGCGCCCGCGTAGACGCCGCCCGCCACCACGCTTACGCGGATGAGCGCGCCGGTCTTGGCGCGATGAATCGCTTCGACCAACTCTGGCGTGGGCTGGCGGCCTTCGCTTTCGATGTCCAGCACCTGGCCGCCGATCATGCCGTCTACCGTGCCCACGGCATGCGCAATCAGTCCGATGATCTGCACCGTTGCCGCCGGCGGCGAGTCCAGCCCGGCCAGCACCTCGAAGGCCCGCGTCTGCAGCGCGTCGCCGGCCAGGATGGCGATGGCCTCACCGAAAACCACGTGGCAGGTGGGATGGCCACGGCGCAGGTCGTCGTTGTCCAGCGCCGGCAGGTCGTCGTGGATGAGCGAATAGGTGTGCAGCATCTCGAGCGCCGCGCCCAGCCGCTCGATTCCTTTCGGTAAAGCCCCCGCAATCGTCACGCCCGCCTGCATGGCCAGCACCGGCCTGAGCCGCTTGCCGCCGGCAAACGTGGAGTGGCGCATGGCCCCGTGGATCGACGCTGGCGCCGTCTCTGCGCTCGGAATCAGCGCTTCGAGCGCCTTGTCGGTCAGCTCTGCGCCCTCTTGGATGAGCGATTTCACGTCAACTGGCATGACTTTCATGATAGACGAGTTGTGCTCTCAGGTTGTTGACGGTTGTCTCCAGCGGCGCTCTGCCGTGAAAAGCATCACCAGCAGCAGTGCGCTCAGCACGCTTATCCAGCGGCTCGCCGTCACATCCGGGGTGGTGGTCCAGTCTGCCGTCACCGTCAATGGCCCTGCCTGGACGGGAAAGGCGATCAGCCCGTCCTCACGCTCGATGCGTGCTGCGGCGCGGTCGCCGGCGAGCGTCTGCCCGTTCACCCGCAGTCGCCATGCCGGATAGCGCAACAGCCGCAGTACCAGGTAGCCGCCGCGCGGTATCTCGGCGCGAATCCGCATGTGCTCCGGATCGGAGCGTGGATCGCTGACCGCACCAAACGTCGCCACGCAGCTTCCCTGGCCGGTGTTCCACACCAGGTTGTCGTCGTCGTCCAACTGGCCCAGCTTTGTCTCCGGATTCGTCACCAGGCATGCAGCCGGCAGCCCCATGGGAATCAACTCGAGGTTCGAGTCCGGCGGCTCATACTCAAACATGCCTTCAAAGCCAGTGGCCGAGCCGTAATCGGCCAGCGTGGAGGCTACCGTGTCTTCCGGGTTGCACACCGTGAAGAATGCCGTATTCGTATACGCCATTGCCGCTGCAAACGCCGCCGCGCATCCGCCCGCCACGGCCCACTGCCAACGCCTGCGCGCCGGCCATGCCGCCGCGGCAAAGAAGATGGCCATCGGCGCTTCCACCGCCTCGAGCCAGCGCCACGGATACTGCAAAAACCGCCACTCCGGCAGCAGGTGCCAGATGGGCCGCGACACCGGAAACAGCAGCACCAGCACTACTGCCGGAATCGCCGCCAGCACCATCCACCAGCGCCGCGAGCCATTCCACCTTTGCGCTGTGAGCGTCCCGCGCCGCCAGCACACGGCCATTGCTGCAAGCGCCACGGCGATCATGGTGATGCCGATGATCGATGCCTGGCGCAGCACCGCGTCATGCAGCGCCAGCGCCGGGTCAGCGTGGCGCGCAAAGGCCCAGTTGTTCTCAAAGTTGTAGCCGGGGTCGCTGTAGGCCATGCGGATATCCACCCAGGCGCGCTCCAGCGCCGCCGGCAGCAGGTAGGCGGCAATTGCGCCCATGCCCAGCGCCGCAGCCACCGCCGCGCGCGCCACCGGCGCCCACGACTTATGCAACACCGCCATCAGCGCAGCCACGGCCGCCAGCAGGTAGCTGGCAATCACGCCGAGCGGCGCATTCGAAAGCCACGCGCAGGCCAGCGCCAGCGTAAGCGGAACAGTGGAGCCGTCGAACGCCCGCCGCCGCCAGCCGGCTGTGGGATTCCGGTCATGCAGCGCGTACTTGAGCACCAGCGGCAGGCACACGCCCCCCATAAACTCAGGAAACGCCGACCGCTCGTACGCCGTGAACAGCGTAAAGCCGGAAAAGATCGAGACACAGCCGGCCAGCGTCGCAACCGCGTCGTCGCAGGCTTCCAGCGCCAGCGCGCGCGTCGCCAGCCCGGTTCCGGCCAGGATCAGAAATGTGAGCGCGATGGGTGCGAAACCCCACGGAAACAGCAGCCCCAGCGCCGCGCCCGCCATCCAGGTGAGCGGCGGATAGAAGACAAAGCGCGGCTCGCCCGCGCCGTAGTTCGCGCTCGGCGTCCAGTGCGGATAGGGCAGCCCATGCTTCCACGCATTCGCGCAGTCGAGCCAGGAGACCAGGTGCACATCGAAGTCGTGCCCGCAGGAGTTGCCGCGCACGAGTTGCGGCGCAACGGCGATGAGCGCCGCGAGCAGAACGATTCCCGGTCCAGCAAGTCTCCCGCCCTTTCGCCAGAAAAAAGGCGAAAGGATGGGCCACGGACCGGAAACTGATCCCTGATCCCTGATCCCCGAGCCCTCCTTCATGGCTCCAGCCGCAGCGTGTGCCGCGTCTGCGCCGCGACGGCCGGCGGCGTAAACGGCAGCGCAAAGGTTGTGCCGTTATACCAGTCGTTCCACTGGTCCTTGAAATACGGGCTCAGCGGATTGCCGCTCTCGCCCAGCACGATGCTCTCCGTCGATCCGTCCACATTGCTCCAGTCCATGATGAACCGCTGCGAAGGAGCCACGTTGCTCCCGATCTGCTTCACCGTCGTGGTGTCGCCGCTCATCGGCTGTGGGCCGGTGCCCAGAAGGTGTCCCGGAAACGGCAAAAAGCGCGCCAGCGGATGCTCGATGTCGATCGTGTGCCAGCTCCCGTAGCGCCACGCCGCAACATCGGCCGGCGCATGCCCATCCTTCATGCCTTTCTTCACCGCTGCCGTCAGCAGCGCGTCCCAGTTCCTGTAGCCGGGCGGCAGCCAGTCGGCCCTGGCGTGCATCATGATCTCTTCTTCGGCAAAATTTTTCTCGCCCCAGTGGTAGTCGTACATCGTGCCGCCGAGCTTCGGCTTCAGAAGCATCGGCCACAGCGCCGCGCGGGTCCACGTCACAATCGACGCAGCCGCCGAGTCCGTCGTGAGCCGGCCATCCCAGCTCCGCATCAGGTCGGCGGCCTTGTGCAGTTGCGCATCCGCGCCGGGCGTCTGGTCGATGGCGTAGGCGAAACGCTGGCCCATCTCCTGGTCCACTTCGCTGTAAATGTCGGTCTGCGTCGCCAGCATGTCTCGCGGCGTCAACTGGTCGCGCCCGCCGAGAGATTTATAAATGCGCTCCACGCGGTAGGGATCGATCCACTCGAGCGTGAGCGGATAGGGCGACTGCGGCGTGGTGACGCGCGCATTGGCCGTGGCCAGAAAGCCTGAAGGCGGATCGACCGCGTGCGGCATGTCCTCGAAGGGAATATACCCCTGCCACTCGTGCGCGTTGTCCTCGATGGGCACGCCCGCCAGTCCGCCGGGCCGCAGCGGCACGCGCCCCACCGCCTGGTAGGCAATGTGCCCCTGGTCGTCGGCGTAGACGATGTTCTGCGCCGGCCAGCACCACTGCGCCAGCGCCGCGGAGAACTCCGTCCAGTTCGACGCCGTATTCATTGCGTAAAGCGGCAGTGTTTCGAGCGCCGGATCGTAGAGGTTCCACTTGAGCGCGATCGTTCGCGGGTCGTGCATCGGGAGAATCGGGTTTACGATCGGCCCGTGATCGGTGGACTCGACGTCGATCGTCACATCCTTGCCGCCGCGTACGTGAATCGTCTCGCGATCCACGCTGAGCGGCTTCCACGTTCCGTCCGCCTCCAGGTAGTTGCCCTTGCCGTCGAGCTTCTCCACGTAGAGGTCCTGCACGTCGGCCATCAGGTCGGTGAATCCCCAGGCCACATGGTCGTTGTGGCCGGCGACGATCATTGGGAATCCCGGCAGCGTGACGCCGGCCGCGTGCAATCCTGGCGCGCGCAGATCGGCCATGTACCACACGCCCGGCACCGAGAAGCCCAGGTGCATGTCGTTCGACAAAAGCGGCTTGCCACTAGCAGTATGAGTACCCGCAACCACCCACTCGTTCGACCCCGCCGCGCATCCGTCGCAGGTGGGCAGCCCGAGCCGTTCAAGCAGCGCCTTCATATCGCCCGGCGTATCGGCAAAGGGCGCAAGCTGCGTCTCGGTCGGTGTGTTGTCCTCGTCGCTGTCGGTGGAAGGCGGTGGCTCGGGATGCGGCGCGCTCAAATCCACCTCGATGCCCGTCGGCGGATGGTCGCGCCACGAGCCCACCGGGTAGAGATCGGCTTCGAGCCTGGGGTTGCGCAGCTTCACCGCCACGTGACTGCGCCCCAGCTTGGCCGTGGCATGCGTATCCAGCGTCTGCACCATCATCAGCCCCACGCTGATCGAGTCCACGCCGGTCCATGGCCTGGGCGTGTAGCGCAGCAGCCGGAACTCCGGTGGCAGCGAGTCCGCGTGCCGGGCGATGTACAGATTCACGCCGCGCGCGTAATCGTTCACGCACGAGCGATCCCGCGCCGAAAGATGCGCATAAATCCGCTCGGCCACGCGGCGGATGCCCAGCACGCGCTGCGTCTCGTCGTGCTTGAGGAGGCTTTTGCCCATCACCTCGGCCAGCTCGCCCTCGGAGCTGCGCCGGAACGCATCCATCTGCCACAGCCGGTCTTGCGCCGTTACGTAGCCCTGCGCCACAAACAGGTCGTCCTGCGTAGCCGCGTCGATGTGCGGTACGCCATGCGCATCGCGCCGTACTGTGACCGGCATGGAAAGCCCGGCCAGTTGCACATCGCCATCGATTTGAGGCAGCGCCGCGCGCGTCACCGACCGCAGCCACAGCACAAAACCGCACGCGCCCAGCAACAGCAGAACCAGCAGCCCGCAAGCTGCCCACAGCAAAATCCGCGGCCAGCGGTGCTTTTGCCTGCCATACAAAGTGGCCCTGCGCGGCGGAGAGAATGAAACGGAATCGGCCATCTGTCAGATACAGAATACCGCCGTGGCCGTGTCGCCTGAGTCATGCGTCGGCTGAATCAAAGTCAGGGGTGGGGCGCCTATTCGTTTGCGGGCGCCCTACGAGACTGTCTCTGGCAGGATGAGCGGGATCTCCGTATTTTTGAACAGGACGACAGCCGTGTTACAGCAGTTTTCCAGTTGCTGTAAGGGAGGCCACTGCTCTCCAGCGCCTTTTTCCTTAAGAAAAAGGCGCCTTACGCGCTGATGGCTAGGCCACGTGAACTGGAAAACTGCTCTAGCTTATGTGTCTGTGATATCGCCCGCCTACTACGCAGCGAGCGGCAGCATAAGACAGAGACAAAGCGTGAATGTATAAATCTGCGCATCATCGCCCGCTCCAGTGCACGATCCCATGCATCCGTGGATCGCCGAAACGCGCAACAGGAAACTGATAGGCGAAGAAAAACCCTCTGTCCTGCTCCTGCATGACGGCGATCGGATAGCCAACCGCTCCCACCATCAATGCGGTGGCGAGTCCGCCTGCCGCGGCGGTTCGGGTACTGGCGCCTTGTTGCGAGGCGGCTATGCCGATTCCGATACCGGCGGCAGCCATCGTCGCCAGCAATGCCGGATGCCAGTTCACCTTGGGATGGCCGGGCAGCATCTCGCGGCTCAGGATGCCCAGCATGATCTGCGTCATCAACTGCTCGCGCAGGGAAACTTCGCCGGTGCGGTTGAGCCAGAGTCGCATCGTTTCAACCCTTCGCCGGTGCGCCGGTTTGCGCCGCCCTTGACCGGCCATGCACAAGCAGCACCAGTCCGAGCAGCAGCAGGATCGCCACCAGCGCCAGCAAGCTGCCTTCGGGACCATCCGTTCCGCCGCTCAGCAGCGGATTGCCCGCCGGCGCAGTGGTCAGCAGATGTCCCTGCGCCGGAAGCCCGCTGTCTGCCGTGCCGAATACGTAGGACTCGGCCCAGTCCCACGCCGCGTGGCAGCCGATCGCCCACCACGCCGAGCCCATCACCTGCACGCTTACACAGAACACAAACCCCATGCACGCCGCGGCAAAAATGCCCGCCCAGTTTTCGCCGCCGTTGAACGTATGCACCATCCCGAAGAATGTGGAGGAAACCCACGCTGCCTGCCAGAATGCGCTGCGCGCTGCGCGCATTTTGTGGAGCAGGAGGCAGGGAAGCAGGCCCGCTGCGGCCGCTGCATAAACGCCGTACACCCCGGCACCGTCCGCATTCAGGAATGCGTAAGCGCACAGGCCGATCTGGGCCGCCAGCGCCCACCAGAAATTGAGTCCGCGCGCAAGCGTGAACTGCAGATAACAGCGGAAGAGCCCTTCTTCCACGCAGGCCACCAGCAGAAACGTGCAGCCCCACAGCGCGGCGAAGCGCAGAATCGCAGCGCCAGCAAGGCCAGGCGCGCCAAATCGCAGCCAGCCACCCGCGCAGAGCATGCCGATGAGCGCCGCCATCCCCGCCATCCCTGCGCCCGCGCCCGATGCAAGGTGAATCCATGGCCGCGTGGCGGCAAGGTTGAAGTCCAGAATGCGCCGCTGCTCGATCGCCGCCATCAGCGCACCCGCGCCAAGCATGGCCAGGAAGGGAATCGCCTCCTGCGCCATCATCGCTCCCGGCGTGTAGGCGTTCTGATCGCTCACCAGGTTGGCGGTCACGAACACCGTGCCCACCACCATGCGGAAGAGATAGAACAGCCCGTACGCCAGCAGCACCGCCCACCCGGCGCGCAGCCCGTCCTTGCCGGCAAAGACCCACTCCAGTCCGCGGCTTTGCGGCGCATCCGGCGCGGGCGGCGTCTGTTGCGGTTGCAGGCTGGCGCTCATTCCTCAACATTCTACGGAACAGCGCGCGTCCAGCCACACGGTCCCATCCCTGCCCGCGCGGTTAACCTGAACAAACCCGCAATCCGCGTGAAACGGCTCCCTGTTATTTTTCACTTTTTTTCATACGCGGTCCATGCAGGGCCGTGCTAGCGTGAGTGCGGTTTGCAGCGGAGTTCGTGCCTGCTCCCACCGCCGCAGCCGTTTTTCAACAGCCTTTCCAGTCCATTCCGAGGTCAAGCCACGGCGCTCCCCAATGCCCGGCACAACACCGGGGAGCGCGTGCACGCTGGAAGGCTGCGCAAGGAGGAACGATGAAACTGAGCAAAAACCTGATCGTGACGCTGGTCCTGGTGTCGGGAGCAGCCGCAATGGGCTACGCGCAGGAGGCCTTTTCCGCGAACATCGACACCACCGCCGCCTGTGCCGGCCTTCCCTCGCACAACGACCTGCAGGCGGCCCTCACCTGGGCGCGCATGCAGTCCAACGGCGGATTCAACCTGGACATGTGGAGCACCGTCGTCAACCGCGATGGCGTCGTGTGCGCGGTGGCCTTCACCGGCGCCAACCGCGGCTCGCAGTGGCCGGGCAGCCGCGTTATCTCCGCGCAAAAAGCCAACACCGCCAACGCCTTCAGCCTGCCGCAACTGGCGCTCTCCACCGCCGACCTCTACAGTGCCGTGCAGCCCGGCGGCAGCCTCTACGGACTGCAGGCCAGCAACCCGGTCGATACTTTCGTCGCCTACGGCGGCAACCCCGCCGACTACGGCCAGGTCAACGACCCCATGGTGGGTGGACGCATCGGCGGCGTCAACGTCTTCGGCGGTGGCCTCGCGCTCTATAACAAGCAGGGCGTGCTCCTCGGCGCCATCGGCGTCAGCGGCGACTCTTCGTGCGCCGACCACAACATCGCCTGGCGCACCCGCAACCGGCTCAAGCTGGACTACGTCCCCGCAGGCGTAGGTCCAGACTCGGCCCGCCCCGACAACATTGTTTATGACATCACCCCGGCCAACGGCCTGCAGATCGGCGTAAGTGCCAGCGGATGGGGCCATCCCATCTGCAGCGCTGCCGCCGTCACCATATCGCAGACACTCCCGCCTGTGCGTTAGCGCCTGTAGCGCCGGCGTGCTGTCGCCAGCGATGGAACGATGAAAGCCGGCTCTTTCAACAAACGGCCACGGATTTCAATCCGCGGCCGTTCGCTTTTGCCCGGCTCCGCTCTTACTTCTGCGACTCCGCAGGCTGGTTCGCCACCTCGATGTAATTCTTCACGCTGAACACGCCGGCCACGCTGTTGGCCCGGATATTCGCGGTGTCCTTGTCCACTTGAGAATCCACCACGCCATACAACTCTACATTGCCGTTCTGCACGGCAATGCGGATCGGCTTGGCTGGATCGATGGCGTACCTGTTCAGGCTGGGGAAGCCATAGATGGCGCGCGCCACGTCCAGGCGGATGCGGTTGTCCATCTGCGAAACCGGATCGACCTCGATGTTGTCCACTACATCCCTCACGCCCGGGGTGGTGGAAACGATCGCCACCGCCGAGTCGCGATCCACGTAATCATGCGCATGTCCGCCCAGCGTGGCCACGCCGTCCGCCACGTTGAGCGTAATGGCGTCGAAGATTCGCCCATACGCATCCGGATCGTAGGTCAGCTTTTCCGAGAGCTTTTTCTGCAGATCCTGGTCGGAGACATTCGCTCCCGCAATCTGGATCTCGTTGCGCACCGCGGTCACGCCCTTGGTGTGCAGCACGCGCTTCTGCGCGTCAGCTTTGTACTCGTAAAGCTCCACCGTTCCGGTCAGCATGGCCACGCCATTCGCCACGCTGACCTTCACGTCCTTGAATTGCTTTCCGCCCAGGCGGGACGCGGCTGCGCCCGTTACGGAGTCCTCTTGCTGCGGCTGCGCGGCTACACCCGACCCAGGAGCTGCGTGTAGTTGGGGGAGGGTCAGGAGCGCTCCGGCAAAGCCCGCGACCAGGATTGCTGTCCTGAATGAAACGGTCCTTTTCATGCCGATTTCTCCTCTCTTGCGTCATTCCATGGAGTGCAGGCAGTGTTTGAAAAACATCCTCTGAATTGAACCCGCCTTCCGTCCCATAAGACACAGGATTTGGCGTGAAGGTTGCAGGGAAAGAAGGAAATTCAAAAAAAGAGACGGAGCCTGCGCTTTCCGCATCGGCTCCTTGTCAGCGGTAACGCCGCGTGGCCTTGATCACCATCGAAAAGACGCCCGATTCGTCGCGCGCCACTACGAGCGAGACGTGGTGGTTGATGGCCACTTCGGCCTGCAGGAGCTGCTGGCCGGTGGTGTTCACGTCGGTCGCGTAGGTCAGCACCACGTTGCGGCCCAACTGCTCCTGCACGGTGATGCGCGAAGTGGAGTTGCCGAACGCGCCCAGGTAATTCGGGTCTACCTTCACCGATCCCGCACCAAACAGCTTCTGCACGCGGCTGCTCACCGTGGCGTTGAGCGCGCCGCCCAGCAGCGCGTCGGTGGTGGGATTGGCCAATGCCTGCTCCTGCTGCTGCGTGTAGAGCCGCTGCTGGCTTTCGGTATGTCCCAGCGCCAGCAGCGAGACCACGTCCGCCTCCGGCATGGGCGGATCGCTGCGATAGGTCACCGCCAGCTTGCTGGGCGTGCCGTGCAGTCCGAGCGTGATGTCGTAGTCTTCCACGTGCGCCGTCGCCGTCAGGTCGATCACCGGCTCGATGCGCACCGGGTTGGTGAACGTAATATCGCCGCGCTGCAGCTCGTAGCGCGTGCCGGCAATCAGCGCGTTGCCTTGCGTGACCGACACGCGCCCCAGCAGCGACGGCGCGGCCAGCGTGCCGCGCAGGCGCAGGTCCACGTCGCCGGCCAGCTTGGCAAAGGCGTTCTGGAAGTTCAACTGCGGCGACGACACCACGTGCACGTCGAGCCGCACGTGGTTCGACGGCGCATCCGGCGAGGTGACCGGCTGCACCGCGTTGGCCTGCGCCGCCAGCGCGGCAATGTCCAGGTCGGAGCTGGCCGTAAAGCGCGTGATGAGCACGTTGCCCGAGAGCTGCAGGTCCGACTGCGAGCCTTCCAGCCGCAGCGTCGCGTCGGCCAGCGAGCTCACCCCCTGCGGATAGCGGATGCGGATGCCCTTGCCCGTCACCGAAAGGTTGGCGTAGAGCCCGTGCTGATAGGCGAGCCATCCGCCCACGCTCAGCAGCCCGCCGCCGCTCATCGCCGTGAGCGACTTCACCTCCAGCCGGTTCTGGTTGAACTCGAGTGTGCCGTGCAGTTGGCTCAGGCCGTTGGGCAGGTCTTCGAGCGACAGCGAAGCATTCTCAAAATCGATGCGGCCGCGCAGACCGGGATCCTTCAATGGGCCATGAGCTTCCACCTGAAAGGTGGTAACGCCGCTCGCGGTCAGGTCGGGATCGAGAGTCTCGGCCAGTTTGAGATTGATGGAGCCGCTGGCGGCCAGATCCAGTTGCCGCTCGCCCTCAAGCTCCAG
>JASHPJ010000081.1 GCA_030038195.1 Acidobacteriaceae bacterium
AAACGGTTCCTGCTCGGCACTCATCACAAGGTGGGGCGGAAACATCTTCCACACTATGTTGCCGCATTCAACTACAGGCTGAACCGCCGCACGACGGAACCTGACTTGATGATCCGACTGCTGCGCGCCTGCATCGGCGCACAAGCCATTACCTACAAGCAACTTATCGGCTCGCCGGAGTTAGCTTGATATTCATCCTCCGAAAATACTATAGCTGCAATTGCACTCCGGGACCACCCGCAGGCGGCAGACTGACAAGCAGTTTGCCGTCTGCCGGCCCGATGCCCGCCTCGATTCCGGCTCGGCCTTGTCTCCTTTGATTCTCCGCGGCATCCCATCCGGTGCTTCACGACCTTTCCGCATCTAAATCTGCATGCGCAGCGGCTCCCTGGCGCGCAACTTCGCATTCCTATCGGAGTTCATAATCCCATGATGAAACGCATCAAAACCGCAATCCTCCTTTGCGCCGTCGCTACTCCCGGCGCAATAGCGGTTCACGCGCAGACAGACGCTGCCCTCAGCCTTTACGGAGCCTTCAGCGGCTCAACCAGCAACGGCGCCGTCACGCAAAGCCCGTCCAACGCGGCCGGCGGCATGCTCGAGCTGCGCCACATCAGCAATCCGCTCGTCGGATACGACGTGACCTACTCGTACAATCGCGCCAACCAGAGTTATTTCAATCCGGTTGCGTGCCCGCCCGGCTCCGGCACATGCAGTCCGTGGAAGGCGGTTTCAGCCAACGCGCACGAACTCACCGCCGACTGGGTCGCCTCGGTGCACTTTGCCAACCTGCGTCCGTTTGCGCTGGCCGGCGTGGGCCTGCTGTTCAACCATCCCGCCGGCGGGCAGACTGATACCCAGTCGGCCACCAAGCCTGTCTTCGTTTACGGCGCGGGCCTCGACTGGGGATTGCTGCCGCACATCGGCCTGCGTTTCCAGTACCGCGGCAACCTGTACCACGCGCCGGACCTTACCACGGTTTTTTCGTCGACCAACGCCTTCATGCACACGGGAGAACCCATGATCGGCGCCTACCTGCGGTTCTGAGCGCAGACTGGGTGCGAGCCAGTTTATCGGCTGGTAATCAGCATCAGAGGGTCGGGAGCGATGCGGCAGGCCGGCTGACCGGTGAAGCTCGATGTCGAGCCGTCGGCGTAAGTGACCGCATCCAGATCGATCGTCGCGACGGCTGTCATGCCCGGCGCCCACACATCGCCGACCGCCAACTGTGGCGAAGTGGCAGAAAGCGGCACGGTCATCGTCTGGGCGGCATCGAAAGCGCCGTTGCGGCCGGCTGCCTGCGTGATACGTCCCTTGTTGCTATAACCGTGGATGGTCACGGTGGCCGCCGTAATGGCCTGGGAAGGATTGTCGGACAGCGACAGGTGCAGCCATTGGCCCATCCCCTTGGGGTGCGCGTTCCCGGTCCGCACCATGCTGCCGTCGGCCAGGTGCTGTGCGCGCATGAAAACCGGACAGGCGAATATCCGGGACGGAGGCGCCTGCGCCGTGAGCTGGGCCGGTGCAGCGCCTGGGGATGTGACTGAGGTCGCGCTGAACGAGATGCCCTGGGCGGCGAGTGCGATCGAGCCAAACGACAGGGCCACGCAAGTCCCTGCAAACCAGGCGGCTGCCGAACGTTGCATCGTTATCACCTCCGGCACACACCAACAACATACTCCCCTTCTGTTCGACGGACAAATTGGATTTACGGCTCGCTGGGCGGCAGGATTCGCCGGCTCCCGCTGTGTTACCGTTACAATACGGCGTCCTCGCGGCCTGACCGGACCTCCGGCTGGCGCCGTCCGTGATCGATGCGGCGGATTTCCGGGGATGGCGGGCGCAAACGAATGTCTGAGCAGCCGGAATCGACACGAATCACTTCCACGCTGGCCCTGAGTCCGGCTCCATTGCCAGGGCCGCCGGATGACTTTATCTCTGCCCTGCCGCCCCGTCCGGAGCCAGACGCATTCGGCAAGGCGCCCTCACCGCAATTGCCGCCGCCGCGGATTCCACGCTGGCTGGTGCGCACCGAGCTGTTTCTCCGGGTCATGCTGCGCATGTATATCGGCCTGGCCGTCTCTTACGCGCCATGGTCACACACGTTCTGGGATCAGAATCCGATCTTTCTGCAGTTTCCCTCCCTCGCAATCTTTGCTGCCCATGGCGCAGTCCGGGGCGTAGTCTCCGGGCTGGGGCTTTTGAATCTGTGGATTGCGTTTCAGGACGCACTCCGCCACCGAGATGGTTGAAGCATGAAGGATGAAGGGGGCGCAGGCAGCGCCAGTCCGCAGAGCGCCGAAGCAAAGGAACAGCCCGGCAGCGCGGGTGCAACCGCAGCCGGCAGTGCAACCATTCCCAGCAATGGAGCGCCACCGTCGCTGGCGATTGCGCCGCTGGCTTACGAAAATCCAGCCTTCCTCAACAGTGCCGATGGCCGCCTGATCCGCATCGTCTCAGAGTATCTTGAGCCACTGGCCCGCTTCCGCCGCGAGCAGATTCAGGACACGGTGGTCTTTTTCGGCTCGGCCCGCTTCCGCGGGCGCGACGAGGCCGACCACGCCCTCGAGCTGCTGGAAAACACCGGCTCCACGCGTCCGGCTCCCAGCGAGGAGCAGCCGGCCAGGCCACCGGACATCGCCGCCGGCAAAGCCACCGACCTGCAGCGCAAGCGCGCCGTGGCCGCCGTGCAGATGGCCCGCTACTACGAAGACGCCCGCCGACTGGCGCAGATCTTTACCCGCTGGGCCAAAAGCGTCCCCTCGAAAAAGCACCGCTTCGTGGTCACCTCCGGCGGCGGACCGGGCATTATGGAAGCCGCCAACCGCGGCGCGCACGAGGCTGGCGGCAAGACCATCGGTCTCAACATCCGGCTGCCCTTTGAGCAGGCGCCCAACCCCTACGTCACGCCCTCGCTCAACTTCGAGTTCCACTACTTCTTCATGCGCAAGCTGTGGTTTGCCTATCTCTCGAAAGCGCTGGTCGTCTTTCCCGGCGGATTCGGCACCCTCGACGAGATGTTCGAGATTCTCACCTTGGCGCAGACCCAGAAGCTGGCCAAAAAGATCACGGTCGTCGTCTATGGCTCGGAGTATTGGAAAAGAGTGCTCAATCTCGACGTGTTAGTCGACGCCGGGGCCATCTCTCCCAAAGACATTGAGCTCTTCCAGATTGCCGACACGCCGGAGGAGGCCTTCGAGATGTTGCGCCGCGGGCTCACCGAGAATTATCTGGCTGCCGAGGTGGCTGCCGCCACCGGTCACGACGAAGACCTGATGGCCGGCTGGACGATTGACGATTTTCTTGGCCCGGAAATTGCTAGGACCCAGAAATAGCGCGCTTCTTCCCGTCCAATCTCCTGCTTTTTCCGGGATTTATGCCCGTGTCGCCGAGTCTGCTCGTAACTCCATTGATTCCTTCAGCAATTGAAGAGCTATTCGCAGGCTGTTAACCGGGCATTTACTGGCCTCCGCGGATACTGGCTGTGGAAATCCACAAAATTCCGATTGCTCCATCGCAGGCCGAATTGTGGATCAAGGAGTGACAATGCCCAGTTCCTCCATCTCGTACCTGTGGCGCGACAAGGACGCCCCCCAGGCTTTCCGTACCGGGGTTTCGCTGCACAGTCACACGAACCAGTCGCGGGAGACACTGGATTTTCTGGCCAACTTCGGCAACCAGTTCCCGGTCGTCCGGCCGCTGATTGCCCGTCTCGAGCGCCGCTCCGAGCAGATGCACGGCATCCGCATCGACTATGCCGCCAGCTACTGGACGCCGCCCATGACGCCCAAGTTGGCTTTTGACCTGGAAAGCCGCCAGATCGAGAAACTCAACCTGGCGCCCATGGTTTCCATTACCGACCACGACAACATCAACGCGCCCATGCTGCTGCGCACCGTTCCCAGCGCCCGCGGCATTCCCGTGTCGGTGGAGTGGAGCGCGCCTTACGGGGGCGTGCAGGCCTTCCACCTGGGCGTGCACAACCTGCCCAGCGCCAAAGCCACGCGGTGGATGGAAACTCTCGCCGAGTTCACCGCGCATCCCGGCGACGCGCGGCTCACCGAGATCCTGGTTGCGCTGCATAAGGAGCCCAACGTGCTGGTGGTCTTCAACCATCCCATGTGGGACCTTTACCTGATCGGCAGGGAGAAGCACCAGTTCCTGGTGAACGAGTTCCTGCAGAAGAACGGCGCTTATCTCCATGCGCTCGAGCTCAACGGCCTGCGCAACTGGGAAGAGAACCGCACCGTGCGCCGCCTAGCCGAGCAGTGGAACATGCTACTCGTCTCCGGCGGCGACCGCCATGGCGTAGAGGCCAACGCCAACGTCAACCTGACCAACGCGGCCAGCTTTACCGAGTTCGTCCACGAGATTCGTCGCGAGCGCAGGAGCAACGTGCTCTTCCTGCCGCAGTACGCCGAGCCGTGGAAGCATCGCATCCTGCAGTCAACGATCGACGCCATCCGCCACTATCCCGAGTTCCCGCAGGGCTCGCGCACCTGGGACGAGCGCGTCTATCATCCGGACCGCAACGGCGCCGTTCGCCCGCTGAGCGAGATATGGCCCAGAGGCCACGCTCCACGCGTGATGGCTGCGCTCCTGGGCATGGTGCAGATGATGGGCCAGGGACTGGTCTCCGGCGGCCTGCGCATGGCGTGGAGCAACCCGCAGCAGTTGCGCTTGGCCCTGGGCGATCACGAATTTTGAAGAAGCGGAGTTAGCGCGGTTAGCGGAGCTAGCGGTGTTAGCAAAATATCTACGTGCCATTCCTAACTCCGCTAACTACGCCAGCTCCGCTAACTACGTTCCAAACCGCTGACTTGCTGATCATGCCGCCACGCGTCGCCTACTTTCCTGACTCCTTCCACGAAGTGAACGGCGTTGCCCACACCAGCCGTCACTTTGAGGCCTTTGCGCGGCGGCGCGGGCTGCCGTTTCTTTGTGTTCGCGCCGGCGACCGCCCGCAGGCCGTCATGGACGACGGCAGCGTGTGGACGCTTGAGCTGCCGCGCGGCTTTCTTTCCTTTGCGCTGGAAAAAGACCTCTGTTTCGATCCCGCCTTTCTACGCCACATTCCGCTCATCGGCGAGACGCTCGAACGGTTCCGGCCCGACCTGGTCCACATCACCGGCCCCAGCGAGATCGGCATGCTGGGAGCGGCGCTTGCGCACCATCTCGACCTGCCGCTGGCCGCGAGCTGGCACACCAACGTGCATGAATATCTGGCTCGCCGCTCCGACTGGTTTCTGCGCCTGCTGCCGGAGCGCCAGTCTGCCGCCACTGCCCGAAAGATTCGGAACATGGCGCTGGCTACGGCAGCATTTTTCTACTCCGGCGCGGGGGTGCTCTTTGCGCCCAATTCCGAGCTTTGCGAAGAGCTGGCGCAGCGCACCGGGCGACCCTGTTATCGAATGCCGCGCGGCGTGGATGCCGATCTCTTTCATCCCTCGAAACGCCGCCGGAGCACAGACGATCACGAACGTGTGCTCGGCTTTGTTGGCCGTCTCTCCGTCGAGAAGAACATCGCCCTGCTGGTTGAGATTGAGCAGGAGCTGGAGCTGGAGCGCAAAGGTGTGACCGGCTGGCGGTTTCTCATCGTAGGCCACGGAGGTGACGAGGCGTGGCTGCGCGAGCGGCTGCACCGAGCGGAGTTTACCGGCGTGCTGCGCGGCGAAGCGCTGGCTGTTGCGTATGCAAACATGGACCTGTTCGTCTTCCCTTCGCATACGGATACCTTTGGCAACGTCGTTCTGGAAGCGCTGGCCAGCGGCGTGCCGGCGATTGTGACGCCGGACGGCGGTCCGAAGTCGATTGTGCGCGACCACGAAACCGGGCGCGTTGTTGGCGACGAAGAATTTGCGGCTGCGATTGCCATGGTCCTCGCCGATCCCGCACGGCATGCCGCGATGCGTGCCGCTGCCCGCGCCTACGCCGAGACGGCAAGCTGGGATTCGGTCTTTGAGGGCGTCTATGCGGCGTATGAGACCATCCTGCCGGGATGGGAGCGGGCGGGGAACGGGCTTCATGGAAACTGTGCAGATTGCCGATAAAACAAGAAGCATTCCCTCCGGGCCTAAAGGCCCGATGATTACGCGGAGGTTGCGTACGGGCTGAAGCCCGTACCCTCGGCTGAAGCCTGTACCCTTCAAGAACAGGGACTTTATCCTCAGCCTGGAGCTTCCCAGTTTCACAGAAACAGTGAAGCTGTGAGGATTCCGGCCTTAAGTTCTTTTACTGGAACAGATTTTTGTCTTCACAGTTTCACAGCCGCGAGCCTGTCTTGTGCTTGTCTGGCGGCGATGGCGGATGCGGAGCGGACCGCGGCTGAGATTATTGTGCGATGCGGCAGGGTATTTTTCGGCAAATTGAAAGTGCTTCACGATTCTTCACGGGCTCAAAGAGTACGCATGCCTGTTCGCAGATCAAGAGCGAACGCCGTCTCTTTGTCGGTCCACATGTTCCATCCCGCTGCGCGCAGCACGCCGTTTTCGACGCTCGTGATAGTGATGCCTTCATCGGAGAGCTTTTCGGACTCCCATGCCTGCCCATCACGGCCCCACGCAAGGATGGTGCGATGGCCGACGAAGAGCAGCAGGCCCTCGTTGACCACCGGCTGCACCTGCAGCACCGGCCGGTAGGCGATCATGGTGAACTGCTCCGGCGCGGTGGTGTCGATGAGGTAGGCGTATCCTCCTGACACTGCGCAGATCTCTGTTGGGTTTGGAGCAGACCAGAGGCCGGTGGGCACGACGGGATCGCGGAAGCCGAGGGCGCAGGTGGCGAGAAAGGGCTGCACTGCTCGCTGGGCAAAGTTAGCTTCTGTGCTATCCCAGGTCTCGAAAGCGAGACCTGGGGCACCCGGCCGCACCAGCACCTCCAACGCGCCGCGCTCCACTTCTTCGGCGTCGCGTGGATAGACAAAACGCCGTGCCGGCAGAATCAACGGCCGCGCGGACAACACCTCCGCCTGCCAGAGATGCGGAAACTGGAGATCGAGGATGGGAACCGGGGAATATGCCACCATCCTGATGATAGCGGCTTGCGATGGCCGCAAAGTTCCCAGGGCAGTGGGTCAGCTTTGGATATTTTTTGGACCTCGGACCCTAAAGAGGTTGAGAAAAAATACTGATTGTGGGCGCATATCCGGGGGGAAACGTGCATCCGGGGCTGAAGCTGCCCTCTTTCAAATACTGTGGATTTTCATCAGCCTGACAACCTGATTCTTTTTCATTTGCTCGCGCATCCGATATGCGAGGGAGATCGACGATGAACGTTGTTTTGTACGGCGCGTCGGGCATGATCGGCAGCCGTGTTCTGCACGAGCTTTTGAGCCGCGGCCACCAGGTGACGGCGGTGGTTCGCAACCCTGGAAAGATCACCGCGGCGGGCGTGCGCATTCTCAAGGGCGACGTTACCGAGGCCGACAGCGTGGCGCAGACTGCGCAGGGCGCGGACGCGGCCATCAGCGCCTATGCGCCGCCCAAGGGCGACGAGACCACGCTGTCGGCGGCGATCTACGCGCTGCTTGACGGCCTGCCGGCCGCCGGCGTGAAGCGGCTGATCGTGGTGGGCGGCGCGGGGAGCCTCGAGGTTGCACCGGGCGTTGCGCTGGTGGATGCGCCGGGATTTCCCGAGACCTATCGCGACATTGCCATGGCCCACCGCGACGTGTTGCCTATCCTCAAGGAGTCGGGGCTGGATTGGACCTACCTTAGTCCAGCCGGCTTCATCGAGACTGGCGAGCGAACCGGCAAGTTTCGCCTGGGCGGCACCGGTCTGCTGGTCGATGAAAAGGGCGAGAGCCGCATCTCGGCGGAAGATTACGCCATCGCACTGGTGGACGAGCTGGAGAATCCGCGACACATCGGCCAGCAGTTCACCGTGGCTTACTGAGCCAGGAGAAGTGCTCCCAGCCGCGCGGTGCAAGCGGCTGCGCGCCGCGCCCGGTGAGCAGCGTGATCGCTGGCCTGCCCGCGCGGCGGCGAAGGATGCGGCCAATCTGCGTTACCGGAACGCCGGCAATGGCGCGTGGGATGGACGCGCCGGGAGCAGCGGTGAAGAGCAGCTCGTAATCCTCGCCACCATGCAGCGCCTGGTCCAGCGCGGCGTATGGAGCGATGGGCAGCGAGGCCGCATCCACTGCGGCGGTCACGCCTGATTCCTCGCAGAGATGATGCAGGTCGGTGGAGAGTCCGTCGCTTATGTCGATCGCCGCGGTAGCCGCGCCATGCCGCGCCAGCCACAACCCCTGTGCGATGCGCGGCTGAGGATGCAGATGCGGCTCGAGCGCCGCGGCCAGCTTTCCGGGAATCCTCAGGCCGCTTCCGGACACAGTCCGCTTCGCGCTTCCTGCTGCGGCCAGCCTGGCAAGCTGCGCCAGCCCGGCGGCAGCTCCGCCCAGCTTTCCGGTTACATAGAGCCGATCCCCGGACTGCGCGCCGGAGCGCAGCAAAGCATGCCCCTGCCGCACCGCGCCGATCAGCACTACATCGGCCGCTACAACCGGCGATTGGGCCAGATCGCCGCCTGCGAGCGGTGTCTTGTACTTCTCGGCCAGCGCGAGGAGGCCGTCATAAAACCGCTCCACCCACGCTTTGCTCGCACTCTGCGCTTTTATATTCTGGACCAGCTCCGGAGACAATCCGAGCGAGAGAAACGCCGCTACCGGCCGCGCGCCCATGGCGGCCAGATCACTCAGCCCACGGGCCAGCGCGCGATGACCCACAGCCTCCGGCGGATGCCAGTCGAGCCGGAAATGCCGGCCGTCGATGGAGAGATCGGTGGTGACGGCCAGCTCCTCACCGGCTCGCGCCTTGAGCAGCGCGCAGTCGTCGCCGATGCCCAGCCGAACGCCAGCTCCGGCGGCCTTGCCGGTGCGCGCGCGAATCCGCCGGAGCAGCGCCAGCTCGCCGTCAGATCTGCGGCTGGACGGCCGGTTTCCGGTTCTGTCTCCCATCTCCTTGAAGATAGGGCAAATGGCCCCAGGATGGCTTGTTTCAAGCTGCCATTCCGAAATTGCAAGTGGGTACCAATTCGGGAATCATTGTGAAGGTTCTTGATTTCGTTGAAGTTAGGTTGAAATTGCACGGCGGCGTGCCACCGGAAGTTTCCCCACCTGCCCGGAGGATTCACAGGATCCCACCAGAGCATCATTGACCCCGAAAAGGGCCGTTTGTTAGCCTCTACAAGGTTCTCACATCCTCGCGCCCTAAGCGTGCAGGTTGTCGAACGGGCTCTCATGGTCCCGCAGAGTTGTGTCATTCTTTCGTCAGCGGCGAATCGCGATCGTGCAAACTTGAAAAATCCGAGAGGCACAGATGCTGCGCAAGCGCTATTACATCCTATTTGTAGCCCGCGATGCGGACGGCAGGGTTCGCAAGATTCCGCTGCCCCTTCACTACGCATATGGCTTTGTGGCCGCAGCCATCGTCGGCGCGTTCACCATTGTCGGATTAGCCGGCTCCTACACCCGGATGCTGCTGAAGACCGAGAGCTATAACCAGGTGCGCCAGGAGCGCGAAACGCTGCGCAAAGATTACAAGGAGATGGCGCAGATTGCGCACGACCGCAGCGTGCAGGTGGCCTCACTGGGCGCGCTTGCCAACGAAGTCACGGCTCTCTACGGACTGCGCCAGAACCACATGGCTGCCGCGGTCCGCCGGGAGGCTGCGGCCAGCGCTGCCGCTGCTCCCACGCCGGTGAGCCTGGCGCAGGCAGAC
Source organism: Acidobacteriaceae bacterium (assembly GCA_030038195.1). Lineage (GTDB taxonomy): Bacteria > Acidobacteriota > Terriglobia > Terriglobales > Acidobacteriaceae > Telmatobacter. Next base: position 9,720 of record JASHPJ010000081.1, read on the forward strand.
GACGTCAACCAGCAGCAGATTGCGCACTCGATTGACCAGTTTTACGCCCTGCGCACGGATGCGCTTTCGGGCCGCGTCTCGCGCGCCCTGGAAAGCGGCCTTACCTCCAGCTTTGACGGCGACTGGACCCTGCTTGCCGATGCGCCGTCGCTGTGGCCAATCCAGGGCCGCGTAGCCTCCAGCTTTGGCGAGCGCGAAGATCCCATCAACGGAGAAGGCGCATTCCACTCGGGCATCGATATTGACGCACCCTACGGCACGCCGGTGCGTGCGGCGGGCGACGGCGACGTCTCCAGCGCCAGCATGGGCGCCGGCTACGGCAAGGAAGTGGTGCTCGATCACGGCCACGATATTGTCACCGTCTACGGCCATCTCTCGGCCATAGCCGTTCTGCCCGGCCAGCATGTCATCCGCGGGCAGGTGATTGGCTACGTCGGCCAGTCGGGCCGCGCCACGGGACCGCATCTTCACTACGAAGTGCGCGTACACAACGTGCCTGTGAACCCGCACAAGTACCTGCGCATGACCTACGTGCAGGCAATCATGGCCGACCGGGACTCGGCATCGAGTCTGGGCAAGTAACAGCTTTCGGTTGCAGCGCACGAAGCGGTTCCTGCAGGCAGGGAGCCGTTTTTTACTGGAGCGCAGGCCTTACGGTCAGGCCCGATGCGGGCTGCTGGAGCCGGCTCACCGTGCACCCGTCCAAAACAAAATGAAAGTTGCCTGAATTGGCAACATCCATATTCAGCTTGGCAGGAATGGGAAAACCGTCCAGTGTCTGATATTCGATCTCTACGTGCATATCCTGCGCCTGGCTGGCTCCAACTCCGGCCGGCTGCACGTGCGCCTGAAAGCTCTTTACCAGCAGGCCCTGGCCTGTTGACTGGTAGGCGGGCCGGAACTTGATCGAGACGTTCTTCATATCTACGTCGAAGTTTTCGAGCAGCAGGTCGCTTGAAAAGGTCTCTGTCAGCGCCATGTCGCCCTGCTCGGCGTGAATGGTGTGCCGGGTGTCCGTGTGCGTGATCGTCAGCCCTTGCGCGGAGTCCGGCACCACCGAGCCGTCTACAAACGGCGTCCAGAATTGCAGAAAGCCTTCGAGTGTCTGCTCGGTTGCCGCGTGCATTTTAGCCAGCATCTGGTTTGACGCTTCGTCCAGCGGCTTGTCGGGATTCGTCTGCTGGCTCCAGTCCATCGTTGAGCCACCCTGCATGTGCGCGTGCAGGGCGATCTTGACGGAGTTGAGCAGCGCCACGTGCGCATCGTTTTCGCTCACCTCGGTTCCGGGGCTCGCGGTGGTAAACAGGGCGCGCCAGTCAGGATGCACGGCGCAGTCGAATCCATTTAACCCGGCCCTGGCGGTGGAATAGTAGAGACTGCCGGTTCTGGCCAGCCACGCATTGTCGTCGGTGGGGCCGGCTGGAGGCGTGCCCGCCAGCCTAGGCGGCGCGCCAAGCGAGGCAGGGGCGCTTTGCGCGGATACAGCCGCTGCCGCAACGCTGACCGCCAGCAGCACTGCCGCCCGCCGGGGCAGGCGCCGAAAGGAGTCCAAGAAAGGCGGAAAATGTGGAAACGCAGCCTGGCAGAGCGAAGAGTGACCCATCAAAAGCCTGCTTTCCCGATGATTTCGTATTGTCCTTTGTTCGTAACCGGAAAGCAAGGCAGATTCCGGGCCATGCGTGATATCGTTATCTCCGGTTGGTGTTCTCTGCGAGCACAGGAGGTATCTGGCCATGTATTCCCGCTTGTGTTCTTTCGTCATTCTCCTTGCCGTGGCGATTCCCGCAGCCGCGCAGGACCGCGCCGCGGAGCTTCAGACTGCGTTTGCCCGCGCGCAGCACCTTAAACGCGGCATCAACGTCTCACACTGGTTCTCGCAGAATCCCGGCGACTACTCGGCGCACCACACAGATACGGAAACCACTCCTGACGACATTGCGACCATCGCCCGCCTGGGCTTTGATAACGTGCGGCTCAGCATCGACGCTGTACCGCTGGGTATCTCTTTCTTCAGCATGGATGCGATACAGCATGGCGCGCCGGCCGGCTTCGGCGGTCCCGACGCGGACTTTATTCCCCGCCTGGACCGCGCAGTCGATACGATTCTTGCCGACAGCATGGCCGTCACCATCGACGTGCACCCCGAGGACAGCTACAAGCAGGCGATGCGCACGGACAACAACGCCGTGGACCGCTTTGTAATGCTGTGGCGCAAGCTGGCGGCGCACTATGCGGACCGCGACCCGGAGCGCGTCTTCTTCGAGATTCTCAATGAGCCGGAGCAGAACGATTCGTACCGCTGGGCCGGCATTCAGGCGCGCGTGGCCGCGGCCATCCGCGAAGCTGCGCCGCATAACACGATCATCGCTACCGGGCCGAATTACTCGGACATTGTGGATCTGCTGGCCATGCACCCGCTCGCCGACGGCAACGTGATCTACAACTTTCACTTCTACGATCCGCACGAGTTCACGCACCAGGGAGCGGGATGGGGCGTGCCGTGGTGGAGCTACGAGCATGGCATTCCCTATCCGCCCACCGAGAGCTCGATGCAGGAACTGCTCAAAGAAGTGCCTGAGCCGGCCAATCGCTACCAGCTCGAGAACTACTGGCTCGACCATTGGGACGGGCACCGCATCCGGCTGCTGATCGACGAAGCCGCCGCGTGGGCCAGCGCCAACCATGTGCCGCTCATCTGCAACGAGTTTGGCGCCTACCGCGCCTATTCCGACCCGGTTTCGCGCACCAACTGGATTCGCGACGTGCGCACGGCGCTCGAAGCCGATTCGATCGGCTGGGCGATGTGGGATTATCACAACGGTTTTGGCGTTGCCGTGAAAGACAAGGACGGCAAGTCGGTGGTCGATCCGCAGACGGTGGAGGCGTTGGGGCTGAAGGAGCGCTAAGAACCTGTCTAAAAACTCTTCCGAGCAAGGCAAGAGCCTTTGTTCAGCCGGGCCGATAAGGCCGGAAATAAAGATGACTTTATTGATTGCTGCATAAATAATAATGTTCGGTTGTCATCCTGAGCGAAGTCCCGCGCGGCGGACGCAGTCGAAGGATCTGCGGTTGCCTTTCTCATGACATAGGACATTCCATTTGCAGGAGTCAATAGCCTCTGCGGGAATGCAAGCTGCTAAAAACATCCCTCGGAGGCTACAGCGGTTTCACAGTTGCTGTACTCCGGAGCCGGGAAGCTAAATGGCTTTTTCAACAAGAAAAAGCCATCTCGCTAGGGCGTATCCACATATAGCTTGAGGCGGAGCCAAGCGCATGCCA
>JASHPJ010000082.1 GCA_030038195.1 Acidobacteriaceae bacterium
GAGCCAGGATCAAACTCTCGTTTGAAGCCTGAAATCGATCCTTCCGACGGAGGTCGGAAACAGATCGATCGTGCCTGCGCGCGCTTTCTCTCGAAAGGGGCGCCAGGCACCTTACCTTGTGAGATTGATCAAGCCAAACCCGATCGCATCTCACGACTGGCACGTTCAACCAATTTGTCAAAGATCCTTGAGGGCGATCCGCCTGGGCGGAACCCTTGGGATCGAGGCTCCGGCTGTGCAGCCGGAGTGTCCTCGAACTGGATGCGCTGGCCGACATCTAGGACTCATATTGAGTCGCCGGCGTTTTGGCGCGAACTTTTTAAGACTATCGAAGTTCCGGCTACCGGTCAAGCCAAAATCCCAATTTTCTTTCAAGCCATTAGAACCATTCGATTCATAGACTTGCACGTCACCGGGCTTTCCTATCGGATCAGCCTCGAAGCCAATCTGAAGAGTAAAACCGCGGAGCGGTCGCGCCGCGCAAAATATCAAAGAGCAACCAGCAAACTACCCACGCCGCTAAGGCGCGCAGAAGCATCGGCTTCCGGGTCTTGCAATGGCTTGTTCTCTCTAGGGATTCCCTACAGGGGCCCAGGGGTAGACGACAAACATTCTTAAGACGCCAACCTCACCTGGCCCAGCGAACCAGCTTCCCACTTCCCTCAGACGGGGCAGGCCCGCATATCTTGCTCCGGGCCACCGGGAGGCTCCACTGCCCTACTTGCAACTTATTGAGAGTAGCACAGGCTAGTCTCATTTGCAAGCCTTTGAATGGCCTCGCGGCCCTCATCGGTTGCAACTTTTCGAGAATAGCAACGACCGGCCGCAAACACAAGCCAAATGCCTGTGGAAAGATGAGGATTCTGTGGAAAGCTGGCTATCGGCAAACGCAAAAGCCAATGCAGTCCACCTGCCAAAACCCCGCTAACTTGCTACACTCCGCGCAGCGGAGACTAACTTGCTATCTCCTCGGCAGCAGCCCCAGATCCGTCAGTCCATTCACAAAGAACTGCATGGCCAGGGCCACCAGCAGCAGGCCCATGATGCGCACCAGGATGCGGATACCGGTCTCGCCCATCACGCCGCGCACGCGCCCGGCGCCGGCCAGCACCCAGTAGCTGGTAAACGCCGTAATGGCGATGGAAGCAAGAATCGCGCCCATCTGCCATCCCCAGAACGTGGGCACCTGGCCCACCAGCACCATCACCGACGAGATGGCGCCGGGACCGGCCAGCATGGGGATTCCGAGCGGGACGATGCCCGCGTCTTCCTTGGCTGCGCCCTCTTCGGCCTCGCCGGTGGTCTCCTGCGTGGGCGAGCGGCGGGCTTCGAGCATGTCCAGGCCGATGAGCAGAAGGATGAGCCCTCCGGCCACTTCAAAGGCCGGTAGCGTGATGCCAAACATGCGGAAGATAAGCTGGCCGGCGATGGCGAAGGTGGTGAGCACGATGAAGCAGGTAATCGCGCCTTTGCGGGCCATGCGCCTGCGTCGCGCCGCATCGGCCCCGGCAGTGATAGCCAGAAACGATCCAATCGCCGCAAAAGGATCGACAAGAAAGAAGACCGAGCTGAAGGCCAGCAGCGAGAAGCGCACGATGGGCGCTTCGCGGATCTCGTTTAACGCGGCTGCGGCTGGGTTGGTCCAGAGCATGTTACTTAAAGCCTAAATCAGCGCCAGGGATTTAATTACTCTGTGTCCGTGTGCATCCTCCACCGGCGCGTTGCCTTCGCGGATGACTAAACGCGTGGCGAAGCCCGCTTCTCGGGCCGCATCCAGCTCGCGCACCACATCCGAAAAAAAGATGGTTTCAGCAGGTTTAACTCTCATTGCAGTGGCGATGGCAGTGTAGCTCGCGCTCGACGCCTTGGGACCGGTGCGCGTATCGAAGTAGCCGGAGATATGCGGCGTCAGGTCACCGTAGTTCGAGTGGCGGAACAGGAGCTGCTGCGCCTCAACCGAGCCCGACGAGTAAATTGCAACCTTGCCCTGCGCGGCCCAGCGCGCAAAGGCCTCCGGCACATCCGCAAACAACGTCCCCTTCAACTCTCCTGACTCGAAGCCAGCCTTCCATATCTTGCCCTGCAGGCTTTTGAGCGCGGTGGATTTGCGGTCGCGGTCCATGAGCCAGAGGAGGTAGGCGAGTGCGGGGCTTATGCTTTGCGCGGGGTCTGCGGTTCCCACCCTTTCGCCAGAAAAAAGGCGAAAGGATGGGGCACGGAGGTTCTGTGACAGGTCTGGAATCTCTATGCGTGGGCGGTCGGGATCGGTTTCGGTCTTGTTCTCTTCGGCTAAGAGCGCGAGGTCGGCGGCGACGGCGGGGTTGCTGATGTTCTCTTCAAGAAACTCAGCGAAGTGAGCGCGGGCATATGGAAAAAGCTGCTCGGTCACCAGCGCAATGGGCGCGACAGTGCCTTCCACATCGAGTAAATAAAGCTTGTACGCCGGAGCCATTACGCGCGGATCGAATTGTCGATCGCCGTCTCGACGCGCGGCCCCAGATACGCAGGCCCGAAGCACAGCGGCTGGTAGACCTGGTCGACGCCCGAGCCGGTGTAGTGCGGGGTCCAGCCGGTCGTGTCCTGGAACCAGCGGATGGCGCGGATGCGGCGATCGGCGCACAGCGTGAACCAGTGGCGTGTGTCGCGCGGCACGCGGAGCATGTCGCCGGGATGAACCTCGACTGCAGCGACACCTTTGTCCAAAACCAGGAAAAAGATGCCACGACCTGCGAGGATGAAGCGGACCTCGTCTTCGGAGTGCGTATGTTCCTTGTCAAAGCGGGCGAGCATGGCGTCGAGGTTGGGCGTTTCGGGGGTCACGTCGATGACGTCGGCGGTGACGTAGCCGCCGCGGCGCTTCATCGCGTCGATCTCGGCGGCGTAGGCGGCCAGCACCTGTTCCGCGGAGCAGCCGGCGGGGACGCGATCCAGGCTCCAGCGCTCGTAGTCAATGCCGGCGGTTGCAAGCTCGGCGCGAATCTCGGCTTCGTTTTCGATGGTGCGATTCTGATCCGGGAAGCGAAGGACGGCCATGGTTGCTCCTTTCGCGGGGGCGGCGTCAGGCCAGCCTCAAGCCAGTATGTCGGGCAGGACGAGGTCCTGGCTCAGAGCCCTGCGGCCTTCGATTTCGAAGAGAAATTCGAGAGCCTCCAGATGACGGCGCGCCTCAGACACCGACTGCCCCCAAGTATACAGCCCGTGGCGGCTCAGCAGAACCCCGTGAGTATGCGGATATTCGTCGAGGGCGTCGGCCATATTCCGGCTCAGCTCGGCGTAGTCCTGTGAGTTTTCGAGAATGGGCACGCGCTCAAGGTGTGCGTGGGTCATTACACCGGAGAGGCCTTTGAGAATCTCGTAGCCCTCGATGGAGAGATAGCCTTGCGGCGCGTAGCGGCCCGAAAGCAGCGTATTCCAGATGGTGTGGACATGAAGGATGGCACCGGTCTGCGGGTGCATGCGGTAGATGACCAGGTGCAGGCCGGTTTCCGCCGAGGGCTTGCCGGCGCCGGCCACGGCGCGGCCCTCCTGATTCACTTCCAGCAGGTGCGCGGGCGTGACGATGCCTTTATCCAGGCCCGAGGGGGTGATGAAGACGCGCGAGCCGGCGCGGAAGCTGAAGTTGCCGCTGGTGGCCGGCGCCCAGTTGCGTGCGTAGCACCAGCGCGCCGTGGCGCAGAGCGCGTCAGCGATGGCTTCGAGTGAGTTGTTGCCGGAACCCATCTGTGCCTGCAAGTGTAGCAAGTTACGCGATGGAGCAGGCTCTAAAATGAATGGTTGCTCACACCGGCCCAACGCGAACGGATCGAAGTGGTGCTTGTATCGCCGCGTAATCCGCTGAATATCGGAGCGGCGGCGCGGGCCATGGCGAACTTCGGTTTTGCGC
>JASHPJ010000083.1 GCA_030038195.1 Acidobacteriaceae bacterium
CTCGAATATGCCGGCGGCGGAACCACTCCCGCCGAGCGCGTGCGCTACAACGACTACCTGACCCGCGACGACGAGAAGGCCGTCGATCAGCAGTTGCCCAGCGTCATGTACTCGTCGCCCGTGCTGGCCATGCATGACAGCATCAGCTTTGGCAACGGCGTGGTGAAAGACACGCTGGTGCTGGGCGTGGATCCCGACTACCAGAAGATTCGCAACCTCGTTGTGACGGTGGGCCGCTTCTTCGACCAGACCGACGATACGGCGCATCTGCACTGCGCGGTGGTCACGCAGCCCTTTGCGCACGAGCGCTACGGCAGCGACGACGAGGCCGTGGGCCAGACCTTCGAGATCCAGGGCATTCCCTTCACGATCATCGGCGTATTCAAGGAAGCGGTAACCGACTTCGGCCAGTCGGAGATCGAGGACGAGACTATCCTGGTGCCCTTTTCCGTGGCCCGCTACTTCACTGGAACCGAGCGCGTGAACCAGATTTACTTTTCCATGCGCAGTATGCCTGAAGTGCAGGACGCGGCCAGAGAAGTGGTGCGCATCGTCAAGTCGCGCCACCGGCCAACTTCGGTTTACAAGGCGCAAACATTGACTGAGCTGTTGAATATGGCGGCGGAGATTGCCGACGCGCTCACCGTCGTGCTGGTTCTCGTCGCCTGTGTCACGCTGGCCGTGGGCGGCGTGGGCATTATGAATATCATGCTGGCCAACGTGCGCGCGCGCATCCGCGAGATCGGCATCCGCAAGGCGCTGGGCGCGACGTACCGCGAGATCAAGCTCCAGTTTCTGACCGAAGCGGTGATCATCTCGCTGACCGGCGGCGTTGTGGGCACCATGCTGGGCCTCATGCTGCCGCTTTCCATCCGCTTCTTTACCGATTACGCTTTGCCGTTCTCGTGGCTCTCTGTGCTGATCGCCCTTACCGCGGCCACGCTGGTAGGCGTGATCTTCGGCACGGTTCCCGCTACCCGCGCGGCGCAGATGGACCCAGTGGAGGCGCTTAAATATGAGTGATCTGGAGCGGGTTAAAAAAGATGATGCCGTCGAAGAGCCTTCGCAGGGCCCCAGCCTCACGCTTCTCTACAGCCTGCTTGCGCTGGCACTGCTCGTGGCCACCGGCTTCGCCGCGCTGATCGTTCTGCCGTTTTACCGGCGGCGCTGATATGCGTCGAAATAATATTCTTTGCAAGGGCACGGCTTCCCAGGCAGATAAAAACTCACAGCTTTGAAAGGGCACGGCTTCAGCCGTGCCGATAAAACCAGCAGGATGAATGGGGATTTAGAGCGGTTCTCCAATTTCTGTGCAGTTTCAGCAGGCGTGTCCGCCGCGGCGGATGGCGTTTTCTTAGGGAAAACGCCACTTGAGGGTCATGGCTCCGCTCTATACCAATTGGAGAACCACTATAACCCCCAGTGGGATGAGGTTCACGAATTCTTGCACCTGATCAGAGCTTCTCTAATGCTTCGGTGCCTTGCTCGAACCTGCGATCTCTGCGCGCTCGACGATCAAAACCGGAATGCCATCGATGATTGGATAAATACGGCCACAGCTTACGCAAAGCACGTACTGTGCATCCGCACGAAGGACGCCGAAGCAGGCCGGGCAGGCAAGCCGGTCCAGCGCCGACGCATCGAATTTCAACTCCGGCGCAGACTCAGATTCCATCACTGATCACTGAAAACTGACGACTGACTACTGCTTATTGGATGGTCGCGTCGGGGCCGTCGGTGTGGCTGTGCGGGTCACGGCGCGGGCGGTTGGCGAACTCCTGCTCGATGCGCTGGTTGGTGCCAGCGCGGGCAAACTCGTAGGCCACGCGGATGCCGTTGTAGATGGCGTTGTCGTTCGACGAGCCGTGACCGATGATGCACACGCCGCGCACGCCTAAGAGCGGCGCGCCGCCGTATTCGGTGTAGTCCAGGCGGCGGCGGAAATCATTGAAGGCCCGCCGCGAGAGCAGCGCACCCACCTGGGCCGTGACCGTGCGCGTGAGCGACTCGCGCAGCACATCGCGGACAAAACGGCCGATGCCTTCGCTGGTCTTGAGCGCTACGTTGCCTACGAATCCGTCGCACACGATCACGTCGGCCTGGCCGTTGAAGATGTCGCGGCCCTCCACGTTGCCGATAAAGTGAATGGGCAGCGCCTTGAGCAGCGGAAAGGCCTCGCGAGTGAGGTCGTTACCCTTGGTCTCTTCTTCGCCGATGGAGAGCAGGCCCACGCGCGGCTGGTGAATCTTGAGCACGCTGCGGGCATACATCTCGCCCATCACGGCGAACTGCTCCAGGTTGTGCGCCTTGCAGTCCACGTTCGCGCCCACGTCAAGCAGCACGCAGGGATTGCCCCCCTTGGAGGTGGGCATGGGCGTGGCCAGCGCCGGACGGTCGACGCCGGGCAGCGCGCCCAGAACCATCTTGGCCGTGGCCATGGCCGCGCCGGTGTTGCCGGCCGTCACAAAACCCGCTGCTGCGCCCTCGCGCACCAGCTTAAGGCCGACGCGCATGGAGCTGTCCTTCTTGATGCGGACGGCGTGCGCCGCCTTTTCGTCCATCCCAATGCGCTCAGAGGCGTGGTGAATGACGATGGGCAGCTCTTCATTTTCGAGGTGCTCGTCCAGCAGGTCGCGAAGCTCGGGCTCGGGACCTACCATGTGGACCCGCACGGGCAGAGCCCGGCAGGCGAGGATGGCTCCCCGTATCTCCGGCTCTGGGGCCTTATCGGAACCGACTGCGTCCAGCGCGATGTCGTAGAGCATGGCTCTCGAATATTACTTGGTGGCTTCCTTCACGTCCAGAACGGCGCGGCCCTTATACGCTCCGCACTTGGGGCAGGCGCGATGTGGCAGCTTTTTCTCGTGGCAGTTGGGACACTCGGAGAGGCCGCTGGCGGTCAGAAAGTCGTGTGCGCGGCGGTTGGCGGTGCGGCGCGCAGAGTGGCGCCTTTTCGGATTCGGCATGACTCAAAATTCCTTTCGTCGCTCCGCATGGCTGCCCATTTTTCCGCATTCGCCGCGGCAAACGCGAAAGGATGGAGCACCCTGAACTTTTCGGCCTGGGCCAGGGTGGAGCACCCTCAAAACTCCCGGAGGGTCTTGATTCTTCAGGACTTGATCCGGCTGCGAAGACCGGCCAGCGCTTCCCAGCGGAGGTCGCTCGGACTCTCTTCGCAGTGGCAGGGCTGGCTGTTGCGGTTCGCGCCGCAGCGCGGGCAAAGTCCCTTGCAGTCGGGCTTGCACAGCGTCCTGACCGGCAGGGACAAAAGCACCTGCTCGCGCAGCACATCCTCAAGCGCAAGACTGTCTTTTTGATAATAACCGATTTCCGTCTCCGGCGCTGAGATGGAGCGCTCGCCCATGTCGGAATCGGCCCCTACCGGGCGGAAGATCAGGTCGAACTCAGCCGCCAGCGGAATCTCCACCGGCTCCACGCAGCGGGCGCAGGGGACATGCACTCTGCCGGAGAACTGGCCCCTGAGCCGGATGTCGGCAACGATCTCCCTGGGGCCACGATGTTCGTGAATTACCTCTGCCCGGCCCGAGGCGGCCAGCGGACCGGCTTGTTCAGCCTCTTCGCCGAAATCGATCGCGCCCGGCGGCAGTTCGAGGTCGAACTCGACCGGTTCCCGCTCGAGCTCGCTTACTTTGAACTCCATATCTTCAGCGTAATGCAGCGCCGGATATTAGGGAATAGCCGGGCGGGCACGCGCGCCGGCACGCTGGCCACGGCCTTCGGAGCCTGCAGCAACCGAGAGGACCCAGGCAAAACGCACAGCAATGGAACGCATATCGGGATAGTAATACGAAATACACCACGCGCAGGAAGAAACGAGAAACTCTCCTCTACACTGCTTGTCTACGGCTCCGATGCTCGATTCAATGCGAGTTCACATGGAAATACGCAGACAGTCCTCATGAAGCAGGCCGGCAGGCAGCCGAATCCTATCCGGTATGATCGGTGTGACGACCGCCCGTCCGCTCGCCTGAATCCAAAATCCCGAGGCATCTTCCCATGAAACTCCATGTTTCTCTCGCTGTTTGTGCTGCTTTGACCGGCACGCTGCTCCCTGCGCAGCAGGTCATCACCGGGTCCGCTGCCTTTGCCGACTGGAGCCAGCAGCAACCGGGCACCATGCGCAAGATCACCCCGGCCGATCTGCCTGCGCCCTTTGCCACCCAATCCGTGGACAACGGCCCAACCCTCATCAACCGTCCCAAGAACGCTTGGCCCATTGCGCCGCCGGGATTCAGGGTCGAGCTCTATGCAGGCGGCGACGCAGCCACGCCAATGCAGCGCGCGGACGACACGCGCAAGACCTACGGCCCCACCTCCGGCACATTCGTGATGCCGCGCATCATTCACACCGCGCCCAACGGGGACCTGTTCGTAGCCGATTCGCAGGCGGGATCGATCTTCATCCTGCGCGGCGTCACTCCGGAAGGCAAGGCACAGATCGTCAGCGAGTTCGCCAGCGGGCTGGATCATCCCTTCGGCATCGCGTTCTATCCTTCCGGCCCGGACCCGCAATGGATTTACGTTGGCACGGCGACGCAGATCGTGCGCTTCGCCTATAAATCTGGCGAGCTGAAGGCCGAAAACCCGGCGCCCGAGGTGGTTGTGCCGGAGATTCCCGGCTATGCGCAGTTGCGCGGCGGCGGCCACTGGACCCGCGACGTGGCCTTTACTGCCGACGGTCAGCACATGCTGGTATCGGTGGGCAGCGGCTCGAATATCGACGATCCGGACACGCATCCGCGCGAGTTCCACCGCGCCGACGTGCTCGAGTTCACGCCAGCCGGCAAGTTCGTCGAGGTCTACGCTTACGGCATCCGCAACTGCGTAGGCGAGGCCATCAACCCGATCACCGGGCAGCTCTGGTGCTCCACTAACGAACGCGACCAGTTGGGCAGCAACCTGCCTCCCGACTACGTGACCCACGTGGAAGAAGGCGGCTTCTACGGCTGGCCGTGGTACTACACCGGCAACCACAAGGACCCGCGCCTGCCGCAGCCCTGCGCCGACGGCACCGGCCCGAACCCGCAGTTGACCGCCCCGCTCTCCGCGCTTCACGCCGTGAGCTGCAAGCGTGTCGATATCGGCTCCAGGGTGATCACGCCGGACGTGCTGGTGCAGCCGCACATGGCCTCGCTGGGTCTGACCTTCTATCCCAATCACTCAGCCAACTTTCCGGCGGAGTTCGAAGGCGACGGCTTTGCCTCCGAGCACGGCTCTTGGAACCGCGCCCGCCGCGGCGGCTATGAGGTCATCATGATCCCGATGAAGGATGGCAAGGCGCTGGGCGAGTACGAAGACTTCCTCACCGGCTTCGTAACGCCCCAGGGCCAGGTATGGGGCCGGCCGGTGGGCGTGACGGTGGGCCACGACGGCGCGCTCTACGTGACCGACGACGGCTCGCGCAGCATCTGGCGCGTGATCTACACGGGCAAGTAGGGAGATCCATTTTTCATGCAGCAATTCTCTTCTCACGCAGCAATCTTCGGCGGAGGTTCCGTGCTACGCGCATTGAGCCTCCGCCGCAGTTATTTTTGCACTGTAGCGAACTGCCCGGGCCAGTAGCGGCGCAGCGCCGAAGGGG
>JASHPJ010000084.1 GCA_030038195.1 Acidobacteriaceae bacterium
TTCAACGAGCGCATCGAGCTCTTCACGATCAAGCGTCATTTCGCTGAAAGTGACGAAAGGCGTGCCCACATGCTTCGCCATTTCGACAAAATCTTTCCACGCGTCGGGATTGCCGCGGCCCTCCCACAAAACGGACGGAATGTCGTCGGTGACGTAACCGGGAAGGCGGCGCAGACCATGGCCTTCAATGAAAGCCACCATATCGTCTTTGAGAGAGAGAAGATTATCGGTACTCATCGCTAAACACACATTCTCGCAGATGGGGGCGGGGTTGGGACCCAGGAAATCTTTGGCCGCCGAAATTGGCCCGGCCGGGAGATATCGGGTGACCGTTAGAGCGCTTCCCCGGTAAGCTATAGCCGGCTCGGGCGCCGGCAAAGTGGTTTTTACCAGGGACAAGATCCCGGTTAGCCCCTGCCGCCTGGAGGGTGCAGCAACGGTGGAAGCGCTGTAGTCTGGAACTATATCGAAACCGGAGGATTGCCGCTTGCCTGCGTTTGAGCGCCATGTTTTTGTCTGCCATAATGTCCGTCCCGCCGATGCGCCGCGCCCGAGCTGCACAAGCGATGGAAAGAGCGACCTGCACACGCGGCTCAAGAAACTGGCCGATGAGGCCGGGTTGGGCATGAGAGTGCGGATCAACAAATCCGGCTGCCTGGACCAGTGCGAGCATGGGCCAACGGTGGTGGTCTATCCCGACGCGGTGTGGTACGGCAATGTGAAGCCGGAAGACGCCGAGGAGATTGTGCGGGAACACCTGGTGGGTGGCCGGCCGGTGGAGCGGCTGCGCATCGCCGAGGAATGCCTGAACACGAAGATCTGTCAGCATAGAAGGCAGGACTAGAGAATAGGGACTATGCAATAGAACTGGCTGCATAAATCCGGTTTTGAAAGGGCACGACTTTAGTCGTGCCGTAAAAGCCCCATAAACATTGGGGCTTTAGCCCCGAGGGACATTTCTCGGTCGCCGAGGGTATTTATGCGACCAGCTCTAGGGAATCGGAGGCAGGGGCCGGAGAGCGAGGCAAGATTCGCGATGAAGCGCAGAGAATTTTTGAAAGTGGCGGGCGCGGTTTCGGCGGCGGCAATGGCGAGGGGTGCGATTGCGCAGCGCGCGCCGGCGCAGGCGGGCCGCGGCTACGCCATCGTGATTGATGCGAACGATCCTCTGGCCGGTTCGACCGCGGTGCAGTGGGCCGCGGAACAACTGCGCAGCGCGCTGGCCATGAAAGGCAAATTGTGCCGGGTTGTCCGATCCGCCGGCGCCGTTCGCGGGATCGCGTTTTATGTTCTGGTTAGTTCTGCGGGATCGAGCTTGAGCAAGAATTTTTCGCATGGAACCGTGCAGCTTTCGGTCGCAGAAACTTTCCGCGTAGCGCCGGGCCGGTATGCGGACGTACCTGCGATTCTCGTCTCGGGCAGCGACGCGCGGGGCTTTGTCTACGGTTTGCTGGAATTGGCCGAGCGGGTGCGGTTCAACGCAACTCCGGCTGCGGCATTGCATGTTGCGCAGCCATTCGAAGAAAAGCCCGCGAACGAATTGCGCAGCGTGAGCCGATATTTTTGCAGTGAATTTGAAGACAAGCCGTGGCTCTACGACAGGGACTTCTGGCTCGGCTATCTGGATCTGCTGGCCACCTGCCGGTTCAACCGGTTTTCCCTTGCATTCGGTCTTGAATATGACTTTCCCAAGGGCGTGACCAGCGATTATCTGCACTTCCCCTACCCGTATCTCGTGCAAGTTCCGGGATACGACGTCCGCGTGATTCAGCTTGCCGAGTCCGATGGGACGGCGCTGCCGGCGCCGCGTCCGCTGAGCGACGATGAACGGAAGAAGAATCTTGACGCGCTGAAGTTTGTTGCCGCGCAGACCGCCGCGCGCGGGCTGCACTTCCAGTTGGGGCTGTGGACGCACGCTTACCAGTGGACCGACAGTCCTCAAGCGTATCACCGCATCGAAGGCCTGACGCCGGAGACGCACGCAGCGTATTGCCGCGATGCGCTGGCGACGGTGCTGAAGGAGTGCCCCGAGATTCAGGGGGTGACGGTGCGCGTGCATGGCGAGAGCGGAATCCCCGAAGGAAGCTACGGCTTCTGGACGACGCTGTTTGAGGGCATTCGCGGCTGCGGGCGCGCGGTCGAGATCGATATGCACGCCAAGGGCGTGGACCAGAAGATGATCGATATCGCGGCGGCGACCGGGATGCCTCTGAAGCTGGGCGCGAAGTACTCTGCCGAGCACCAGAGCCTTGGCTATCAGCAGGCAGACATTCGCGCGCTGGAGATTCCCAGGCCGGGATATGCAGGCGAAGGGCCGTTCAGCTTGAGCACCGGCGTGCGCTCGCTTACGCGGTATGGATATGCGGATTTTCTGCGAGCAGGGAGCAAGTACAAGCTGTGGTTCCGAGTCTTTCCGGGAACGCAGCGGCATTTGTTGAGCGCCGATCCGGAGATGGCGGCGGCATACGGACGAACCGCGCATTTTTGCGGAGCGGCCGGGATGGACCTGATGGATCCGCTGACCTTCAAGGGGCGCGAAGGATCAGGACAGCCGGGCGGACGTTGCGCGTACGCGGACGCGGCGTTGAATCCCCGGTACGATTGGCAGAAATTTGAACTCTATTATCGCGTGTGGGGCCGCAGGCTCTACGAGCCCGATGCGAGTGCTGAAGCGTGGCGGCGATGGCTGCGCAGCGGGTTTGGGGCGCGCGCCTCCGCAATGGAGACAGCCGTGGCCAATGCGAGCCGGATTTTGCCGCTGCTCACTTCGGCGCATCTGCCCTCGGC